>NC_008576.1:4225000-4525000 GCF_000014865.1 Magnetococcus marinus MC-1
GGGTAGTGGCGCGATTCAATACCCGTGGGAGCCAGCAGACGAAAGAGCACCGAGGTGGCCACTTCATCGGGATTGATTACATGCAGTCGTGCATTCTTCATATTTTACTCATTTATGATAAGCATATGTACTTATGATAGAATGTTTCTACTTTCCAAACAAGCAGAAACTGCTATGGTGTGTTGGCCATGCCATACCAGCAAACCGGTTTTGCTAAGTGATGGTGGACCTTTTTTTGACCCATGAGGCGCAAGGATCATGGTCTTGCCACCCCCTTTTGATGCTTGAAGAGAGAAGAGACATGTCCTCGAACGAAACAACGCCACCCCGCACCAAGCTCATGGATCCAGTGATCGCCAACCCCCCCACACACTATATTGGTATAGGGGCCTCGGCAGGCGGCTTGGAGGCGATTCAGGCATTTTTCTCTCACATGCCTGCCAACAGCGGGGCCGCCTTTATTGTGGTGCAACACCTCTCCCCCGACTATAAAAGTCTCATGGTGGAGC
This sequence comes from Magnetococcus marinus MC-1, assembly GCF_000014865.1. NCBI lineage: Bacteria > Pseudomonadati > Pseudomonadota > Magnetococcia > Magnetococcales > Magnetococcaceae > Magnetococcus > Magnetococcus marinus. The sequence goes on from NC_008576.1 coordinate 4,225,510, forward strand.
TGCTCTCCAAGCAGACCAATATGGAGGTCACGCGCATCACCGACGGTATGCCGGTCGAAGCCAACACGGTCTATCTGATTCCCCCTAAGAAGAATGTTAAAATCTTCCACGGACGTCTGATTTTAACCGACCAAACCCATAATAATATTGGCATCAATCTGCCCATTGATATTTTCTTTGTCTCCCTTGCAGAGGATCAGGGGCGTAAGGCGGTGGGTATTATTCTGTCGGGTGCGGGCAGCGATGGCACACGGGGGGTCAAGAGCATCAAAGAAAAGGGCGGCATGGTCATGGTGCAGGAGGAGGCCACCGCCAAGTTTGACAGCATGCCCAAAAGCGCCATAGCCACCAACCTGCCCGATTTTATTCTGCCCCCCGACGAAATGCCCAGCCAACTGCTGGCTTTTGTCAAACACCCCTATGCGACCCGCGAGTTAATGACCGATAAACTGGCGGAAAAAGGCACGGGCTTAACCCGTATTTTTGCCCTGCTGCGGGAAAACAGCAGCATTGATTTTACCTTTTACAAGCCCTCCACCGTGATGCGCCGTATCGAGCGCCGCATGACCATCAATCAGTACGAAGACCTGGATGACTATGTACACTTTTTAGAAGCCAATCCACGGGAACAGACGGTGCTGTTCCGTGAGCTGTTAATTGGCGTCACCAGCTTTTTCCGCGATGCCGACGCTTACCAGATTCTACAAGAGAGCATTATCCCAGAGTTGGTAAAAAATAATACAGGCAAACAGATCCGGGTGTGGGCCTCGGCCTGCTCCTCGGGGGAGGAGGCCTACTCCCTAGCCATTTTGTTTATGGAGGCCATGCAAAAGAGTGAGGCTGCGGTTGATATAAAAATTTTCGCCACCGATGTGGATCAGGATGCCATTTTTCGCGCCAGCCAAGGGGCCTACCCCGAGAGCATTGTGGCCGATGTGCCCGCCCCATTATTAAATAAATACTTTATGCACAAAGGGGATAACTACCATATTATTCGCCAGGTGCGCGAGATGGTGGTGTTTGCCCAGCACAATATTATTAAAGATCCCCCCTTTACCAACATCAACTTTGTTTCTTGCCGCAATATGTTGATCTATTTCCAGCCCGTGCTGCAACAAAAGGTGCTGGAGGGCTTTAACTTCTCCCTGGCCACAGACGGTATTCTCTTCTTGGGCAGTAGCGAGACCCCGGGTGAAATGGACAGTTTTTTCAACACTCTGCATGCCAAATGGAAAATCTACCGCAGCAAGGGCATCCGTAAAGTGGCCTCAGCCAACCGCCCCCTCAGCCAATATGAACCCAAACATTGGGTTGGTGGTCGCGCAGGTGGCCGCTTAGAAACCACCACCACCGGGCGCTACCTTGAAGAAGAACGAATTCTCAGCCGTTTTGTGCAGACAATCTCAGGCAACTATCTACCCTTTGCCGTGGTGGTCAACGATAACCTGCAATTGGTGCAGGTGCTGGGGGATACCCTGGACTATATGCGCATCCCGTTCGGCTCTCCCATTACCGACATCTCCAAAATGGTGGCCGATGATCTCTATATTCCCGTTTCTACGTAACCGTTCAGAGACCCCTCGTTCAGTGAGGATGTTCACCGTTTGAGAAGGAGTCAACTGCCGGGAATAGCGCCAATTTTGTTTGACCATGGCAAAGAATATCCTTGACACGATTTTCGTCGAAAATGTGAAATTTCAGAAGGAGAGTGCGATCCGATCTGTTTTTGCCTATCAAAGCCTTGAGGAGAGTTCTGGCGGGTTTTCAGCTGTGGCGCCCACCCCCGGGTACGAGCGAATTTTTGCGCTGGATCCAATGGGGCGCAGAAGCGCAAAAATCTCTTCCTGGAAACCCGTGTTATCATGTGTGCGAGGATTCATTCACCGGCGATGATGTGGTGCGCGAACCATGAAGCTTTCAGATCACGACCTGCTCCAGATTGATGAGGAATATCTCTCCTCACTATCGTCTGCAGAGTTACTGGCCGTCAGCCGGAAAATGTTGGAGGATCTCAAGGAATCTCGTGAGCGTTTGAACCGAACACCCGACAACAGTTCCCAGCCGCCCAGCAGTCGTCCGGCGTACCTTGGGATTCCAGTTGAGCAAGACGAAACGCTTTCGGATGAGGATGAAGAGGACGTTTCGCCGGTGGAGAAGAAGGGAACCGATGATGCGGATGGAGATGATTCACCAGGGCCATCCGGCAGTTCTACTCCCTCTGCTCCAGGAAATGGTAAGTCGGATTCCTCAGGCAAGAAGCCGAAAGGCAGGGCTGGGAAGCCAGTTGGGGCCAAGGGATTCGGCAGAACGCAGATAATTCCGATTCGGAGTACCGTGGTTCATCGAGCGGAAACGTGTGCTGCCTGCGATGCTGCCCTTCCCTTGGATGCTCGATTTACAGCTCGAATCGGCTATGTGACCATCGATCTGATAAGGGGTGCCCCGGATCAGCCTGGATTGAGGCTAGAGGGGACCAAGCACCTTTTTGGGGAAGTTGCCTGTAGATGCGGCCATATTTCATGTACCGGTCCCGGCACAGGGGATAGACTTGAGATTGCAGGACGCAAAACCGCAACCAGTTTGAGTGAATGGCGTATTGTCGGCCCCATGTTGGCTGCTTTCATTGTTGCGCTCGCAAAACGGATGCGGTTGTCTCGCTCCAAGGTTCAGGAGTTTTTGATCGATTGGTTCGGCCTGGAGTTGAGTGTCGGGACCATCGACAATTGCATACGTGAGGTCGGACTGGCTGCCGCCCCTGTTCAGGATGAACTGATTGCCGAACTTCGTGCATCCGCTCTGGCTCATGTAGACGAAACGCCTTGGAAGCAAAAAGGTCAAGCTTTGTGGCTCTGGGTTTTCGCGACGGCAAATACGGTCTTGTTTTGCGTGGGACGCCGGACTCGACAAATGGTCCTTGATATCCTGACCGAGGAATATGCAGGCTGGCTAATGAGCGATGGACTCATGAACTACCGGATTTTCTCCAGGCGGCTGCGCTGCTGGGCGCACTTGATCCGAAAAGCCAAGGGGTTGTCGACAAGCCTGGATAAAGAGAGCAAACGATTCGGCTCCAGGGTATTGGAGGTCCTGGAATACATGGTCGAAGAGGTCAAAGATGGATCGGATCCGCCAGCTGCCGAGTCGATTTTGGAAGAATTCCAGGGATACTGCGAATTGTACAGAGATTATCCCCCGTCCGAGAAAGTTCGCAGCCTTGCCGTTGAGCTTCTCAATGACTGGGATGTTATCTGGCAACCTGTGAGAGTTCCAGGGCTGCCGCTGACCAACAACGATGCGGAGCGGGCTCTGCGCCACTGGGTCATTGCGCGTCTGATCAGCCACGGAACTCGTACGGCAGAAGGGAGTCGGGTATTGGGTGTGCTGGCTAGCGTCATCGAAACTTGCCGATTGCGGAACGTGTCTCCCTGGGACTATCTTGCTGAGGTGATTGCTGAACGGAGAAAGGGAAACCTCGTACCGCCGTTACCGGCTCCAGTAGCCGCTTGATATCGGGGTCTCTGAACGGTTACGTTTCTACAGGTTTGACCAAGGTATTTCGTGAAGGCGAGAGCGTTACTTTTACCAACATACGCTTCAATGGTCAGGGGGGACGCGCGAACCGGCTGCTTAATATCCATATTAAACCGGTTATTGGACGCAAAAACCAATCCCCCCTTGCGGCACTCTTTATCCAGGAACAGGCCGCTGAAACGCGCCTTAATCCCGCCGATGACGCTTATGATTTTAACCAAGAGACCATGCAGCGCATCGCGGATCTTGAGCAAGAGCTGCAACTGACCCGGGAAAATTTACAGGCGACCATCGAGGAGTTGGAGACCTCTAACGAAGAGCTGCAAGCGACCAATGAAGAGCTGCTGGCAAGCAATGAAGAGTTGCAATCCACCAACGAAGAGCTGCAATCGGTCAACGAGGAGCTCTATACGGTCAATGCGGAATATCAGAATAAGATCATTGAGTTGACCGAGGTTAATAACGACTTGGATAACCTGATGAACAGCACCCAAGTGGTCTCGGTGTTTTTGGATGAAGATCTGGATGTCAGAAAATTCACCACCAGTTCCGCCAAGCTCTTTAATATTTTAGAGAGCGATATTGGCCGCCCGCTGGCCCACCTTTCCCATAATCTGCAAGAGGTGGATCTCATCACCCTCGCCTTGCGCGTCAATAAATCCCACAAGGTGGAAGAGAAGGTGGTTCGCACCTCCAGTGGCGATTGGTACCAGTTGCGTATTCTGCCGTACCGCATTGCCACCGATGCCTACCTGGGTGTGGTGCTGGTGTTTGTCAACATCAACAGCTTGCATACCGCCCAGCAAGAGCTGCTGCGGGTGTCCGAATCCTATGGTTTGGTTCGCTCTTCGGCACAGATTGGCAGTTGGGACTGGAACATCACTACCGGCGAGTTGGTCTGGTCCGACAATATTGAGGAGATGTTTGGGGTTGAAAAGGATCAGTTTGATGGTAGCTACGACACCTTCTTAAAGTCCCTGCACCCCGAGGACCATGGTTTTGTTATGGAAAGCGTCAAAAACGCCATCGAAAAGGATATGCCCTACGACATTGACCACCGCATTATCTGCCCTGATGGTACCATTCGCTGGATGGCCGAAACCGGCACGGTTATCCGCAACAGCCGGGGCAAAGCAGAGCGCATGATCGGCGTGGTGAGAGATATCACCATGAGCAAAGATTTAGAGGCCCAGATTCAGGAAAAAGGAGCGCTGCTGCAAAGTATCTTTAAAACGGCTCCCATTGGCATTGGTTTGGTCAACAAACGGGTTTTCAAGTGGGTTAACCAGCAAGTGTGCGATATAACCGGCTATGTCATGGATGAACTGGTTGGTCAAGATTCACGCCTGTTATATCCCTCGGACGAAGAGTATACCTTTGTCGGTACCGAAAAATATCGGCAAATTCAAGTGAGTGGTACCGGTACGGTTAAAACCCGCTGGCGTAGAAAAGATGGGGTGGTCATTGACGTATTGATGAGCTCTACCCCCATTGATCGACACAATTGGGACAAGGGCGTCACCTTTACCGTCCTGGATCTCACCCACGTGTTGGATACGCCGCAAAGCATGCCCTCTTTGCGAACCCTGATCAATCACGATACAGAGTAACACCCCACCTTTTCGCGCAACAGAACCGTTGAGAACGCTCATGAACTCGGAAAACATAACCAACATATCCGCACTGCGTAGCCGGGCAGAAGAGGTGTTGAAAAGTGATACACACGCTTTGGATCAATTTGAACGCACGGATTTACAGACGCTGATTCATGATCTGCGGGTGCATCAAATTGAACTGGAGATGCAAAATGACGAACTGCGCATAACCCAGGAGCGTTTGATCCGGGTGCGTCAAGAGTCGGATCAACTGCGTGAATGTTTTTCCCGCCTGTTTAACGAAGCCCCTACTGGATATTTGGTTGTTGACCATTCCGGTATTGTGCAGATGGTCAACGAGACCTTTTTAGACCTGCTCCAAGCTCAGGATACCCCCGTTATCGGCAAACCCTTTCTTAACTGGATCGATGCCAGGGACCGCTCAGAGTTTCTTGCTCGCTATACCAGTTTTTTCAACAAACCGACCAATAAGAGCCTTTCACTACGCTTGATTCCCCAACAAGGACTCCCCTTTTATGCCCAATTGGAGGGCAAACGCGCCGATTGGGATAGCTCTTGTCTTGGCAGCAGCAAGGTTAAGGGCAACCATCTCTTGGTCGTTGTCAGTGACGTTACCCCGCTGATTGATAGTAATCTTGCTATGCAACGTGCCAAAGCGGAAGCTGAACAGGCCAACCAGATTAAGGATAAATTTATCTCCTTAGTGGCGCATGATCTGCGGGGACCATTAAGTTCTATTGTCGGGCTGCTTGAATATTTGATGGAAGAGGCCGGACATGTGCTCGAAAAAGAGCATATGGAATTGATTCAGGTGGCCCGCAATAGCGGTAATAGCTTGCTTAATTTAACCGAGAAAATTCTTAATATTAGCCGCTTAAATACCGGGCTAATCACTTTAAAACAAGAGTTTATTGATGCTTATATGTGTATTGAGGAGTGCCTGCCCAAACTGGAGTATATGCGGCGCCAAAAGCGGCTACGAATCATCAATAATGTCCCACCGGGTACACGTATTTTCGCCGACCCTGTGCTGTATGGAGAGGTGATACAAAATCTGCTCTCCAATGCCATCAAATTCAGCCATGCTGAGAGCGCCATCCGGTTTGAGGCTTGCCCAACTAAACCCGGCACCATAGTGGTCAAAGATGAAGGGGTGGGTATCGCACCCGACCTACAAACCCAGTTGTTTGATGCAGGTAGCAAAACCAGCATGCCCGGCACCGATGGGGAGAAGGGGTCCGGCTTTGCTTTACCCTTTTGTGCCAATATTATTGAGAGCCATGGGGGGGATATTACCGTTTGGTCCGAGCTTGGCAAGGGTAGCCACTTTACCGTCACCCTACCCCACATTAGACCCAGAATTCTAATTGTTGATGATGATCAGGACATTCGCACGCTTATAAAAACATATTTAAACATTCTCGAAGATTGTGAATTCTTTGAGGCATGGGATGGTCAAACCGCCTACACCAACATGGTGGAGCTGCGTCCCGATCTTGTATTGTGTGATGTCTATATGCCCCTTATGGATGGTTTTCAGCTGCTCAAAAAGGTTCGTTCCACCACAGATATTCAAAAAATTCCGATCATCATGATCACCAGTGATCGTGCCCTAGAAACCCAAGAACGCCTACTCCGTAAAGGCGCCTACGATGTGATCGTCAAACCCCTTAACGGAGACGAGCTACTAACCCGTGTCCGACGTATCGTTTGGTAAGGATATTCCGAATGGACGATCATAATAAATCAGAGCTGCGCAAACGTGCTGAAGAGTTGATGCTGCGTCAGGAGCAGATTCACACCAAATGGGATAGGGATAATGTGAATGCCCTTATCCATGACCTAAACGTACACCAAATTGAGTTGGAGATTCAAAATCAGGAGCTGCGGGAATCTCAATTGCGCTTGGAAAAGGCCAAACAGGTGCAGGAGAGTGCCCTAGCCCGCTTTGAGGCACTTTTTAACAGTGCGCCTGAAGGGTTTATTTTGATTGATGTCTCGGGCATGGTCCTAGAGTGCAACCATACCACCCTGGAGATGTTGGGCTGCAAGCGGGAAGATCTGATCCGCAAGCCCTTTTCTGCCTTTGTGCATATTGAAGACCAGCCTAAATTTTATGCTTCTTACCCCTCGTTTTTTAAAAGTACCTATCCAAAGCCCATTGAGATACGGCTCATCCATAAGGGGAGCGCATTTAAACATAAAGATCACTCTTTTATTGCGGAGTTGACCGGGTGCAGCACCCTGAAACAGGATCTATTCAAAGATCTTTATCATGATAATCCATTTATCTTAGTCTCCATCTACAACATTAACGCCCACAAACTGCTTGAAAGAGAGCTGGCGGATGCCAAACAAGCGGCTGAATTGGCGAACCATGCGCTTTTAGAGAGTCATGACAAACTCGAAGCCACGGTTGCCCAACGTACCGCCGCCCTCAAAACCAGCAATGAGCAGTTGAAGCAGCAAATGATTGAACGGGAACAGGCCCAGCACCGCCTACGCTTGACCGCCGGGGTATTTGAAAACACCAGCGAAGCGATCATTATTACCGATGCCGCTAACCGGGTTATGGAGGTCAACCCCGCTTTTGTGCGTATTACAGGCTACCCAGCCGATGAGGTGATTGGCCGAGATCCTGGTTTCATGAAATCGCACCGCCATACTCACGAATTTTATGCTGAAATGTGGAAGAAGATCTGGCAAACGGGTCAGTGGCAAGGGGAGATATGGGACCGTCGCCACAATGGCGAGATCTACCCAAAATGGTTAACCATCAACGCCGTGTATGATGAACGTGGCCATTTGGTCAACTGTATTGGCATTTTTTCGGATATTTCACGGTTAAAAGCAACCGAGGAGCGGTTGGAACAGTTGGCCTTTTTTGACTGTTTGACCAAACTGCCCAACCGTGCGCACTTTCAATCGCGCCTGGACCACGCTTTAACCGCCGCCAACCGTCGCCAAAATAAAGTTGGATTGATTTTTATTGATTTGGACCATTTTAAACACATCAATGACTCCATGGGCCACAATGCCGGGGACCAACTGTTGATCGAAGCGGCCAAGCGTATACAAAGTTGTGTGCGTGAAGAGGATACGGTGGCCCGCATGGGGGGGGATGAGTTCACCATTATTCTGGCCGACCTGACAGATACCGCTAAAGTGATGACCAATGTGGCTTTGACTATTCTGGAATCCTTCACACACCCCATTGTGCTAGAAGATAAAAAGCTTTTTATAGGGTGCAGTTTGGGTATGGCCATCTACCCTGACGATAGCGGCAACGCTGCTCTGCTGATTAAACATGCCGACACGGCCATGTACCGCGCGAAGGAGTCTGGCCGCAACCGCTACTCCTTTTACACAGCCGAGATGAATGCCCAAGCGCAAAGCCGTATCTCCCTAGAGTCCGAACTACGCTATGCCATTGACCATAAAGCGTTTGAACTTTACTATCAACCCAAGGTGGATGCCCATAGCTCTGAGATTGTCGGGTTTGAAGCCCTTTTGCGCTGGATACACCCAACCGAGGGTGTGATTTCACCCAACCAATTTATTCCCATTGCCGAAGAGTCTGGATTGATTGCCGCCATTGGCAATCAGGTCGTGGAGATGGCCTGCCAAGGCTTGCAGCGGATCAACCGCTGCACCCCTAAACCCTTACCGGTAGCCATTAACCTTTCGGTTCGGCAACTGCGGCAAGATAATCTGGTTAACTATTTTTCTCAGACTTTGGCAAACTATGGTATCGAGGCCGAACAGCTTGAGTTAGAGGTTACCGAGAGTTTTTTAGCCAAACCCATTGAAAAGAGCGCGGCGTTGTTGCAAGCCCTTCACCAACTTGGCTACAAAATCGCCATTGATGACTTTGGCACTGGTTACTCTTCCTTGAGCTACCTGAAAAATTTTCCGATCCACACCCTGAAAATTGATCGCTCCTTTGTCATGGAAGTTGCGCACAATCAGGAGAGCCGCACCATCGTGCAAGCCATTATCTCAATGGCCCATGCGCTGGGTTACGACCTGGTGGCCGAGGGGGTGGAGACAGCCGCACAAGTTAATGTTCTGCAAGGGCTGGGATGTGGGATTATGCAGGGCTTTCACTATGCGCGCCCCGCACCATTACATGAAATATTAGAGATTCTTAGCCTAGGGAGCACGCTGGCAATCCAAGCAGCGTCATCCCTGAAAAACCCAAAAAACACCCCCAACGAGTTTGTATCAGAATGAGCCTTATAGAGCCTAAAATATTGATTGTCGATGATCGACCCGCTAACTCTATGGCGCTAAGGGTATCTCTTTCCAAATTGGATGTGCAGATCATTGAGGCCCCCAGTGGCAATGATGCTTTGGGGCTAATGGTCGAGCACGACTTTGCACTCATGCTGTTGGATGTCAACATGCCGGGCATGGATGGTTACGAGGTCGCTAAAATTGCCCGCTCGTGGGAACAGACCAAAGATATTCCCATCATTTTTATGACCGCCATCCACCATGATGATGCCCACCGCGCAACGGGTTATCAACTTGGGGCTGCGGACTATATTGACAAACCGGTTGATACCACCATCCTCCTTAGCAAAGTGAAGGTTTTTGTCGACCTTTACCGTTCTCGTCAAAAACTGCTAGAGGCCAACCGACAGTTGAGGGAGTCTATCTCGTTACGCCGGGGTGTAGAAGAGCAGTTACGCATGACACAATTTGCCATTGATCGCCTGGGGGATATGGTTTTTCTCATCTCACCCCAAGGCAAAATTGTGTATGTTAATGAAAAAGCCTGCCAAAAATTGCAATATGAAAAAGAACAACTGCTTCAGTTGAGTATTGAGCAGATCGGCTGTGGCCATATTGAGACCTCTTGGAAAGAGCATTGGCTTAAATTAAAATCCTACCAGACCCTGACCTTTCAGTCCCATTTACGCACCAAAAATAGCATTCAATTTCCCGTTGAGATTCAATCCAACTATGTAAAAACTTCATCTCATGAGTATAACTATGCCTTTATTCGGGATATTACCGACAGGGTCCATCAAGAAGAGCGGCTCAGGTTGCTCTCTCGGGCTGTTGAGTATGGCCCTGCAAGTATTGTTATTACCGATGCCGAGGGGCACATCCAGTATGTTAACCCCAAGTTTGAAAAAATAACCGGCTACGGGGCAGAAGAGGTGATTGGCAATAAACCCAGCTTACTAAAATCCGGGCAGACTGAACCGGCCATCTATGATGCCCTTTGGGACAGCATTAGTCGGGGCCATGAGTGGAGAGGTGAGCTTATCAACAAGCGCAAAGATGGTTCGCTTTATTGGGAAATGGCTCACATTAGCCCGGTTCTCTCTAAGACCAGTGGCAAGATTACCCATTTTGTCGGCATTAAAGAGGACATTACCTCGTTAAAAGAGACGGAGGCCCACCTGGAGTTGACCCAGAAAAAGGCCGAGGCGGCTTCCCTGGCGAAAAGCGAATTTTTGGCCACCATGAGCCATGAAATACGGACCCCCATGAACGCCATTTTAGGCATGACGGAGTTATTGGGCGAGACTCAGTTGAGCATTGAACAGCGGGGCTTTTTGTCTGTCTGTCGCTCTGCCGGTGAAAATCTATTACAGATTATCAACGATATTCTGGATATTTCCAAAGTTGAATCGGGTGGGCTGGAGCTCCAACATGTCCCCTTTAATCTGCGCCGTATTGTGTATGATGCGGGCGAGGTGATTCGTTTTAGATCTCATGAAAAGGGGTTGCACCAGCTGATTTTTATTGATGAAAGTGTGCCGGAGTGGTTATTGGGTGATCCGGCCCGTATACGTCAGATTTTGATCAATTTTCTAGGCAACGCCATTAAATTTACCGAAGCGGGCACCATTGCCACGGTGGTCAGCACCACCGCCGGCAAAGGCAGTCAGGTAGAGATTGTTTTTCGGGTCATTGATACCGGTATTGGTATACCTGAAAGCAAGCAGAGCGTGGTGTTTGATGCCTTTAAGCAGTTGGATTCCTCCACCCAGCGGCGCTACGGGGGTACCGGTCTGGGTTTGACCATCTCCAAAAAACTGGCCGATCTGATGGGGGGCCAACTTGGCTTAAAAAGCCAGGAAGGCCACGGCAGCACCTTCACTTTATCCCTTCGGTTAAGCCGCTCAACAGGGCCGAGTAAGAGCAGTGCCCAGCCTGCGCCCATATTTGCGGGGATGCATATTTTAATATGGCACACACATCCTATTAAACGCATGAATATTGAAGAGACCTTAATCCGTTATGGTGCAACCCTGCACCATTGCAGCGAGGTTGACCCTTTTCTACGTTGTGCGCAGGCCAACCATGCAGCTACGCCCATTGATCTGTTATTTATTCACTTTGATCACGCCGATGTCGATGTATTGAGTGAGATCAAGCGTCTTAGGGCGGTATCCCCCTGGGAGAAGATTCCGGTATTAATCTATGGACGCTGCCACGATCGCTCATTACCAGCTAAGATGTTGCAACAGGGGGTTAATTTTTTGCCTGAACCGGTTTTTCCAGATGTCTTACTGGATGAACTTTGCCGCATTACGCAAAAGTCCCAGCAACCAGAAGTGGACAGCAAACCAAGCAGAGCCTCGCTGCGTGTCTTGTTGGTTGATGACAGCGAAGATAATTTATTGCTTGCCTCGACCTTTTTAAAGAGCACGCCCCATATTGTCCAAACCGCCACCAATGGCAAGCAGGCTGTGGAGCGCTTTACCCAAACATCGCCCCGCTTTGATTTGATTTTGATGGATATACAGATGCCTGAAATGGATGGTTTTCAAGCCACAGCGGCCATTCGGGCATGGGAAAAAGCGCATAAAAAGCCGCCCTGCCCGATTATTGCCCTAACCGCCTTTGCCATGTCGGATGACGAGTCAAAATGTCTTTCTGCGGGATTTACGGGTTATGTGAGCAAGCCCATCAGCAAAGCCCGTTTACTGGAGGCCATGGAGGCCTGTACCGCTGCAAAAGCCCCAACCCAAGCTGAAGGACAAGTGGATTAAAACGCGCTTTGGCCCACGGCAATCCCCAACACATGAGGGAATGAGCACCGCCATAGCCGGGCTTGTTTTTTTGCACTCCGTCAGATATGGAACAGATACCAATGCTTATCCAATTGAGTACAGTCATAGGCGGGCATGCCCTCCGTGATGTCATAGAGTTTTTGCGCACAATCAGCCATTGGCTCTTCAGAATATAAATAACTTACCGATCCACCAACAAAATAATAGTCTATTTTTACCCTTACCTGACTGAAGCCATTACGTAAAAGCCCAACATCATACACCCCCGCTTTTCTCATGAGTCTGCCATACGCCTGAACCCGACGCTCGGGTATCTGTTCACTGGTCATAGAGCGTTTGATCTCTTTAAAATCATCGAGCCGGACGACGCAACACCGTTCGTGTGGGTCAAGAATGATCGAGCTGTAGGAGGCTATGTCTTCCTTGAGCATGGTAACCAACCGTTCAAGCGTCTCTTTGTTCGACGGGAACGTATGAATGAGGTACCAATCCGGCGGCAGGGCCATCCATTTGATCCAGACAAAACTGAACAGCGTCAGCAAAGCGGCCAGGAGCGGATGTCGACTCAACCAACGCACAAATCCAATGGCCATAAGAGACCTCACCAAAAAAACGGGGACCGCCATAGCGGCGCTCTGCCGGTGTCACTTGCCCCGGTTGCTCCCTGGACCTCACTGGAGGAGTTACTCCGAAGCTTATCGCGCTGGATCGTGCCCTGGGCAGCCTATAACATTCACATCGTCGATGCTCAGCCTCTCGATCTCTCCAGCACCGAGCACAGAGTTATGCTCTCCATAGCCGGGCTTGTTTTTTTTGCACTCCGTCAGATATGGAACAGATACCAATGCTTATCCAATTGAGTACAGTCATAGGCGGGCATGCCCTCCGTGATGTCATAGAGTTTCTGCGCACAATCAGCCATTGGTTCTTCAGAATATAAATAACTTACCGATCCACCAACAAAATAATAGTCTATTGAAATCCATACCTGACTGTAGCCATTACGTAAAAGCCCAACATCATACACCCCCGCTTTTCTCATGAGTCTGCCATACGCCTGAACCCGACTCTCGGGTATCTGTTCACTGGTCATAGAGCGTTTGATCTCTTTAAAATCATCGAGCCGGACGACGCAACACCGTTCGTGTGGGTCAAGAATGATCGAGCTGTAGGAGGCTATGTCTTCCTTGAGCATGGTAACCAACCGTTCAAGCGTCTCTTTGTTCGACGGGAACGTATGAATGAGGTACCAATCCGGCGGCAGGGCCATCCATTTGATCCAGACAAAACTGAACAGCGTCAGCAAAGCGGCCAGGAGCGGATGTCGACTCAACCAACGCACAAATCCAATTGCCATAAGAGACCTCACCAAAAAAACGGGGACCGCCATAGCGGCGGTCTCCCGGAGTAAGTAGCATACCTAAAACGATTAGCGCCCTCTGCGGCGCAGGTAGTCCGATCCGTAACGCATGCCTTGGATGACCTGTTGGCAATCGTCAATCGGTTCGCCAAAACAACTGGTTGGCTTCTTCATATCCCAGGGGCGTCCAGAACTGTCGGAGAACGGAACACGTAGATTCTTGGCGTCGGTGAGTCCTTGAAATGCCCCCCCTGCCCTTAGGCAAGTTTCTGGATCGTGTCCAGCGGCCACGCAGGTAGCACCATAATTAATGTTGCCAGCCCGTTCCCGTTTAGACCAAGAATGGTCTTTCTGTTTTTTTTTATAATCCCATGTTCCGTCCTCCCGAACGCGATTAACCCAGGCGAACCAATTCTCCTTGAGGGTCTTTTCGATGTTCTTGTCTACCTCTTGCCAACCATAGGCAGGCGGATTGGAGCGTTCGGCTGGTTGCGTGTAACGGGGATTCCACTGCTCTTGCCGCTCAACTTGTCGCTGCCACTGCTGCGTCTGCGCTTGCGTCTGTGTCTCACACGCCTGCCGACCGATAGGGTTGGGTATGTTGCTACAATGATCTTTTCGATTAAACACGATCACACGCCCTTAGCGTTCCAGGTCTCACGATGGAGAGGAGATGAACCACGACTTTTCCCTTGCCTTGTTGGGCGGTCCTGATATCCTCAGGCTACATTTTGTGGCGTCATCCGTGTTCCCGCACGGGTGGCCCATCCCGGAACGGTGCGCTGACCCAGGTTGGCGCACCCTCTCTTGTTAAAAATATTATAGTAATAATGTTTGATATCTGTTGCAAGTAATAAATTGCCATCGACGCTTAATCTCTTGATGAACGCTTCTGCACAGCCCCAGAACCCTCACCAGAGAGCACGCTTATCTGTTTGAGAATAATTCTGATTGACATTCAAAAACGCTCTGCTTAGGCTGTCCCTTATAGACTCGATTGTGGGAAAGCGCTTGGACGCTATGGGGAACAGGCCCAGCAAACCGCTTAACCCCACATGGGGGGTTCAATCCGCAGCATGCACCGCACAAGAGAAGCGGACAGCGCGTACCTCGATCGCCTCGGCGATCACCTCAATGAAGTGGTTTCTGTTGTAGGGGCCATGGGTGCCGCCCGCACAATGCGACCCTTCAGCCGAGCAATGGTGAGCGAGTGAGGCTTGGACCCCCATCGCGCAGCTTGGGAAAATTCGGCCAAAGGCCACCACAGCAATCTACAAAGAGCGTCTCATATGCATGTCGATACCATTAAGAGAGATCCGTCATGAGCACAATTTTTAAAACAGTGCTGCCCATGACAACGAAAAGAAAACGCTCAGTGTAATCATCCTCACCGGCGTCATGATGGGCGTTGAAATCATCGCTGGTGTGCTGACGGGATCCATGGCTCTGCTGGCGGATGGGTGGCATATGGGAACCCATGCCTTTGCCCTGGGGATTACCTATTTTGCCTATGTGATGGCAAGAAAGTATGCTGGTTCTGCGAAATTTAGCTTCGGAACCGGGAAATTCGGCATTTTATCCGGTTATACCAGCGCCCTCTTTTTGGGGGGTACAGCCCTCTATATGATTGTGGAGTCCTTCGCACGTTTGTTCAATCCGGTGCCCATCGCCTTTGACGAAGCCATTTTAGTCACCCTCATCGGGCTTGCTGTCAATGGGTTGAGTATCTGGATGCTCCACAGCAACGATGGTCATAACCACCACCATCATGATCATCACCACGACCACCATCATGATCATCACCATGACCACAATCTGCGGGCGGCCTACTTGCATGTGCTCGCCGATGCATTGACTTCTGTGTTGGCCATTGTGGCGCTGGTGGCGGGAAAATTGGCAGGCTGGTCCTTTCTCGACCCGGCCATGGGCATTGTCGGCGGCCTTTTAATCGCCCGCTGGGCATGGGGCCTGCTCCACAGCAGCGCCTTTATCCTGCTGGATGGCCATGGTGACCAAGCGAGCCAGCATGCCATTGTGCAAGCCATTGAATCCGATGACGACAGCGTCGTCAGCGATCTCCACATCTGGCCCCTCGGTTCCAATGCGCTTGCCGCTGCCATCACTGTCGTTACAAAAGCGCCCCGAACCCCCGAGGATTACCGGTCACGGCTTGCCCCAATTGCCAAGCTCAAACACACAACCATCGAAATTCACCCGTGCAACGATCAAAGCTGTGCCTGTTCCCAGCGCTGACAACAAGCCACTTTTCCCACCACCCCGGTAAGCGGCGCGGCGTCCCTACGGGGGCAAACCCAGGCAGGGAGCATACGCCCATAGGGCATGGCTCCGCCCCCTACCAACTACCGCTGTTGACCATACTGGCCCAGGGCTCTTGCATAGGCAGGGCCTCCCCTTTTTGCAGTAATTCAATACTAATCCCATCGGGACTACGAAAAAAGGCCATGTGCCCATCTCGCGGTGGCCGCAAAATCGTCACACCACCCTGCTGCATCCGTGCACAAACCGCATAAATATCCTCAACCAACAGCGCTATATGGCCAAAATTACGCCCACCGCTGTAACACTCACTCTCCCAATTGTAGGTAAGCTCAATCTCTGGCGCCTGCTCCCCCTTGGCCCGCTCCAGATCCTCCGGCGCGGCCAGATAGACCAGGGTAAACCGCCCCGCCTGACTCTCCTTGCGCTGGGTCTCAACCAACCCCAACAGATCCCGGTAAAAATGCAGCGACGCCTCTAAATCCGCCACCCGCACCATGGTATGTAAAAACCGCATTGTGCCGCTCCCTTTCAACTTGCGTACCACCAAGCCCGCACCAAACCATAACCCCTAAACCTGCTGCCCCTTATAAAGACCCCTCGTCTCCCTATAAACCTCGATCAAACAGTTACATAAATCGTGCATTTGCGTCCACTGCTGCGCTTTGCAAGCAGCATCCAACTGCATGGCACAGGCAGCCAATCGGGCTGCTCCAAAGGTGGCTGCACTGCTCTTTAAGGGGTGGACCTCCAGCGCTACGGTCTGCCAAGCCTCATTATCCAACGCCGTAGAGATCGCCTGCAAACGGGCATCGGCCTCATCAATAAATACCTCCAGAATACGGGGTAACAACGAACAGTGGGTATCTTCGGCCAAACGCTCCAGCACCTTCTCATCGCGGATCGGGGCGTTGGAATGACACCGCTTAGCCCCCACCCCTTGCTGGCCTGTCTGCTGAGCCTGCGTCACCAATGCCAAGATACCATTGAGCAAAATGTTGCGCTGGATCGGCTTGGTAATAAAGTCCTGCGCCCCCGCCGCCAGACATTGCGCGCGTACCTCTGGATAGGCATTGGCGGTAAGCGCAATGATGGGAATATCCCGCAGCGGGGCATTCATGCCACGGATACGTGCAATGGCCTGCCAGCCATCCATCTCTGGCATGGCTAAATCCATAAGAATCAGATCATAAGGCGCACGGGTCAACGCTTCCAGCACCTCCAAACCATTGACCGCCACATCCACGTGGCACCCCACCCGGGCCAACATCGCCACCGCCACCATCTGATTGGTGGGGCTGTCCTCGGCCAGGAGTACCCGCACCCCATGCAGTTGTACCTCCTGCTCGGAATTGTCCAACACCTCATCTTGGGGCGCATGCGCATAGCCAAAACGGGCGGTAAAGGTAAAACGACTACCCCCACTTGGTGGACTCTCCAAGCGAATCTCCCCCCCCATCAGATCCACCAAATGACGACAGATCGCCAACCCCAAACCACTGCCCCCATATTTGCGGGAATAAGACGGGTCTAACTGATTAAAGGGCTGAAACAGTTGGGTCAACTGTTGCGGAGGAATGCCAATACCACTATCTTGCACCTCAAACTGCAACAGTAGAGAATCCTCTCTCTTCGCCTGTTGCGCCACCCGCATCGTGACCCCCCCCTGGTGGGTAAATTTAATGCCATTACTCACCAAATTCATCAACACCTGGCGCAGACGCCCAGGATCCCCCTGCACCCACGCCGGAAGGTTAGCCCCCTGCTCCAGTTCCAGCGTGATGCCCTTGGCCGTAGCACGGGGTAAAAACAGATCATGCACCCCCTTTAAGATCTGTTCTGGACTAAAAGCGCTCTGCTCCAGTTCCAGATGCCCCGCCTCAATTTTGCTAAAATCCAAAATATCGTTTAACAGGGTAAGCATGGATTCGGCAGACTCCTGCGCGGTGGCAAGCCACTCCTGCTGCTGACCATCCAAGCGGCGATCATTGAGCAAACCAAGCATACCCAAAATACCATTCATCGGGGTGCGCACCTCATGACTCATCACCGCCAAAAAACGCGACTTGGCCATATTGGCCGCCTCGGCCTGCTCCTTGGCCTCAATCAAAGCGCGCTCCTCTTGCAACCGCTCACTGACATCTGCCACCAATCCCACAAACAGCCGCTCCCCCTCGAATACCATCTCATTGACCGACAAGCGGATGGGTAATAGGGCACCATCTTTGCGCTGCGCGGTGACATGCCGTCCCGCTGAACCGATCACCCGGGGCGCCGCCCCTTGCAGATAGCGCTGCACATAATCATCATGTTGGCTACGGTAGGGTTCGGGCATGAGCATGGTGATCTGCTCCCCCACCACCTCCGCCGCCGCATAACCAAAAATCCCCTCCGCCGCGTGGTTGAAACTCAAAACTTTGCCGCTGCTGTCCATGGTGATCAAACCATCCATCACCGTGTGCATAATGGTGGCCTCTAATTTGGCCATGCGGTTGCTGGTATAGAGTGATTTTTTTAAACGCTGATAGGTTTTATCCAACTCCCCCGACATACGGTTAAAGGCGGTGGCGGTCAACGCCAACTCATCCTGCCCCTGCACGGGTATGCGATGGTTAAAATGTCCATGGCCTATGGCTGTAGCCGCCTCCCGCAAATGCACCAACTGACGGGTAAGGTAACTGCCCAGCAACCAGGAAACCAGTATTGAGGCACTCATCGCCAACAGTGCCAAACGTAGTTGCTGGTTCTGTGCAGCGTGCAGCGCCTTTATAATCGGTGTCACGGGCAGCCCTAATGCCAAGGTTGCATAGACACTCTGCTCATGCAGCATCGGGTGGCGCAGATCAAAGGTGGCGTCGTCTATATCCCGTAAATTTATGTCTGGCTTGATATGGGGGGTGGGTGCTGGACCAAATTGATAGAGGATCTGCTGTTGGTTGTCGTAAATGCTTAGATAGGTTATAGCATTTTTCTGCACAATCTCATGAGCAATCGCCTGTAATGCGCTGTGGTTTTTTTCTAAAATGGGTGCTTTGGTCGCGGTGTCCATAAGCGTGGTAAGGGTTTTCGCATGGGCCAACAGATTATTTTGGTGTGATTGCCGCAGATCGTCCAAGGCTGAACTGACCAATGTAAGCAATACAAAAGCTTGAATAAGCGCTATACCCAGCACGGTTTTTAGTCGAAAGGACATCATACCTCCACAAGGCAAGCAGCCCCAGCCTGCACAAACATAACCAGGAGATGCGCTTAATACATCCCCACATCACTTAACGGGGGACACACTCCAATACAACGGCAAAATGCATCACTTAACGGGGGACACACTCCAATATAACGGCAAAATGGGTTTCCCATCTCCACGTTGGACGCACCAAGCCGAACCAATCCCGATTGCCTCTCGTCCCCTAGAACCACCACCCCATCAATCGCCCATCAAGAAGGGGTAGCCATTCGTGCGGACCGCCTTACGGGGTGCTCTCCCGACGTGGATAGTGTGCCAATACCTGCAATAGCTGCTTTTTACCGATGGGCTTGGTCAAGTGTGCGTCACAACCCGCTTCTAAACTGCGCATTTCATCCTCTTTCAAAGCATGGGCGGTTAAAGCCACAATCGGTACCGCAGGCCGCCCCTGCTGCTGTTCCCATGCTCGAATGCGACGGGTGGCGGTATAGCCATCCACCAAGGGCATCTGTATATCCATCAAGATCAGGTCCACTGGCTGCCCGGATTTAACGTAGCGCTCAGCCTCTTCTCCATTGATGGCATAGATCAGTTCGTGGGATGTACGGGAGAGATAGGCCTGAATTAAATTTTGGTTATCCACAGAGTCCTCCGCCAGCAAAATGCGTAAAGTCTGACGGGTTAAACTCTGCGTTTCTGTTACCACCTCTTGTGCAGGTTCTTCACCAATTTGGCAAGGCATGGACAAGGTAAAGCAACTGCCCTTTTGTACCTGACTCTGCACCGCGAGACGCCCCCCCATAAGCTGAGCCAAACGCTGAGAGATGGTCAAACCCAGCCCACTGCCACCAAAACGACGGGCCATACTGGAATCTGCTTGGGCAAACATATCAAAAATGGTGTTTATGTGCTCCTTGGGAATACCAATTCCACTATCCTCGACCTCAATGCGTAAGCGCTCTACCGCTTCATCTAACCAAACACGCACACAAACCTGTCCCACTTCGGTAAATTTTATGGCATTTCCCACCAAATTGATCAGGATCTGACGCAAACGCGGCGCATCCCCCACCAAATAGTTGGGGGTATTGGGATTCATCTCCAAGACCATCTCCAGCTTCTTTTTGGCCGCGGCATAGCCCATAACTTCACAGGTTTCACGCATTAATTCATGGAGATCATAACGCTCTTCGGTCAGTTCCAGACGGCCCGACTCAATACGGGTAAGATCCAAAATGGCGTTAATCACGTCCAACAACGCTGTACCCGAGCTGCGCAAACTCCGCACATAACGCTGCTGCTCTTCACTCAAAGGGGTCTCCAGCAGCAGCTCGGTCATACCAATAACCGTGTTCATTGGGGTACGGATCTCATGGGACATGGCCGCTAAAAACTCACTCTTGGCTTGACTGGCCTGCTGCGCCTGTCGCATCGCCTGCTGTAGCGCTGCTTCATTCTCTTTTTTAGCTGTAATATCCGTGGCTAACCCAACTACTCTGACTACCTGCCCCTGCTCCTCAATGGGATAACCTCGGTTATGTATCCAGCGCAATTGGCCATCATCCCCCCGCACAATACGGTACTCCTGATCAAAACCATCCGCATGGCTTGTGCTTTGGAGGAGCGCCTCTTCGACCCGCGCACGATCCTCCGGGTGGATCGACTGCGACCAGAGGTTAATATCTTGCTCCAGCGCCTGTACCGAATAGCCCCACACCTTTTCAAACGCTGGATTGACATAGAGTATGCGGTGCCCATGGGCACTGGTGATCCAGAAGACATCCTCCAAGGTCTCGGCCATCTCGCGAAAACGCAGCTCACTCTGGGCCAGCTCCTGCTGGGCCTGTCGGTTGGAAGTAACGTCATCAAATACCGCGACCACCTCACCATTTTCTAAACGGTAGACATAGTTTTCCACCCACTGTGTAATGCGTTGGTCGCTATATTGGGTTAATGGTAAATGTTCCGGCACGCCGCTGTGCCATACCCGCTTAAAAAGATCCAGCAGCCCCATCGCCCGGATGCCCGGAAAAATCTCCGTGACCCGCTTTCCCAATATACTCTCGCGGTCGAGTTTGGTAAAAACCGTGCTCGCCTTATTAAAGCCACGAATAATAAAATCATCGCCATTATCTATGGCTTCATAAATGGCCACCCCGCTGCCCATATTGTCGAACAGGTTACGAAATTTCTCTTCACTGGCCGCCAAAGCCCCACGCAGTGCCTCGCTCTGACTGGTATCAATTAAAATGCCCTGCACCCGTGGGCCATTGGCCCCTTCCACCCGTTCACAGCGGTGCAGCACCTGCAACACCCCACCGGTTTCGCGATGAATGCGGTGCTCCATCTGGACTTGATTTTGCTGCTGTTGACTGAGACGATCCAACATCTCTAACACAGACTGTTGCTGGGGCTGTGGAACCAACCCCAACAGGCGCTCCACCGGTAGAGGTGCCTCATCAACCTTCACCCCCAACAGCTGGCAGAGCCCCTGGGACCACTCCATATGTTCAATGGCGACATCGCTACTCCAGCTCCCCATATGGGCTACCAATTGTGCTTTGACCAGCGCCTGTTGACTCTCGCGTATCATATTTTCCGCGCGCTGCCGTGCTGCCAACTCTTGGTTGAGCGGCGCGATGGCAAAACGGGTCATAATCCACCAAACCGTTAGGGCAAATAGTCCCGATATCAGACTGGAGACCACCCCCATGTAGAGGGTCATGGTACGCAGTCGGTCATTGATCATGCTTAAATTATGGGTAACTTCCAGGGTTATGAGCTGACGCCCATCTACGGTTATTGCGCTTTTATGGACATACATATCACCCTGCAACGCGCCCGCTTGATAATGAACCAACTCAAACCCGTTGGGAGAGATCGCCCGTATGGCCAAAATTTCTGAGTGAGCCTGCCCCCACATTTCAAGGTTGCGCTTGATCTGAGCAAGGTCACCACGGATGGCGGCTTCCTGCAACGTAGCACCGAGCAAGGCAAGCTGGGCTTTGATGCTACCATGCAGATCCTCACGCATATCCTGTTGATATTTTCCGGTAATGACCCACAACTGGGTCAGCAACAACAGCAACAATGCCCCAGCGAATAAAATCAACGGCCTGGAGTTACGGAGATTTGTATGGACATTGATATGCGCCATTAGGGTTGCCCCCGCTGCGGTATGGGTACGGAAAGCAGTCTACGCAATCCATCAAAATCGGCATCCGTCACTGGCCCCAAACCCGTAATGTTCGGTTTAAGCGGTTTTAATATTAGGGTGTCTAGGGTTCCGCTCCCTATTTTCGCCAAGGCCGCTTTAACCGCTTCGATGTGCGCATTGGGCAAGGTGGCACGTGCGACGAGTACATGGTTAGGTACAGCGGGGGAACGCGCCAACACACGCAGCCCCCAAGCCGCGTATTGGTGATAGGTGCTCTCTTTGGTGGCTCCGGCATCAAACAGGCCGGTCAATACACCGTAGACGACATTAAGGTGGTTATTGACATGTTGGAAACCACCCAGATCAACCTTTTTCACGCCTGCTTGTTGGAGCATTTTTAAAGGGATAAGATGGCTCATGGTGGAGTCCACATCGCCAAATGCCATGCGTTTACCGCGTAGGTCGGCCAAACTTTGTAGCGATGCTTTTTCATAGGTAAAGATTACACCATGGTAGGCGTTTTCACCATTAACCCGCAGTTGGGCCAGCAGGCGTGGTTGCGTAAAATCATGCACCAATTTAATGTAGGGATAGGGGCCAAGATAGGCGATATCAATCTGGTTATCCACGAGATTTTTTAAATGTTCTGCATAATTGGCGGCCACATGAAATTGCACAGGCCGTTGTAGTTCATGCATTAAGAAGGTGATGAGGGGTTGAAAACGTTTATGTAGCTCTGTGGCAGGCAAGAAGGGGTGCACACCGAATATAAGCGGCGTCTGGGCCAGCGAGGGTGTTGCCAACAGTAGGTTGAGCAAACCACACAGCAGTGCCATCCACAAACGACTGACCATCAACGTGCTCCTATTTGGTGCCTTCGTAGTAACCAGACTACGTTAGTTTAGAAGGATTTAAAAGAGCTTCATGCGTTGGGGTCGGATCAACCTATCGGATCAAGGGCTGTTTTGGGTTGTTTTCTAAAAGCTGCTGCAAACGAATAAGGTCCAGCCAACCATCTTTTTTACGGGTTGGGGTACGCAGGTAGAAGGCGGGGTGGTAGGAGGCCAGCACGGGAATACCGCGCCAGCTGTGTTCATGGCGGCGGATTGCGGCCACGCTATCGGTACTACCCAGCAGGCTTTGTATGGCGAAGCGGCCTAGGGCGAAGATTACTTTAGGGGAAATCACTTCGAGCTGTTGGTGGAGGTAGCCTTGGCAGAGCGCCACTTCGTGGGTTTGGGGGTTACGGTTGCCTGGGGGGCGACATTTTACGACGTTGGCGATATAGACATGCTCACGTTGCAGGCCGATGGTTGCCATCATGCGGTCCAGCAGTTGACCGGCGGGGCCGACAAAGGGTTGTCCGATGCGGTCTTCTTCGGCTCCTGGGGCTTCGCCCACAAACACCACGGGGGCATCGGGATGACCGATACCGGGCACGGCCTGTGTGCGGGTACGGCAGAGGTCGCAGCGTTGGCAGGCTTGACAGTGTTGGGCGATATGTTCTAGGGCAGCGGCTTTACCGGCAGGCAGGTTAAGGGGTTGTGGTGGGGTGACAATGGGGGTCTCATCCGGTTTATGGGCGGGTGCGACGGGTTGGGGCAGGCGGGGCCGTTTGGCTGGGGCGGCTGCGACTGTGGGGTAGGCGGCCTGCTGTGACGGTGCATACCCAGCGGTTTGGGATTGGGCATGTGGGGTAATGGAGGGTGTACGCCACGCTTGGGCGGGTGCGCTATCGAACTGTTGTTGTATGAGTTCGAGAGTGGGCATGTCACCATAGAGCATGGGCACGCCGGAGGTTTCCAGGTAGCCGAATGCGGCGATCCAGTCATGGGCAGTTGGGGTCATAGGGTATACCGTCCGATACGCATTTTTTCTTTGACAAGGTAGCACGATTTTGGGTATAAATCACGCTCCTTGAATCAGGCACAAGGGGCGATTAGCTCAGCGGGAGAGCACTGCCTTCACACGGCAGGGGTCACTGGTTCAATCCCAGTATCGCCCACCATTTTTCAAGTATTTACAGGCGGTTGAACACCACGTTCAATCGCCTGTTTTGCATTTAGCACGGACGTAACCTTAGCGTTACCGTGGGAGCGGAGATTGAGGTTTTCTCCTCTCTTGCCAAAAGAACGACGGCAGCCCTTGCATGCTGTGACCCTGACCAAACCTAATCGTTTTTCCCTAAATTATACGATTAGCATTTGATCTATCGCTCTTATTTGTCGCGTGCTACCCATTTTATGGCGCGATGCTCACGCACACCAATGGCCATTGGTGTGCGTGACACCTAACCAGAGGTTAGATATGACTGCTTAACTCTACTTCAGAATGCCCCTAATAAGGGGGGGAATACCGAGCTGTGACGGTGTGGTCGGGCAGTATATCGCCCACGGGCCCTCTTGCACGGTCAAAATACCCCGTGGACGATCCACCGACTACTGGGTTAAATTTTTTAAAAACCGCTCCTGCCAGCTGTTCTGGCGGCTCCAGCGGATGCCCGCTGAATCACATACCCGACATACACCCGCTGGGCGATCATTCCTCAATAAAGCACGACGCAACGCACCAAATGCCGCCCCGTTCCATATCTCCATCAATGGCTGATCCTTAATGTTGCCCAACGCTTCATGGATATAGTGATCCGAACAACAGCGCCCTACCCGACCATCCGACGTAATGGTCATGCTGTAAAAGGGATTGTCACATAAACCCAACGGCGAACGCTGCCGCTCATGATCCCCCAAATTGTTAGGAGCCGAACCCCCTCGGTTGGTCAAAACCTCCGTAGCCAAGCGGCGGTTAACATTGTAGACAAAATCCACCGGCTGACCCTGAGCCGAATGTCGCGATCCCTGATACTGAACACGCCCCTGCTGCGCATACGCCTGCAAAACCTCCTCCTCAAACCGCTTGATAGGCTCAGGCAATGGAGCCTCTAAATCATCGTTATACAAATTTAAATTGATCATATTTAAACCCGCTTCCAACAATGGACGCCCCGTCTTTGGCGTCAACGCCTGCCCATTGGTGGTAATCATCAACCACGCCTGGGGCAGCTTCTCCCGCGCATAGGCCACATAACGCGGAAAATCCTTCACAATCAACGGTTCATTGCTTAAATAAAAGGCGATTCGCCCCCCATAGTTGATCTCCGCCAGTTGATCAATCACCTTGGCATACACCTCAAAGGGCATGGTAATATCTGGTCGCTCATCCGCGCCCTTAACCGCCGGACAAAAACGACACACCGTACTGTTACAACGGGTACGCAACTCAATATATAACTCATGAAAAATCGGTGCCGTACCATCCTTGGGCAAATCTTGACGATAAGGCCGATAGACATACCATAAAAACAACCGTTGCAACCAAACAGGCGCGGCTTTATAGAGCCGCATCATATAGTAATCAAACACTTTGGCTTTCATTTTATACATCCCTAAAACACCACATTCGCCAGAAACTTCTAAACGCCCCACCCGTTAGAGGATTGACCGCTTAGAGCAGCACCCCCCAACACCATCGGCCCTTCTCTTACCCCAATTAAGGGGGTATCCTCGGCATTATCACCACTAACACCTTAACAAAACAAAGAAAATATAAATCTACCCTAATGCCAGCCGGGATAAAAGGAAACCGCGCGGCTTGTTATCCTTTTCCCTCAACAAACACCCGACCCGCAGCGGGTTGTCCTGTTGTATGGCGGAATATGCCTTCTCCCCCAAGACTGGACGGCTCATGCCCATTTCTAACCGACCTGATCACAGCCCCCCCCACCCGCCCACGCTGCCAGCTCTGCTTAGATTCCATGCTGCTACAAGGGGTTGACACTCCACAGCCAACCCCGTTACCAGGCTCCTCATTTTCCCCACCACAGCATCCCTTGCAAAAACCCCATGATGCCTGCTTAGCACTTGAAATCTCTCCTATTTAGGCTTATGTTAAAAACCTGCGATGTGATAATCGGTGCCTAATGACCACGGCACTTAAACCCAACGGAGTCATCCATGCCAACCCGAATCTTGGTTAACGCTACCCCCAACAATATCCATATCCTCCGCATGGATGCAGAGAGCTTGGTGGAACTTGCCGAAAGTAAAACCGATTTTTCCTACCGTGTGCGCAACCGTGCAGAGCTTGAGCGGGAATATGGTGGTATTGAGTTCATCCCTGCCGCCATTCGCTCCATGATGGATGCCGAGGGTGGCTTGGTGGAGTACACCGACCTGCACGGCCACGACATTCAAAGCCCACAGGACCGCGCCCCGACCGAAACCGATCTGGCTGCCCACTGGATAGAAAAAGCCCTGCCCAACCATAAACTGTTTGCTGATATGCCTGCTGTCGAAGCGTGGTTGGCAACCCTCAGCGACGCTGATCAAGCCCCCTTGCGCGAAGCGTGGGATCGCTTTAAACAAAAACAAGCCTCTGGTGAACTGGCAACGGGTGGACATTGGGACTATCTCATGATTACCGCCGCACCCGGTGCCATCGCGTTTCAACTGCTGGACACCCAGGCCCTGATCGAGCTTGCCGAAAAACGCACCGGCTTTGATTATGTGAGCCTTGGCCGTGAAGCCCTGGAGCGGGAGTTTGGTGGCGAAGCCTTTGTGCCCCCCGTTTTCCAATCCATCCTAGCATCTGGCAACCATGTCATCGAATATGAGGATCTGCATGGTCACACCGTGCGGGCCGATCCTGACGAAGCACCGCCACCCCAAGATTTGGCCGCGCGCTGGCTGGAACATGATCTAAAGTTGGTCAAGGTTGTTACCAACATCGCCGATGCCGAACAGTGGATCCAAAACCACCACGGTCCTGCTAAAGAAGAACTGCTCGCCGCTTGGAGCAAAGAGAAGCCCTTTCTCTCCGCCTAATGCCCAGACCTTCCCCCCTCTATGCCATGACAACCCTAGGTATAGAGGGGGTATCCCCAGCAACAGCCCCCGCCGCACACCACCGCGCTGCCAACCTAACGCTTGATAGGCTCGCCACATGCCCTAGACGCCGCACCCAACCTAACCACGGCGGTCGAGGGCGCCCTTCATGCAAAAGCCGCCCCTAAGCCGACCACGCCGCGCTATCCGTGGCTGGATTCCCCGTAGCGTGCCTTAATCTCCAGTGCTTCAGGCAAGGTTTTAAGAAACACCGGCACCAAACTGGGATCAAAATGGGTGCCAGCATCCTTTTCAATAATCTCCACCGCCTTCTCCACCGACCACGCCTTTTTATAGGGACGCTCGGAGGTGAGCGCATCAAACACGTCGGCAATGGCGACGATCCGGCCTGCCAGGGGAATCTGCTCCCCCCGCAGACCGTGCGGATAACCGCTACCATCCCACTTTTCATGATGGGTCAAGGAGATCTCTTTAGAGAGGCTCATCAGCTCCGAATCATGGTCCCCAATAATCTCAGCCCCCATCACCGGGTGTCTGCGCATCACGAGCCACTCTTCATCATCCAACTTACCGGGTTTGAGCAAAACATGATCGGGGATGCCGATCTTGCCAATATCGTGCATGGGGGCCGCATTAAATACCAACTCAGTCCATTGCGCCGAGATGTTTAAAGCCTCTGCCATCAGCCGGGCATAGTGGCTCATACGGATCACATGTAGGCCGGTCTCATTATCCTTAAACTCCGCCGCACGACCCAACCGGCGAATAATCTCCAACCGAGTCTGCACCAACTGCTCGGTGCGTACCTGCACCATACGCTCCAGCTCCCGCTGCTGATCGTACAACGCCAACTGGGTGCGCACCCTAAGCTCTACAATGGGTGGACTGATGGGCTTGGTAATATAATCCACCGCCCCCAGCTGCAACCCCTCTAACTCATCCTCTACCGTCGCTTTGGCGGTGACAAAAATCACCGGTATGTGGGCGGTTATGGGGTCCGCTTTAAGCCGTCGGCACACCTCATAGCCATCCATGCCGGGCATCATCACATCCAACAAAATCATGTCGGGGCGCGGCTCCATGGCTGCAATACGCAGCGCCTTTTCCCCATTGAGCGCCGCCTTAACGCGGTAGCAGCTGCGTAGCACGCCGGAGAGAACTTCAATATTTTCTGGGGTATCATCCACCACCAATAGCGTGGCCTTTTCCACCAATTCGCCCATCTGTCGTCTCCTTTTTCACCCTTGCTACGCCTTTGCGCACCAATCCCGCATCGCCCCAAACCCAACCCAGCAGACCGCACCCACCTTCGGCAAACCAGCCTAGCCAGTCAACCACCCCCATGAACCCCGTTATGCCACAGGCTACCAGCCTAACCCAACTGCTCCAGCTTCGCCAACAGCGCACGCACCACCGTCGCGGCCTCCTCAAAAGCATAACGCTCGGCCAACTGGCCCGCTTGATGCGCATCCTCACCCAACGACGACACGCTTTGTAACATCTGGGAAAGCGCCTCTGCGGCCTCCCCCGCGGCGGTATCATCCTCCTCTAACAGGTGCAGCAGAGCGCGGGCCGCTTCCCGCACCTGGGGCAGATCAATCTGGGCACCCTCATCAGCCCCTGCAACCGCCGCCTCCAGCGCCTGCAACGCCAACAAGGCCGCCTCAAAATCGTATCCACTCACCGCCTCACTGAGCTGCTTAGCCAGCGGGGCTAAGGGGCTTCCCGCCAACATGGGTAGTAACGGCTCAACCAAACGGGCTGACGCCACATCATCCTCTTCCAACAAACGGCGCAGGGCTGACAATCGCTGGGCCAATGGTTCAGCCTGCACCCCATCTGCTGGGCTGCTGACCTGCGCCGTAAACGCCAACCCCCCCAGCACCTGCTGCAAAGCTTGCTCGGTGGTTGCCAACAAGGCTTCATCCACGGGGGTATCGTGGGCTTTCAGGTTGGCCTCTAGCGCCTTTGCCGCCTCAAATAGGTCTCGTGCACCAAGGGTACCACTCACCCCTTTAAGGGTATGTATTTGACGCACCGCATCCTCACGCTCACCTTGTTGCAAATGCCCCTGCATGCGCACCAATGCTGCGGCTTGATTCTCGCGGAATTTACCCAATAACCGCCGATATAGGGAAACATCCCCCCCTGAACGGGCTAATCCCTCCTGCAAATGGATCCCCGGCAGGCTTGTGGGGAACGCATCCCCCTCACCCACATCCACCGGCTCTGCTGTTGTCACCGCAAGCACCGGCTCTACCACCAATCCTGACGGTTTAATCCACTGGGCCATGGTGGTAAACATCTCGCGTACATCAATGGGTTTACTCACGTGGGCTTGCATGCCTGCGGCCTTGGCTTTCTCCAGATCAGCCGCCATCACATTGGCTGTCATGGCGATCACCGGTAGATCCTTAAAAGCCGCCTGTTTGCGGATTTCACGGGTGGCCGTGTAGCCATCCATAATGGGCATTTGTACATCCATCAACACCCCATCAAAGGGCTCTCGCTGAAGGGCCTGCAAAGCCTCGACACCATTTTCCGCCAGCTTGGCCAAAATGCCGGCATTGGCCAATAACTCCAGAGCCAGCTCTTGGTTAATCTCGTTATCCTCCACCAACAACACCTTGGCACCACGCAGCAGGATGATGGCTTCTGACTCTTCAACCTGCCGCTCATGGGCACGACGGCCTGATACCCCTTCCCGGCCCAAGGCGCCCATCACCGCATCCAACAGTGTCGAGGGTGAAACAGGCTTGGTCAGAAAGCCCTTGAGTTCCACCCCTGTCGCAGCCTGCACGGCCTCTTCCCGGCCATAGGCGGTCACCATAATGACCATAGGCAGCTCTTGCAAATCGTCATTATGCTGCATGGCGCGGGCAGTCTGAAGCCCATCCATATCAGGCATTTTCCAATCCATTAGCACAACCTGTACCGGATCGTTTAACGCCGCCGCGGCTTCAACTTTAGCCAAAGCCGCTGCGCCACTCTCTGCCGTGTCTACCCGAAAACCAAAACTTTGCGCCATCTCCGCGAGAATCTCCCGCGCGGTGCTGTTGTCATCCACCACCAACAGATGCAGATTCGCCAAATCCCGCTCTACCCGCAGCGTCTCTTCGCCCCGCACTTCGCCCAACCCAAACCATGCACTAAAGTGAAAATCGCTGCCCTGCTCAGGCACACTATCCACATCAATTTCACCCTCCATCATCTCCACCAACCGCTTGGAGATGGCCAATCCCAGGCCAGTACCGCCAAACTTACGGGTGGTGGAGGCATCCGCTTGGCTAAAGGATTTAAACAACAACCCCTTCTGCTCCGGGGTCATGCCGATGCCACTATCCTTGACGCTAAAATAGAGTTTAATGCGCTCCGTGGTACGCTCCAGCTGCTGCACCTTTACCACCACATCCCCATGGGCGGTAAACTTAACCGCATTGTTGCCTAGGTTGATGAGCACCTGCCCCAGCCGCAAGGGATCACCCTTGAGCGCCGTATGCAGCCCTGGCGGTAAACTAAAGTGCAGCTCCAACCCTTTCTCTTCAGCCTTTAACCCCACCAGATTGGAGAGGTTATCCAACACATCCTCCAGTCGAAAATCAATGAACTCCATGGTGAGTTTACCGGCTTCGATCTTAGAGAAATCCAGAATATCGTTAATGATCCCCAACAACGCCTCGGCCGAGCGCTTAACCTTGGTAATATAGTTACGCTGGCGCCCATTTAGATCGGTCTGTAACGCCAGATGGCTCATGCCGATAATGGCATTCATAGGGGTACGAATCTCATGGGACATGTTGGCTAAAAAATCGCTCTTGGCCTGGTTTGCCGCATCCGCAATCTCCTTGGCTTGCTGAATGGCATCCGCCGCTAGCTTACTGGCGGTAATATCCATGGTAATGCCATACATATCCGTCGCTTTGCCCTGTTCGTCTCGCTCTACATGGCCCATTGCATGAATCCATACCACCTTGCCATCCAGGGGGCGTTTATAGGCGTAGATGCTGTCATAGCGAGGCACCGTGCCATTGATGGCCGCTGTAAAATTGGCCAAGGTTGCTGCTGACGCCAGCTTATCCCCCGCCTCCACATTGGCAAACCACTCATCCATCACATGGTAACGCCAATCGGGCCGTGGTGGATCGCCAAACACCGCCGCAGCACGCTCCGACGAGTTATAGTAGCCATCCTCTGCGGTCAGGGGGACATGCCAGTAACCCGCCTGACTAAGATCCAGCGCCTGATCGCTGAGAAAGTTGGCCAGACGTAGCTGCTCTGCTGAGCGCTTGAGGGCATCAATGTCCTGATGAATGCCCACCAGACGCTTGGCAACACCCTGCTCATCCCACTCCACCCCGCGCCCAATATCCAAAATCCATTTCCACTCTCCCGATTCGGTCAACATCCGATACTCGGCCCGAAACTCCTCGGTTTCACCCCGCAAGTGGGCCTCTAACCGCTGCTGGGTTTCCGGCAGGTCGTCGGCATGCACCAACGCCAACCAGCGTTCAAACGTGTTGCCATAACGGGCATCCAACGCCTCTTTGGTGTAGCCAATCATCGCCGACCAAATATCGTTGGTAATCAGAGAACCGGTCTCCGCTTGCCAATCCCATAATCCCAAGTTGGCACCCTGTAGGGCCAGCACCAACCGCTGTTCACTCTCTGCCAAGCGCTTCTCATCGGCCTTGCGCTGGGTGATGTCACGAAACACCACCACCGCACCCACCCGTTTGCCCCTTTTTTGCATGGGTACAGCGGTATACTCAACCGGAAAGGCGTGACCATCCTTATGCCACAACACCTCGTCGGTAATGACCCGCACGGCCCCCTCTGCAAAGGCGGCCCGCATGGGGCACTGCTCATGGGCATAGGGGCTGCCATCGGGATGGCTATGGTGCACGGTATCGTGCATAAGCATCCCGGTCAGCTCATCTTCGCGATAACCCAACATAGCCGCCGCCGCAGGGTTGACAAAGGTGGTACACCCTTGGGCATCCATACCAAAAATACCATCGGTCACAGAGGTCAAAATCAGCCGGCTACGCTCCTCTGACTCGGAAAGGGCGGCCTCCATCAGTTTACGCTCGGTTATATCCTGCACCGTGCCCACCATGCGCCGTGGCTGGCCATCCTCTTGGTGCTCCATAATGGCCCCCCGCGAGACCAACCAACGCGCCGTGCCATCCTTGGCTCGTGCCCGGTACTCCACCTCGTAACGATCCAACACACCAGCCCGGTAGTCATTGCCACGGGCCAATACCAATTCACGATCCTCAGGGTGTATGGTCTCTAACCACGTCTGCCTCAAGACCGGGCTAATCTCATCCAACCCATAACCCAACATCTCTGCCCAACGTTGGTTAACCACCATCTCATCTGTAATCAAGTTGACGTCCCAGTAACCCAGGGAACCCCCTTCTAGGGCCAAATTAAGGCGCTCTTCACTGCGTTTGCGTTCGGTTACATCGGTCAGGGTAAACACCATCCCACCGGTTTCTGTTGGGGCCTGATGCACATCAATACTGCGTCGATCGGGGGTATTAAGCTCAATATTGCCACTCTGTTGTTGGCGCATGCTCTGTAGCTGCTGCCGAACCATGCTCTCTTCATCCACCGCGCCATAATCCCCACGGACGACCAGATAGCGCACCACCGGTTCAATGGGTTTACCCACACCAACCAGTGTTTCAGGTAGCTGCAACAGAGACAAATAGTGACCATTGACAATAAGAATGGTTAGGGCCTGGTCCAGCATGATGAGTCCGTTAGACATGCTCGATAGGGCCAGATTAAGCCCCTCCGAAGCCCTATTCAGGGCCATGGTACGGCTCTGCACCATATCCTCTAGCTCATCTTTGGATTTAAGCAGTTGACGGTTGGCCCGCTCCCCCAGCAGCGCACTGAACACCGTCAGTGCCAACGACAGCAACAGCGTGACGGCCAACACCCACAGCAAGGCATTACGATTGGCATAATAAGAGGTTAGGGCATCTTGCACATCCACCTCACTGACCATGCCCAAGCCCAACTCGCTATCCCATAACCATACCCCCAGCACCGGCACCCCGCGATAGTCCCGATACCCCTCAATATCCTGCCCACTCTGGCCCTTAATCGCGGCTTGCGCCATGCGTGTCAGGGGATATTGATCCCTCGTTTTGTGGGGTGTATACCCCTTAAATAGATCTCCACCAGGATCCCCCAAGCGCAGATTGAGAATACTGTTCTCCTGCTCACCCACCAATTTAAGTTGCTTGAGTTGATAGAGAAATCTACTCTCTGAGGCCAGAATGCCCGCTTGGTTAAACAGATAGGTCTCGCCGGTTTTATTGAGCCGCCCGACATTGGCAATACGGGTCCACTCTTGGGTTGGATCCAAACGTTGCGCCAGGGCTGCCAGGGTCTGCCCGGTGGCATTTTTAACCGGCTCCATCATAAAGAGAGATGGCCGTGCCTCCCCTTCCACGGGTTCGAGCAGAGGCGCAATAAACACACCCTCCCCGGCAAACACTTTAGCCAATGCATCGGCCCTAAGGCTGGCCAACGCATGCTGCTTACCCAAATCATGGCTGTTGGTGGAAAAACGTATGGTGCCTGTGGCATCCAGCAAGGCAAAACTTTGTGCTTCACGGGCAAGTATGACCCGCTGAAAATGGGCGGCCATCTCCTGCTGGGCCGGATTGCGACTCAGGTCAGCCAAATCGCTCGCGACCAAGGCTTGCGTATAATGGCGAATCTCCAAATCACGTGCCATGGCCTGTAAAAAATTACGATTGCCGCGCACCCAAATCGAGAGCGCTTCGTGGGTGGTCTGCAACAGGGTGCTCAAGGACTCGCCGGTGCGTTGTCGCGTCTGCCGCTCTTGGTGCTCTATAAACAGCCATGCCATCACCACCACAAACACCATGAGCACAGCCACCAAGCTCACGCCCAGCGTTTTAGCGGAACGGGATCGATAAAAGCTTTGCACATCGGCCCCACTGCGATCCAGAATCCGCTCAACCACCAGCAGCACACCCACCAGCGCCAGCACCATCCAACCAAGCCGTCCGTAGGGGATACTCTCCAACTGACTCGGCTCCATGCCCTGGGTCAGACTACCCCCCCCCCAACTGCGCTGAATGCGTTCCCGTTCACTTGCGGGAATCGCCGCGATGGCTTTATCCATAATCGCCACCAAAGGCTGCCAATCTTGACGAATGCCAAAGGCCAGATCGTCGCTGTAGGGCGAGACAAAATTCACCTTTAAGTTGGTAATCGCCAGCTCATTGACCCGATGCACCGCCGCTAGCTGATTGGCTAACAACGCATCCACTTCACCCACAGAGAGCGCTTTAAGGGCCACTTCCAAGTTTTTATAGGGAAAAATCTTTTGCTGGGGATGGTTGCGACGCACCAACTCTTCGGTCATATAACCCTTAACGACACCCAAACGGGTTTCGCGCAGGTTGTCCATCTTTTGCAGATCCTCCACCGTATTACGGGTTAACACCGCAATAGGTACCTGCATATAGGGTCGGCTAAACAAAAACTGCTTGCGTCGCTCTGGGCTTGGACTGAGCGCTGAAATCACATCAATTTCGCCCCGTTTGGCGCGGGCAAGCATCGCTTCCCAATCCAGATTTTGCACCGGTTCCATGCGCACGCCGATGCTCTGTTCAACCTCTTTTACATAGTCGCTAATCATGCCCTTATGGATACCGTTGCGATCCATAAACTCAAAGGGGGGCCGAGCAGGATCCACCCCCAAGCGGATATTTGGATGCTCCCGCAACCACACCCGCTCTTGGGGCACCAAGCCTAGGTTTTCTCCCACGGCCACACGCTCGCTGCCCGGATCAACCGCCCCACCAAACCATTTTCTCTGGAGAGCCCCCAACTCCTCTTGTGTAACCGCGTCAATCCCCTTTTGCAGCAAAGCTGCGAGCAGCGGTTGCTCTTTGTGTACCGCCATGCGTAGCTGGTTGGAAAATGCGGTATCACGAATCAGACTATCCACCCGCAGGTTGGTTAAACCATAGGTCTGGATCAACCAATTTTCAATCGCCAGCCCCCCCACAGCAGCATCCGCTTCACCCCCTGCCACGGCTTGCAACGCCTCAAGCATGCCCTTGGTCAGGTGTTGTTGAATCTCTGGGTAACGATTGCCCATGAGTTCCTGATAAAAAAAGCCTTCGGGCACGGCTACCCGACGACCAACCAGCTCTTCAAAACGGCGCACGGGGGGTTGATCCTGGCGGGTGACAAACACCGGCGGATTATCCACATAGGGACGGGTAAAATTAAGATAGTGATCCCGCGCCTCGGTCTGCACAATGTTGAGCATAATATCCAGCTTACCCTGCTGCATCTGCTCAAGAAATTCAGACCAACGAGGGCCTGTCACATAACGGATGGTAAGCCCAAGTTTGGCTGCGACCAGATCCATAAAATCAATCGAAAAACCGCTGGGGCGACCCTCTACCACATAGTTAAAGGGGGGATAATCCTGTTCGTTGTGTACCAGCAGGGGTTCTGGATGGGTTGCTAACCACGCCTTCTCTGCCACGGTGAGCAGGGAGCCATGCTCCGCAATGGGCATGGGGTTGGCTTGATGGCGGGCGTAGATTGCCTCAATCTGACCGCTGGCCGCCATCTCTTGGAGAAGGTGATTTAAGGCCGGTGCCACGGCGGCTAGGGGTGAATTTTTGGAAAAACCAAAATAGTTCTCGATAATTTGTTCATGGCGAAAGGGGGCATAGGCATAATCTTTAAAGCCTAAACCGGCCAAGGCACTCTCCATGGCGGCTTGGTCCAACACGGCCACCACATCAGCCGTGCCCTCGATCAAGCGGGTCACCAGACCATAATCGCCCCCCTCAGTCGGCAGTTTGGTAATACTTTCATCTTGGTCAAACGCGGGAAAATAGGCCGTTTTGGGTTTAACCCCAACCGTTAGACCATGCAGATCGGCTAAACTGCGAATCTGCCGCTCCTGGCCCTTTCTCAGCAAAAACAGAATCGCCTTGTTCTGCTGACCAATCGGCCCTAAAAAATGCACAAAAGGCTCTCGCTCGGCCGTACGGATGGTCCGTGGTACCACATCCACCGCACCGCTTTGAAGATCTTTATAACTTTCTGAAAAAGGAACCGAACGCCACACAACTTTGCGCTGTAACTTGGCGGCTGCCTGCTCCAACACCTCTTTAAGGGGGCCACCCATAAAGCCGCCATGTACAATCATCTCGGGGGGGCGGTGACGGATATCGGCATGGATGGGGGGCTCATCCCCAGCCCAACTGGAGGGAAGCCAAGCAAGCAACCCAACCAACACCAATAATAGCATTCTCATCATAGAATCCTGCCAAAAGAGTAACCGTTCCACCCAAGCAAAGCTTACCCAATCTAACGCAGTTCCATTCCATGAGCCACTGTTTTACGCCCCCAGCATCTTGCCTTTGGTAAAAACTACTCAGGTAAAAAACCTCCAGATTGCCGCTCCCACAGTCGCCAATAGGCACCCTGTTTGGCCAGCAGCTCTCTATGGGTACCCATCTCCACAATCTCACCTTGCTCCAGATAGATAATGCGATCTAACGCAGTTAGGGTAGAGAGCCGATGGGCAATGGCAATCACCGTTCGACCCTCCATTAACTGCCATAAAGATGTCTGGATAAGATGCTCGGTTTGAGAGTCTAACGAGGAGGTTGCTTCATCCAAAATAAGAATCGGAGCATTTTTAAGAAAGGCACGGGCGATGGCAATCCGCTGCTTTTCACCCCCAGAGAGCTGCACCCCCAGCTCCCCCACTAGGGTTGCCATCCCTCCCGCGCGGCGTCCGATAAAGGCCATACAGTGGGCCTGAGCCGCCGCATCCACCAGCTCTTGGGGCTGGGCATCCAGTCGGGCATAAAGTAGGTTGTCCCCAATGCTGCGGTGCAACATGCCGGGCAGTTGGGGCACCTCGGCGATGGCATCGTTAAGGGAGCACAAAGTCACTTGGGCAATATCTTGTCCATCAATGCAGATACGCCCCTGCTGAGGGTCATACTGACGGCGCAGCAGCTTGACCAAGGTACTTTTGCCCGCACCCGATGGCCCCACCAACCCCACCTTTTCCCCTGCCTTAATGGTGAGGTCCAGACCGTGGAACACCCCATGTCCATCGCCATGGTTGAAATGTAGCCGCTCAAACACCACCTCCCCTTGGGTCACTTGCAACGGTTGCGCTTGGGGGGCATCTTGAATTTCATGGGGCTGCCCCACCATGGCCAACGCCTCGGCAAGAATGCCCAGCTGCTCATAAAACTCCAACATGCGTTGGGAAAGGTTCCACACGTTATTAACAACGATGGTGATCAGGGAAAAGACCAGCACAAAATCCCCCACCCCCAGCTCCCCTTTGACCACCCGGTGAACCACCATCGCCAGCAACAGCACTTGAAAAAACAGGGTGATGGTATAGAGCACACTGTTCATAATAATCAAGAACCAGCGCACCCGTTCCGACGCCTGCTGTTCCCGCGCCAAAAAACCGGCCAGTTGACGCCGTTCAAAGAGCTGACGACTAAAAGCCCGCACCAGCTCAATGTTGGTGATGGTGTCGATCAAGCGTCCAGCCGAGGTGGAAACCTCATCAGAAAAGGCGTAGGAGAGGGCCTGACAGCGACGGGCATAGAACAGAGCAACCCCTAAAAAACCCACCGACCAGCCCAACAGGGTTAAACTCATGGCGGGCCACATCTCCCAGAGCATCACCGTACCCATGGCCAGAATGGTAATAATCCGCACCCCATCATGCAGCAGGATATTGAGCAACGGCAGGGCACTCTGCCCGGCTTGTTTAATCTTTTGCCCCAGTTTTCCCGCAAAATTTTCTTGGAAATAACGTGGGCTATGGCCTTGCAAATAGGCGTAGAGGTAGGACTGTACGGCAAACCGCAAACGTGGCGCAGTGTAGAGGTCCAAAATTTGGAAAGCCCGGTTGCACAGCGATGAAAGCAACCAAATGCCCGCCACCATGGCAAACCAAAACCACGCTTGCTGGGCATCTACCGAGTGCCCACCCTGCCCCAAGGTCTCGACCAAGCGTCGCAGTACGGGGGGTTCACAACCCATCACCCCGATGGAGAGCGCGGCGACCCCCATCATCGCCAAGGCCCGTCCGGCAAAGTGGCGCCGCACCAGCATCCATAAAAAGGCGACCGGAGCACGCGGCACCGTTTCTTGAGGAAAATCCTCCGGGGCCAGATCCTCCCCATAGACGGGATCCAGCGAGGGGGCGTGCCTATCCGGCGGCGGTGCGTCATCGAAGAGCTGGTGCAGGGGGGGACGCCCCCCCGCTTGGTTGCCGGTGCGATCTATGGGAGGTGCATACTTTTCCATCGTTTATCTGCTCCATCCACCAAACCAAAGGCCGTGACGGCACCCTACCCGCCCCATTGTGTTGGGTTCTCCCATGGTAGCCAGCAAGCGCTTGGCCCCACCCTTAGCGGCTAAACCCCATCGCCGCCAAGTTTACACCTTAAAGCTCGGCCAGCAGAAAAAAACTCTGTTTAAGGCCGCGCTTTCTGGTCATAATGTCACCCTAACCTCAGGGGCTCCGCCCCCCTTGCAATAAGGATACGCCCCATGCTGGAAAAACCGCCTAACCTGTTTTGTAAAGAACGCTTATTGCCCTATTTTTACCATGTTACCAATGCGGTTTTTGGGGTTATCTTGCTCTTCTTGACCCTGGGTGTGGTCATTGGGGCCGGTAAACTGTTTTTGGGCCTGAGCGATCTGCTGCTGACAGGCGGCCTCGCAAACAGCTATCACACCTTAATTGCCGATGTGCTGTCGCTGTTTATCCTCATTGAGCTCTCCCGCTCTTTGGTGGAATACTTCGAGCAAAAACGCCTGCGTTTGGTGTTTATTGTGGATGCCGCCATTGTGTTCGTCCTGCGGGAGATCATGATTAAGCTGTTCCAAGAAAAAATGCATACCGAAGAGATCTATGCCTTTAGTGCCTTAATCCTGGCCTTAGGGGTCATTCGCGCCTCATCGGTCGTATTCTCCCCCAGTCACGCCCTACCTAAGCAGGCTGAGCGCAGCCCTGGGACAGCGTAACACCACACGCTTGCCGAAACAGCCTATCCTGATCACCTCGGCTTGGCACTTACCAACCCTATGGATCAAGCTCTATGTCTGCTGCCCATTTGCGTATACTACCCTCCCATACACACCCTCGCGGGTGGCGTTTGGGTTACGCTCTATGTCTGGTGTTGTTGCTCATCACCGGATGCAGCCCCGCAAGCAGCGTACCGCCACTTAGCCCAGTCGCCATTAAGCAACCCCCGCCCGCCCGCACCTATCGCTTATTAACCCTGCCCATCCAGGCAGAAGATCTCAGCGAGCGCGCCATTTTGCAACGCTGGTTAGACAACATTCACGCGACCCGTTCCCTGGAGTTCCAACCTCTGCCTGCCCCAGAAAATTGGGCTAAGATTGACCCAACGACCCCCCAGGGACGGGAGCGGTTCTCTTGGTTACAAGCCGATCAGCTCTTACAACTTAAAGTGGTTAAAGAGCCCCTGCAACAGGTTGTACTCAAGCTCTGGCTGCCCAACCAAGAAAAACCCCTGTGGAGCGAACAGATCAGCTACCTTAATAAGGATGATCTGGTGCTGGCTCTGCGTCTGCTTAAACGCCGCCTGCACCAATTTTTGGGGGATGCTGTGTGGATTATTCTCGAACCACAACCCACGGTCTTTCTTACCTTTCCCGACACCATGCAAGAGATCTTTAACCGACAAGGGCAAGATGATGCTGAGCTGAATAGCCCTACCTATGGGGGGGACAATCAACCGCTGCCCGGTGATGTTGAACTACCCCTGTTTTTACAAGAGGTTTCGACATCCCCTAACCCCCCGACTGAGCCAGAGCAGCCCCTTTTACCCGCACCCGCCCTCCCCACTGAGCGCGCTCAAGTGAGTGGCTACACCATCCAAGTCGGTGCTTTCCAAGATCGCCAACGGGCCAAATTGTTGGCCTCTCGGTTGGTCTCTTTGGGTTACAGCCCCATGCTGAGTCACTACCTCAATCGTAAGCAAGAGACTTGGTTTTTTGTCTGGATGGGTAACTACCCAACCCGCGAAGAGGCCGTTAAAGCCAGTGAAACCTTTCGGTCGGTCGTCGGCGAGCACCCCTTTGTCACCCGTATTCACGCCCTACATAAAATGATCGCGCCATGAGCACAGCCACACTCGATATTAGCCAAGACCAATGCCCCATAACTTTCGTTAAGGTTAAGCTGCACTTGGAGCAGATGCAGCCCGGTGAGCCCTTGCTTATCCTTCTGCGTGAAGGAGAGCCCCTGCTCAATGTGCCCCGCTCCCTGCTGGAAGAAGGCTATCTGGTGACCCCCCCACAAGCCACCGAACAACCGGGTGTCTATTGTATCGTCACCCGTAAGCCGCTGTAAGCCATGGCCCGCACCGCCGCACACCTGCTTTATGGCCTGTTCGTGCTCGTCAGCCTCTTGCTGAGCCCTACGGCGGTCTGTGCCCATGAACGTTTCTACGATGCCACCCATAATAGCCCCATACTGTTAATGCGAGAAACCCAACGCCAAAGCCTGCAAGGGCACTTTCAATTACTGCCCGCCCAGGCTACCCCATTGACCATTGAGCAGGTTATAAAACCGCAAATTACCCAACAATTTTTGAATATTAACTGGGGCTTTGCCGGCGGCTTTCAATCTGGCGAACGCTGGCTAAGGGTAAACCTGGAACGGGAGCCTGACGCGCCATCGCGCTGGATTATTGAGCTGGGCTCCGCGCTATTAGACCGTTTGGAACTCTACATCCCCACCCCCACCCCTGGCCACTATCAACGTGTGGTGTTGGGAGATCACACCCCCCTTAACCAACGCCCCATGGCGAGCCGGCTCTACAGCGTGCCCTTGGATCTTGGCTCTGCACCCCAGACCACCCTTTACCTACGTCTACAGACGCTACAGATGATGACCCTATTTGGCACCATCTGGCAGGAGCAAGCGTTTATGGAGAATGAGCGCCAAGACAATCTGATTTATGGCATGCATTTGGGTATTTTTTTACTGCTGATTGGGGTCAACCTGTTGGCGGGCATTTGGTTACGCGATCCTGTCTTGCGTATCTACGCGCTCTATTTGGTAGGTCTTATACTGATCCAAGCCAATACGGCCAATCTGTTCTTCTTGCTGTTGCCCATCACGTGGCCTTGGTTTAACGATTTTGTCCTGATTTTTGCCTTGCACATCATGACCATTGCGGTGATTTTGCTGTGGGATCATCTGCTGGAGCTCAAACGCTATCTGCCTACCATGCACAAGCTCTATCACGTACTGGTCATTGGGGTTGCCCTGGTGATGCCCTTTGGGCTCACCCAACAGGTCATCTATTTCTCCCCGCATATCATGAATTTAGCCTTTTATGTGTTTGCCCTTTCTAGCTTTTTAACACTCATCATTGCCTATCGCCGTCAAAGCTATGGACTTTACCTGCTTTACTTTATTGCCTTTTTGCCCACAGCCGTGGGCGGTTACATCTATCGGATGATGCAAGAGGGGACAATCCCCCATAATTTTTGGACGGAGCACGCCTTTCAATTGGGGAGCTTGAGCCATTTAATCCTGTTTACCTTGGTGTTGGGCTACCGCGTACAGTGCATGCAACAGGATCAGCGCCGGGCCCAAGAGGCTCTGCTTCGGGACATACAATCTACCGAGTTGGAGCTAGAGCGCCACGTTAAACGCCGCGCTATGGAGCTAGAAGCCGCCAGTGCCTCGTTAGAAAGCACCCATCAGCAACGCATGGTCGCCGTGCACATGGAGCGCCGCATCCGCCGTCGTCAGCGCACTTTTTTATCCCTGCTCTCCCATGAATTTCGCCAACCTTTAAGCGGTATCTTTCGCGCGGTGGAGATGATTCGCTTTAAACAGCCCAATCTGGACAGCACCACCCAAGCCGAGCTGCTCAGCATTGCTCAGGAGAGTAAACAGCTCGGTATATGGGTAGATACCCTGTTAACCGAGCATGCCCGCTTAAATCAAGAAGAGGATGAAGAGGAAGAGGCATTGCTGTGGGATGATGAAGATGACTCGCCCCTGATGGATACAAAACCATAGCGGAATCGAGCCGCTCTACGCAGCTGCCCATGGCCCTGTTTGCCTTACAGACGGAACAGCTCACCCTGGGCCACTTGGCCGCCCAGTAGCGCTTTAAGCGCCTCGGTTGCTGCCACACAGCCAAGCCGATTGAGGCTAAGTTGCGCCAATGGGGTCGCCGCATCAACCGAGACCGGCACCGTTGCGGGCAGCTGGCCACCCCACAGCACGCCACCCTCCCCACACCCTAACACCGTAAGCTGCCAAGGCAGGTGTGGATGGGTTGGCGCCACCGCGAGGGGTGAAAAACAGAGCATGCCATCACCTGCACAAAGCGACCCCTGCTCCACCACCGTATCCTCATTCAGGCAAGCCAATTGTGCCCCAAGCTGCGCCACATTTGCGCCAGGAGGCAGGCCCAGCACTGCCTCGCCTGGGGTAATGGGCTGCTGGGGTAGGGCCTGCACGAGGGTAATGCGCCCCACCCCAGCCGCAACCAGATAGATCAACGCCGCCGCCCAAGCTGCACCCCGCCCCACCAACACGAGGTGGGCTTTCAGCAAGCGCTGCTGCCCAATCCCGCCTATCCCATCCAGCAGGATGTGGCGGGCATAGCGGTTGATCTGTGCCTCGCTAAACATCCCTGGTTGACCTTAGGGTAGCTGTGAGGGAAACAGCTCGGTGGAGAGATAGCGTTCCGCAAAGCTGGCTAAGACCAGCACAAACCGTTTGCCTGCGTAGCGGGGTGTACGGGCCAGTTGCAGCGCCGCCGCCACCACCGCCCCTGAGGAGATACCACAGGCGATACCCTCTTCTCGGGCCATGCGCCGGGCCACTTCAAAGGCTTCTTGATCCCCCA
This sequence comes from Magnetococcus marinus MC-1, assembly GCF_000014865.1. NCBI lineage: Bacteria > Pseudomonadati > Pseudomonadota > Magnetococcia > Magnetococcales > Magnetococcaceae > Magnetococcus > Magnetococcus marinus. The sequence goes on from NC_008576.1 coordinate 4,268,538, forward strand.
CCCGCACCACCTCATCCATCAACTGGGTATCCAGCACCCGTGGCACAAAACCGGCCCCAATACCCTGGATTTTGTGCGGGCCGGGCATGCCCCCAGAGAGCACCGGAGAGGATTCGGGCTCCACCGCCACCACCCGTAACTGGGGTATGCGTTTTTTCAGCGTGCGCGCCACCCCGGTTAAACAACCACCGGTGCCCACGCCGGCCAAAAACAGGTCCAATTGACCATCGGTATCCCGCCAGATCTCCTCAGCGGTGGTGGTCTCATGGACCGCTGGGTTGGCGCCATTATCAAACTGGTTGGGCATAAACCCTTTGTCGGTCTCCGCCAGCAGCTCCTGGGCTTTATCAATGGCTCCCTTCATGCCGTCCATGGCCGAGGTTAACACCACCTGCGCGCCCAGCAACTCAAACAGCTTGCGCCGCTCCATGGACATGGACTCTGGCATCGTTAATACCAATTGATAACCCCGCGCGGCACAGACAAAGGCCAGGGCGATGCCGGTATTGCCCGAGGTTGGCTCAATAATCAACGTATCTTTAGTGATCAGCCCCTTAGCCTCGGCCTCTTGGATCATCGCCAGACCAATACGGTCCTTGAGCGAAGCCATGGGGTTGAAATACTCCAATTTAACCAGAATCTCAGCATCCAACCCTTGGCTGATGCGATTCAGGCGCACCAGCGGCGTGTTGCCGATGGTTTCGGTGATATCGTTATAGATTCGACCCATTTCTGCACCTATAAATGGCTACGATGGTTGTTATGCAAGCCATCATCCTAAAACCACAATTGGTCACTCTACCTGTGCCAACCCTTGATGGGCCATACCACAGCCACACCCTGGACGTGCATAAAACCGTACCACACGACGTACCCCACGCCGTAGATCCACCGTATAGAGCTGCCCATGCAGCAGCTCGCCCACACCCTGCCTAAGGGTGTAGAGCTGTTGGGCCATGATGGCACCGATCTCACCCACCCCGCTGCCCAAGACCCCGGCCCCCTGACAGGTGGGCGCCTCGATGCTGGGTGGGGCTTCAAACAGACAGCGCAGACAGGGAGAACACCCCGGCGTAACCGTCATCACCTGCCCACGCCAACCGGTAATCGCCCCATGCACCAAGGGTACCCCAGCAACCAAGGCGGCATCATTGGCGGCAAAACGGGTGGTAAAATTATCGCTACCATCCACCACCAAGCTGTGCTGGGCAAAGCGGGCCACCATCGCCTCGGGCAGTAGCCGCTCGGCCATGCACTGGATTTCGCTACCGGGAAAGCGCCGCGCCATCTGCGCCGCCAACGCCTCGACCTTTAACTGCCCCACATCCCCTTGGTCATAGATCACCTGCCGCTGTAGGTTAGAAAGCTCAACCCGATCAGCATCCATCACCGCAAAGCGGCGCACCCCCAACAGACCCAGGGCCAACGCCGTGGCACTGCCCAAACCACCTGCCCCCAGCAACAGGGGTATCGGCCCGTGCGCACTCAAGGGGTTAAATGGTGTAGGTGATACGGTTATAGACCTCACTGGGCACCCCATTACGGAATGCGCGGTTGGTCAAATCCTCCACCGACACCTTATCCATCATCACCAAAATCTCTTCTTGAAACTCCCCCCACACGGGGCGTATCACCGCCGTTCCAATGGGGCCTGTGGCCACATCAGAGGGTAGGCCATTGTTGCCCTCATCACCCAGTTCCATAGCGACCCGGGCAATATCCCCCACGCTAATTTTACTGCGCTCCTTAGCCAGCAGATAGCCCCCCTTTGGGCCACGAATGCCCTTGAGAATACCGGCTTTAACCAACCGCTGCATCACTTGCTCCAGATAACGCTGGGGCACCCCCTGACGGCTGGTTACTTCACGTATCTGTACCGGTTCGCCACCGGAATTATAAGCGATATCCACCACCGCCTCGATGGCATAAAGCAGCTTTTTAGAAAACTTCAACACGCCCTCACTCCTTCTTAATGGTCTTGCCTGCTGAACAGCATCGGCCCTCCACCTAAGCTGTTCCAAGACCGCTATTCACCGGTGTGGGAGGTCCAACCTCCCAACATTGATGAAAAATAACGATGCGCGCGCACAAGTGCGGCTATCCCAGCCCTACCTTATCGCCCGGTATGGCCAAAACCACCGCTACCACGGGAAGTCTGGCTTAAACGGACTGTGCTTAGCCAATCCCCCCGTAACACCGGGGCAAACAGTAGCTGCGCAATACGCTCGCCCCGCTGTACGGTAAAGCTCTCCTGCCCCAAATTGATTAAAATCACCCCCACCTCACCCCGATAGTCGGCATCAATGGTGCCCGGCGCATTGAGCACCGTTACCCCATGCTTCAGGGCCAATCCTGACCGGGGGCGCACCTGCGCCTCATAGCCTGGGGGTAGGGCCATAGCCAGACCCGTCGGCACTAAGGCCCGCTCACCGGGAGCCAGAGTCAGCGGTTTATCCACGGCGGCCATCAAATCCATGCCCGCCGCCAATACAGTCTGATACTTAGGCAGCGGCAGCCCCTCACCATGGGGCAACTGCTGCAAGGCCACTGTAATATGCGCCATCTTGGTGTTTGTCTCTCTCATACCGCGCTCCTCATCCACCTTGATTACCCCCTTTACGCCGTTTCCATACATGCGGCCAGACGCTCCATCAGCTGTTGGGCAATCTCATCTTTACGGCACCGCGCCCACGACTCCACCGCATCCTCCCCTGGACCTAACACCATCACCTCATTATGGGTGGCATCAAAGCCGATATCCTGGCGCGAAACATCGTTGACCACCAGCAGGTCACACCCCTTACGGCGACGTTTTTCCGTGCCGTGCTGCAACAGCTTTTCGGTCTCAGCGGCAAACCCGACCAACCACTGCCCCGGCTGTTTATTTGCCCCTGCATAGGCCAAAATATCGGGGTTTTCCGTCAACGACCACTGGATCTGCTGACCCCCTTGGGCCTCTTTTTTCAACTTTTGCGGGGCCACCTGTAGCGGGCGGTAGTCCGATACCGCCGCACTCATAATGGCCGCATCGCTTTGTGGCCAAGCCACCTGCACCGCCGCCAACATCTGTTCCGCACTCTCTACTGCCACCGGCAGCACACCCCTAGGCGGCGGGATACCACAGGGACCATGCACCAACGTAACCTGCGCCCCCATACGTTGTGCCGCCGCCGCAATGGCAAACCCCATGCGACCACTGGAACGGTTACTGATAAAACGCACCGGGTCCACCGCCTCGCGGGTGGGTCCTGCCGTAATTAAAATACGCCGCCCGGCCAAACGTTGCGGGGTGAGCACCCCTTGGGCAGCCTCTATAATGGCCTCGGCTTCGGCCATGCGCCCCGGTCCCACCTCGCCACACGCCAGGGAGCCACTGGCTGGCCCTACCATGTGAATCCCATCCTCACGCAGTTGTGCCACATTGCGCTGGGTTGCCGGATGTAACCACATGGCGCTGTTCATGGCTGGGGCCAGCAGCACCGGCCCGCGCCGCGCCAACAACAGGGTGGTGAGCAGGTCATCCCCTAACCCCTGAGCCATACGCGCCATTAAATCAGCCGTGGCGGGAGCCACAATCAACAGATCGGCCTCTCGCGCCAACCGTATATGACCCATCTCCCGCTCTTGGGTCAGGGAAAAAAGATCGTCATACAAGGGTGCCTCAGAGAGTGCCGTCAAAGAGAGCGGTGTCACAAATTGCAGCGCCGCAGGGGTTACCACCACCCCCAACAAACAGCACCCCAACTCGCGTAGACGACGGATAAGCTCCAAAGATTTGTAGGCGGCAATTCCACCACTTACTGCCACGACAAGCTTTTTACCCTGCCAAAAATCCACAGCCACACCTGCCCACTGTTTGGAGAATAGCCCCTTTTCCCTTTGCAATTATCCACTATTTTTTGTGTAAGTCAAATCCATTACCACCAAAGATTGCGTGTTTAAGAAACGATTTAACCCACCCTAATGACCAACCACAGCCTCAACCCAAACCATGCAGAGGTGGAAAAGCGCCGCACCTTGCATTAGAATGACGCCCAACCGTGCCCCCCTCACCCCCCGTGGGTGGGAATGGCCACCTTCATTCCATAAAGAGGAATCGCCATGTCCAGCCCCGAAAAGGTGGAGCCCCAGCGCGCTATCCTGGAGAGCTTTGCCAACCCCAATCCCCAACGGGATTATGAAATCGACATGCACTGCCCCGAGTTCACCTGTCTCTGCCCCAAAACCGGACAGCCCGATTTTGCTGATTTTCGCATTACCTATGTGGCCGATGAGAAGTGTATTGAGCTAAAGTCGCTTAAAATCTACATGTGGAGCTTTCGGGACCGAGGGGCCTTTCACGAGGCGGTCACCAACCAGATTATGGATGATCTCATTGCCGTCTGCGATCCTCGCTACATGCAGGTACAGGGTGCCTTTTACGTGCGCGGGGGCATTACCACTACCATCACCGTTGAGCACCATAAAGAGCGCTCCACAGAGGCATAAGCCGCAAGCCCTACCGCCCATTACCCAGCCATACAGGTTAAGCCCTGCTTTGCGGGGAGGCGGCCAACCCTTTGGCCCATGGGCTTGAAAGATAAAAAAAGGGGGGCGTGTGCAACACGCCCCCCTTTTTTTGTATCTTGAACCTTCGCAGATCAGGCTTTCTCGCCCTGCTGGGCGGCCTTCTGCTGCTGGGCATGGTGGAAAAGGGCCGCAAAGTTGATGGGATCCAGCACCATCGGCTTATAGCCCCCCTCCAACACCACACTGGAGATGACTTGACGCACGTAGGGGAACAGAATGTTGGGGCAGTCGATACCCAACACCATGGGAATATGTTCGCTGGGAACATTTTTCACCATGAACAGACCCCCATAGCTCACCTCAGCCATAAACAGGATTTTGCCATCTCCAGAGGCGACCTTAACATTGACCTCCAGGCTAACCTCATAGTGGTCATCGTCCTTTTGGGTCGCCTTGGTGTCTAAATTAAACTCAGCCTTGGGCTCGGACTCCACCGAAAAGGACTCTGGGGCGTTGGGGCTCTCAAAGGAGAGATCCTTTAGGTAGAGTTTCACCACATGAAAGATGGGGGCCTCCGCCTTAGCGGCCTGTTCATTCTCGCTCATGAATCTTCCTCACAAAAATTAGGATTTAATGTGACAGCCCCCCTCAGCAAAGGGCTGAAAATCATCTTACGCCTCACCACCCGTAGCCGGCGTTTGCACCCCAGGCTTACGACGGCGTCGGCGCCGCTTTTTCTTAACCGCTTCGCCACCGCCCTCACTGCCCGCAGGCACAGCCACATGAGCCGCCGCAGCCGGTGTATGATGAGAGGGCTTCGCCCCCTGGCTGACCCCACCAGCCGTGGAACGGCTACCACCTACCGCACGACCCGCACCAGCACGACTACCACTGCCCGAACGGCTGCCGCCACTACCGGCACGACCACCACCGCTACCCGAGCGACTGCCGCCGCTGCCGCTACGGCCACCACCGGTACGACGCATATCCCGCTCGCTGCGGGGCCGTGGTGGCGGACGCACCAGATCGGCAAACAGATCATCCTCAGCCCAGACAATCGGGATGGTCATGCCAATATAGGCCTGTACCGCTTCTAACGAGTAGGCACCCTCTTCATCCACAAGAGCAATGGCATCACCCCGATTACCGGCCCGGGCGGTGCGCCCAATGCGGTGTACATAATCTTCGGCATTGTCCGGCAGGTCATAGTTGATCACATGGGTCACCCCATCAATGTGCAGACCACGACCCGCCACATCGGTGGCAATCAGGACCGGATATTCGCCATCCTGAAACCGCTTGAGCACCTTTAGGCGCTTCATTTGCGGTACATCCCCAGAGAGATAACCCGCTTGAATGCCATTGGCCTTCAACCAACGCTCCACCCGCTCCCCAGCCCGCTTGGTATTGACAAACACCATGCTACGCCCCGGTGGGGTTTTTTGTGCGTTGGCCAAGGCCGCCTCGGCTGCACGGGCGGCATCCTCGGTATCCAGATCATCCGGGTGGGGCACAAAGGGTTCACTCTCGGTGCTGGGCTCATCGCCACTCAACATGGCCCCATTGGGTTCAACGATTTCATCACCGTTGTCATCCAACTCAAGCATGGCTGGCTGGCTCAAATCAATGCCCTCATGCTGCAAAATATCCCGCAGCAACCCCACCAAGAGCGCAATCTTCTCATCACCGCTCACATGGTAGAGCTTTTGCTCCACCCGCTCCGCCGTTTTCACATCCACCGTGGTGCTGAGCACCTCGGGCATGTTCATATATTCGTAAGACATCTCCTGGGCACGGTAGGAGAGGGTCGCCGAAAAGAGCATAGAAAGCCGCTCACTATAGTGGGGCAAGCGGCGCAACATGTAGCGCAGATCATCAATAAAGCCCATATCAAACATACGGTCGGCTTCATCCACGATCAGGACTTCGACCCCTTTGAGGCCGTAGGCATTTTGCTTAAAATAGTCGATCAAACGTCCCGGCGTGCCCACCAAAATTTCCACATCCTCCTCCATAAGGATGCGTTTTTGCTTTTCATAATCCACCCCACCGTAGACACAGTGCAACTTAAATTGGGTGTGGGCGTTGAGCAGTTTGGCGTCCGACTCGATCTGTGCCACCAACTCGCGGGTAGGCGCAACAGCCAGAATGCGCGGCAGACTTTGACCAGCGGGTTTCCCATGTTTGCGGGGGTGTGTGACCAGATGAGAGAGGGCGCCAATCAGAAAAGCAGCGGTTTTGCCGGTACCGGTTTGGGCTTGTCCAGCGACATCTTTACCGGCCAAAGCCAGTGGCAAAGTTAAGGCTTGAATGGGGGTACACTGGGTAAAACCACAGTCGCGTATGCCGGCCAAAACCGGTTCGGGAATGGGGAGTTCCGTAAATTCCATGGGCATCTATCCTGCCGCTAGAGCGTTGATACGCAAGGGCACGGATGCGCGGGGGGTGGAAAAGGTCACCTGAAAAGGGACGAAGTTGAGGGGTGAGTCGCTTTGCTAAACAGAAGGACACCCCTTTTCAGAAAACCTCTCCGCAAAGGCACTCACAGAGCCGCAAGGCTGGTAGGCCGAAGAGTTTGCCGAATCTCTCTCCCACCCTGTGCATGCCGCACCCCTCGACACGCCGTGGCCGGGGATGAACCTTTATACATGCCGTTGGGACACGACTCAATCTTTCGGCAAGAGTTTAGCCGCAACAAACGGGGCAAAACCGCTGTTCTGCCCCGCCTGCGCGGCTAAGATCCTGTGTGACCCAAGAGATAGCAGCACCCAAGGGCACCACTTATCTGCAAAGCCTGCTCAGCTGGCCGCTGCAACCGCCAATTTTTTCACATGGCTGTTCAGGCGTGCAATGCGGCGCGATGCCTGATTGGTGTGGATTACGCCACGCTGTGCCGTGCGCGAAATCACCGAGGTGGCGTCCCGCAGGGTCTGTTGAGCCAGCTCGACATCACCAGCCTCGACAGCGGCGAGCACCTTTTTAGCGAAGGTACGCATACGCGCTTTGTCGATGCGGTTGGCAACGGTGCGCTTGGCGGATTGACGAATGCGTTTCAGGGCGGACTTGTGATTAGCCACTTGACCTACTCTCCGGTTTCAATCTTACTGTTGTGCAAACAAACCGTCATCTGGTGCCCGCCTATTTGCGCTCGCAAATGATACGCAGCGGCGGAAACAGGGGCACATGACGATAGAAAGTACCTGTTCCGATGAAACGGGCAGAATAGGTAGAGATGGAGCAATCGTCAATCCTTTTTTACCTTCCCGTTCATTTTCCTTCATCTTCCCGCCGGGAAACCATGCCTGTGAGCCTACCCTCCTCTGCCCATAATCAACGCCGTGGTTTACTACGTGCGGTTGGAACGATCAGTTTTTATACCCTTTTATCGCGCATACTCGGTTTTATTCGCGATATTGTCATCGCCCGCGGCTTTGGCGCGGGCATGGGCGCGGATGCTTTTTTTGTCGCCTTAAAACTGCCCAACTTTTTACGCCGCCTCTTTGCCGAGGGGGCCTTTAGCACCGCCTTTGTACCGGTGTTTGCCGACTATTTGGCCGCCGGTGACACCCAGCAAACCCAGCGGGCTGCCCAGGCGATCTTTACCCAACTGTTGCTGGTTTTGATGGTGATTGTGGCCCTGGCACAACTTTTTATGCCCTGGTTGATCATGGCCGCCGCACCGGGTTTTCTGGACCAGCCGGATAAATATCAGCTTACCGTGGATCTAACCCGCATCACCTTTCCCTATATCCTATTTATTTCGCTGGTAGCCTTGGCGGGGGGCATTCTTAATAGCCATCAGCGCTTTGCCGTACCAGCCGCCACCCCCATGTTGCTCAACCTCTCTCTCATCGGCGCGGCGCTGTTCCTTACCCCCTACGTGGAGCGCCCCGCCGAGGCCCTCGCCTGGGGCGTTTTTTTAGGGGGGGCCGCCCAGCTATTGGTGCAGTGGCCCGCCCTGAAACAGATCGGCTTTACCGTGCGCCTGCGCTGGGAACCCAAACATAGCGCCATTGGGCGTATTTTGCGGCTCATGGGGCCCTCGATCCTGGGGGTTTCGGTGGCACAGGTTAATCTGCTGTTTGACATCCTGCTGGCCTCTTTTTTATCCAGTGGGGCGATCTCCTACCTCTATTACGCCGACCGCCTTGTGGAGTTCCCCTTGGGCTTGATCGGCATCGCCATGGGCACCGCCATTTTACCGGCACTGTCGGCCCACGCCGCTAAAAACGATGATGCCGCCCTCAACCATGACCTGGATTTCGCGCTACGCTTGATTTTTCTGATCAACCTACCCGCCATGGTGGGGTTGATCATGCTGCGCGAGCCCATTTTGGCCCTGCTGTTTGAGCGGGGCGCCTTTGGCAGCGAAACCACCCACCTCACCGGCAACGCCCTATTCGCCTATGCCATGGGCTTGATGGCGTTTGCCAGTGTTAAGGTGTTAGCCCCTGCGTTCTACGCCCGCAAAGATACCAAAACCCCGGTGCGCATCGCCATTATCTGCATGATCACCAATATGTTTCTCAATGTGATCCTCATGTTTCCATTGGGCTATGTGGGGCTGGCGCTGGCCACCACCCTCTCAAGCTACCTGAACATGCTGCTGTTGTTACGGGCGTTAAAAAAGCGTACGGGCTTTAAACCCCATGGGGGCTTTTTCAAGGTACTGCTCAAAGGCACGCTGGCAACGATGATGATGGCGGCGGGGATCTGGGCGATGCATGGTCATGTTTGGCCACACGGTGGCGATGTAACCACCACCCAGCGGGCCGTGGCTCTGCTGCCCACCATTGGCGTGGGTGTCGCACTCTTTTTGCTCACCGCATGGCTGCTAAAGCTGGAGGAGTTGCAGATGTTGGTGGGATTGCTCAAACGCAAAAAATGACCACAAAGCCCCGTCGCCTACACCGCGCACGGGGCTTTTTATCCTGTCATAGCGTGCCCGCTAGCCGCGCAAACGGGAACGCTTAGCGCTGTATAGATACTGCTCATAACCAGCAACCGCCTTGAGCAGGGGGTCCAGCACACTGTCTACATGGGGAGAGAGTGGCATCTCCAACAGATCGTGAATGCGCACCAGCGCCTCTTCATAACTCTCTAAGTTGTCAATAACCACTGACGATCCTGTATACATCATTTGTTGGCTACCCATGGTTGCCTCTCCTACACATCTCTTACAGACCCTTTTTTATGGGTGCTAAAAAGGGGAAAAAAGGATGCATGTTTTGCACGATTCTGTACGTCGATATCCATTTCTAAAAGCAAAGGCCGGGCCAGCCTTTGCCATTTTTTCATCCCTTTGAATCTTCAGATGTTACCCATTCACCCTGGGGTATACACCCTTATACGAAGAGAGACTGCTCCCGTTGGGGTGGGCAAAAATAGCAGCATCTCTGCTTTTGTTCTATGGATTATATGTAACAACTCTGCTTTTATTGTGTGAAATCATGTCGACCGCTCTTTTTTGCCAAGCCACACCCCCCTATTCTCCCAGGCCGCTAAATTTGTTACCATGGCCTGCGCCCTTGACCACCTTGAGCTGTAGGAGTTCCCAGACGTGACCAGCCAGAGCCCCATCGCTGTTGAAGTTGCCGGTATTGCCATGCGTACCCCCCTGGTGCTGCTCTCGGGCTGCGTTGCCTTTGGCGAGGAGCTGCTCACCCTGGAAGGGTTTGACTTTAAGGCCATCGGTGCCATCTGCCTAAAGGGCACCACTTTAGAGCCCAAACGGGGCAACCCCCCGCACCGACTGGCCGAAACCCCTTGTGGCATGCTCAACGCGATCGGCCTGCAAAACCCCGGCGCCCGCGCCGTGGTGGATGAGATTTTACCCCGCCTCTGCGCGCAGATCGACACCCCATTGATCGCCAACATCTCTGGCTCCACCACCGAGCAGTATGGCGAAATAGCGCGTATCTTTGATCAAAGCCCGGTGGCCGCCATCGAAATTAATATCTCCTGCCCCAATGTCAAAGAGGGCGGTATTGCCTTTGGTTCTGATCCTGATATGGCCGCCGCCGTGGTGGAAGAGGTGCGCCGAGCCACCACCAAACCCATCATCACCAAGCTCTCCCCCAACGTCACCGACATTACCACAGTGGCCAAACGGGCCATTGAGGCCGGTAGTGATGCGCTGTCGGTCATCAACACCCTGATGGGTATGGCCATCGACCTCAAAAAGCGCCGTCCCGTGCTAGGCAACCTACAAGGGGGACTCTCTGGCCCTGCGGTTAAGCCGGTGGCCCTGCTCAAGGTGTGGCAGACCTATCAACTGGCCCGTCAGCACCAGATCCCCATCATCGGCCAAGGGGGTATCGCCTCGGCTGACGATGTGCTTGAATTTTTTCTGGTCGGGGCCTCCGCCACCGGCCTCTGCACCAGCCTGTTTAAAGATCCCCTGCTCCCCATGCGCATCGCCCAAGCCCTGCACCAGGGTGTTGCCGAACAGGGGGTCACAAACATTGCCCAGCTCACAGGCACCCTTAAAACCGCATGAGGATACCAATATGTTATCACATTTGCGCACACCTGTGGCGCTGCTCTTTTGTTTTATCTTACTGGGCCAAACCATGACTGGCTGGGCTGCGGATCAGGCACTCCCCCGTCACGCCGTCCCTACAAGCGTGATTGATGGCGACACCTTTACCATCCCCCATGTGGGCCGTATCCGTCTTATGGGTATCGACACCCCAGAGCTGGAGCATGAGCGCCTACCCGCCGAACCCTATGCCCAACAAGCCAAACATCGCGCCACTGAACTGCTTATGCGTGGTGGACAAAGCGTTAAATTAAGCTTTGCCCCGCAAGGGCGCTCGCGGGATGTCTACGCGCGACCACTCTGTTATGTAGAGCTTGCCAATGGTCAGGATCTCGCAGAACAACTGCTGGAAGAGGGGTTGGCCATTGTCTACCCCAGCGCCGATTTAAACCGCTACAAACGCTACAGCAAAGCCGAACGCCGCGCCCGCAAAGCCAAACGCGGCGCATGGCTTGAGGGGCATTGGCTGGTGGATCATACAGAGGCCCGTCACCATGTAGGGGCCTATCGCATTGTCGGCGGCACCATCCTAAACGTTGACCAAAAGGGGGGTTGGATCTACCTTAACTTTGGTAAAAATTGGCGTGAAGATTTTACCGTAACCATCAGCCATCGGGATTGGCTGGCCCACTTTCGCAAAGTTCTTGGTCCCTTCAAAGAGCTGCAAGGGCGCTTTGTGGAGGTGCGGGGCCGCATTGGCTGGCGCAATGGTGCCTCCATCCGCGCTTATCATCCCTACCAACTGCAACTGGACCAATAAAACCATGCGTATTCTATTAGCGGAACCACGGGGATTTTGTGCCGGGGTTGATCGGGCCATTGCCATTGTACTCAAAGCGCTGGAAAAATTTGGCCCGCCCATCTATGTCCGCCATGAAATTGTGCATAACCGCTGGGTGGTGGAGCATCTACGCAACCAGGGTGCGGTGTTTGTGCATGAGTTGGATGAAATCCCCGATGGTGCGGTAGCCATCTACTCCGCCCATGGTGTCTCTAAAGCGGTACAAGCCGAGGGCGAGCGCCGTCCGTTGCACATTTTGGATGCCACCTGCCCACTGGTCGACAAGGTCCACCGCGAGGCCGAACGCCTGGATCATGACCACTACCAAGTGCTGCTCATCGGCCATGCCGGGCACCCCGAGGTTGAGGGTACCATGGGCCAACTGCAACAGGCGCGCATGAAACTGATCTCCCATCCCGATGACGTTGCACAGTTGCGGCTAAGTAACCCGCAAAAGGTGGCCTACATTACCCAAACCACCCTCTCGGTGGATGAGACCCGAGCGATGGTGGCGCAACTTAAAGCCCGTTTTCCCACCATCAAAGAACCGGCTAAAGAGGATATCTGTTATGCGACCCAAAACCGCCAAAATGCGGTCAAAGCATTGGCGCAAGCATCGGATCTTATTCTTGTTTTAGGGGCACCAAACAGCAGCAACTCAAACCGTTTACGCGAGGTGGCCGAACAGCACGGCTGCCGGGCTTTCCTGATTGAAAACGCCAAAGATGTGGAAATACAGTGGCTTGAAGGGGTTGAGACCCTGGGCATTACCGCCGGGGCTTCGGCACCGGAAATCTTAGTCGAAGAGCTGCTGGCGCATTTGCACGCAGAGCAGCACCAGGTGGAACTGCTCTCGGTCACCAAAGAGTATTTGGCCTTTCCACTGCCCTTAGAACTGCGGGAGTAATCTCGTCTTTACGGGCAGGCCCTACCATGCTTCATTGTAAAAAAGGCCGGTATCCTTAAAGGATTCCGGCCTTTTTTACACTTGCTTGAACACAGCTTGACTATTGAATCTCTTTTTTCAACGTAAAGGCCCCGCGAATCTGGCCCTCGGTATAGCCACGTGCCTTATCTTCGGGATAGAGACGGTTGAGTGTGATCTCAACCGTTGGATCAATCTTCTCCCCATGACACGCTAGGCAGGGCTTGGCGGCGGTGGGAATCGCCTTCATATAGCGAAACACCTGCTTGCCATCCATGCTCACCACCTCGTGATGCTCCATCTTGGCGGGATCCTCACCTGCGGCCAAGCGGCTCTCAAAGCTCTCCAACACCCCAAGCTCCCAGGCATCGGGGGCATTATCCGTATTGCGCAGTTTCAGGCTGGTGCGCCCCACCGAACCGCCGTAGCTGGCAGAAGCCTGTTTGGCAATGCCCGTCGCCGCAGTGTTGCACACCGTCATTGCCGCATTGGGTCCACCGGCCTTCATACCTTGCATCAAGGTACCTTTAAGTTTGCCAAAGAATTGTTTAACCGCATCGCGGCTTTCAGCCAGGAGTGCCGCCTCATCCGTTGCCAAGGCTGGCCCTGCGGCCAACAGCGTCATTAGGGCCATGGCCCCTACCATCTGCGCTTTACGGGTCATTTTCATCTTTATGCACATCCCTTAATATTATTTTGGAGTTGGGTTGGTTTCTGGATTGTTGTGCCACTCAGCCAACAAACCTCGACTGCAAAGACCTAACATCACGGATAAAGTTTCCAGCCTACGCCCAAAAAAAGAGGGCTCTCGCCCCCTTTTCTGACCTAATCACCCTTTGAACGCCGCTGCTTGCGCTCTAAAGCGGGTAAGCCAACGGCCCCATGACGCATTCACGCGCGCCCATGGTTTCATTGGAGAAACCCCCACCCATTATCCTTTAAAGAGCAGATGGACAGCGGGTTGCTCCTCCTTATCTTCAGTCTCGCTGGCGGAGTGGCTGATAACCCGGTTACGGCCCTGCTCTTTGGCGCGGTAGAGGGCCATATCCGCCTTCTCTACCACATCATCGAAGTCGGTACCATCGGTGGGAAACTCAGCCACCCCGATGGAGATGGTCTTTTGCAGACAGCCCCCTGGAACGTTGATCTTCAGGCGCTCCACCGTCTCACGAATTTTTTCGGCGATCTGATTGCCCATATGGGGCCGCTCATTTTGCAGCACCACCATAAACTCTTCACCCCCATAGCGCACCACCAGATCCGAGGCGCGGGTCTGCTGCATCAATACCCCAGCCAGCGACTTGAGCACCGCATCCCCCACCTGATGGCCGTGGGTATCATTGACCATTTTAAAGTGGTCTAGATCCATCATCAATACCGACAGGAACATCTCTTTACGCTGCGAGGAGGCCACAATGGTACGTTCGTACTCCTCCAAAAAGCGGCGGTTGTTTAGACCGGTGAGGGGATCTTTCAGGGCCGATTCCCGCAGTTTTTCCATGAGCCGTTTGGATTCGATAACCGACGAGGACTCCCGCAAAAAGACCTGCAAAAAGGGGATAATATAGGGGAACATGACGGCCATGTCCGGTTCCACCACCAACTGCACCACATTACCCACCGTGCCCGAGTGCAGCACCGGCATACAGTAAAAGCCCAGTGGATGATCCGAGTCATTGTAAAACTGGTTGCAGATGTTGGGCTGCTCCACACCGTCCACAATGCGGCCCGTGCGTTGGGCGCGGCACAACTCGGCTCTAAACTGCACCTCTTGCCGGCACCAGCGACACATCCCCTCTTGCTCGCCATTGACCAGCACCGGGTGCATACGGTTTTGGCTGGAGGAGACCTCATAAATGGTGTAGCGCTCCAAGCCAAATTTATTTTGGATGATATTACCGATGCGCCGGTAAACCTCGACCTTGGTGAGATCTTCCTCAATTTGTTGTTTAAATTGAGAGACCTCCACCAGTGACTCCACCACCTCCACCGCCATGGTCAGCTTGTTGGTCTGACCTTCGGCATGAAAGTTGGTGAGCTGCACCACATCCTTATTAATGGCATCCACACCCAGATGCAACTGGTCCATCAGGCCATTGAGCTGGACGGCAATCTCTCCCACGCGACCGGGACAATCGGAACGGGCGCGGACATCAAAGCGTCCCTCGCGGGCACAGGTCACCACGCTATAGATGCTCTCTAACATCAATTGCGAAGGACGCACCCAGCGACGGTAGACCAACATCAGCAACAGTATGACAAAAAGCCCAAACAGCACGAGGCCGCCGGAGCTAATCACCAATACCGCCGGTGAGGTCCATTGAGAAGATGTGGCAACCTGAGATTGCGGTACGCTAGACCAGCCTATAAACTGTGCATCGGCGATGAACAGATAGAAAATCAGGCCAGCCAGAAGAGCAATCCCCCCCAACGTCAGCTTTTGCAAGCCGCGCTCTGTCAATTTGCTTTTCATGGCTCAAAAACCCGGTGGTCAGGTGATCAATGTTGACCATTGATCCTGCGCGTCGAGACATTCAACTCCCCTTGTTCTTAACCACTAGACCTGTATTGGCCCTACCGGGGATTCTATTTTTTACGAGAATTGACGCGATCACTCCCATCTATTTCAATCTACCGTGCGTGGGCCATAACACAAGCAAAAACGTATCTGTTGCTGTCTATTTTATGAACTATTTTCTATTGTATATTTTAAAATATCATTATAATTACCACCCATTAGTTGTAATTTAGCCGCTTTTCTGGTTATTTCAACCACTAAACCCCTACGTTCTCCCTATTTTCAGTACAAGCCCTCCATTGGGCTGTCGCTGGGCTCTAAACAGCGCCTCTGGGTGGTTTGGGTCACAGGCAAAATGGATAAAAATGTTTTGGCTGTAGCAAGCAAAGCCCACCGCACCCCACAGTTCCGCCAAGGCACGGGCGGTATAGAGGGTACCATGCCCATTGCGGGGAGCTAGATAGGGCCACTGCAACATTTCTTGAGCGCTGGAAAAAGTATTTAGGGTGGTACTAAACAGCACCAGCCCGCCGGGTTTCAGCCATTCAAGTAAGCGTTTTACCGTGTCGTGGGGATGGACCAGATGTTCAAACACCTCAAACACCGTGATCACATCATAACGTGCGCTAGGCGGTGCCCCCCCTTGGGGATCAAAGGGATCATAAGCGGCGACATGGTAGCCTTGCTGCTGCATTAACTGGGCAAAAAGCCCCCCACCTGAGCCATAATCCAACAGGCTGATATGGGATCTTTGGGCCGCCAACAGGCGATGCACCAGCTTGGCGCATTGGCTTGGTCGTTGATGGGCGTAGTCGGTATCAATTTTTTCATAATAGTCACGATTATAGACATAGCTCAGAAAATCGTCGTGAGCAAAGGTATCAAAATGGGGGGTAAACAGCAGCCCACACCCCCCACAGCGGTAGTAATAGACCGGAATGCCTGCCAGTGGCAGATAGAACCCCCGCACATTGGCGGATGTCTTTGAAAAATCCACAACCCCCAACAATGTCGCCTGCCCCGCACAACAGCGGCACGCCAAGTGGGTGGGATGGGGCGCATGATGTAAAGCAACGCTCATAGGGAGATCCAGAGATTCACGTTGAAGGCGTCACTTAAGCCTTGCTTAACGCCAAAAAAAACGGGGCAACTACGCCCCGTTTTTTTTATAAACCATGTGGGCTAAGCTTAGCCACCATACATATCGATGTAGTCGTCACAGGCCGCCTTAATTACCTTCAGCGCATGTTCACGACCATAGGTCAGGTCCACCGTAATCTCATTTTCGTGGCCCGGCACCATTTTATAGGTCGAAAAGTAGTGGTGCAGACGCTCCGTAAGTACCTTGGGTACCTCGGTAATATCCTTCAAACCGCCCCATACGTTATCGTTGGCCAACACCGCGATAATTTTATCATCGGCTTCGCCACCATCAATCATCTGCATACCACCCAACACACGGGCGTTCAAAATCACCTCGGTCTTGTTGATCGGGCGCTCGCTGATGACACAAATATCCAACGGATCCCCATCACCCTTGGTGGAGTTGGGGGAGAGCGCCTTAACCCGACCACCGCAGTAAGTACGGGGCACAAAACCATACAGCGCAGGGGGCTGCGAAGAGCTACGGTGGGGACGATCCACCCGCAGATAGCCAGAGGTCTTATCCACTTCGTACTTCACCATATCGAAGGGGGTGATCTCAATGTAGGCATGCACCACTTCGGGAAACAGATCTTTTGGACCAACATCAAGACCGTGCCAGGGGTGGGGACGCCAACGGTAAAACGCAGAGGGGAAAGACATGGATTGCAGACTCCTTGGCTTGGAGATTTCTGTTTTGTGATGCTCGGAGAATGCCTAATATAGATAGATGTGTCAATAACAAGCTCCCTGATAAGGGGTATGCACCGCATTGATAGGCATATATATCCTGCCGCATATGCACCCATGGTGTGCGACTATCCGGTTAGCAATTGATGAAGAAATGGTAAAAAACCGCCCCTACATGCAGATGGTTGTTTTCTCCTGAGCCCATTGTCCCTACTATTCATAGAGCATCCCAACCCTGTATCGGAGCGAACATGAGCATTCAGACCAAGATCACCACCCCTTTTGACGATCAAAAGCCCGGCACCTCCGGACTGCGTAAAAAGGTTAAGGTGTTTCAACAGCCCAACTATCTGGAAAATTTTGTTCAATCCATCTTTGACACCCTGGAGGAGTTTCAGGGCAAAACCTTGGTCTTGGGCGGGGATGGCCGCTACCACAACCGTGAAGCCATTCACACCATCCTGCACATGGCCGCCGCCAATGGCTTTGGTAAGGTCTTGGTGGGGCGCGGCGGTGTGCTCTCTACCCCGGCGGTCTCCCATTTAATCCGCAAATACGACGCCTTTGGTGGCATCGTGCTCTCGGCCAGCCACAACCCCGCCGGGCCTGATGGGGATTTTGGCATCAAATATAATGTCTCCAACGGCGGCCCCGCCCCCGAGAGCATCACCAACGCCATCTTTACCCACAGCAAAGCGATCACCCAATACCGCATCTGGTCGGATACCGAGGTGGACCTAGACTATCTGGGGGATTCTGAGATCGGCAACATGGTGGTGCGGGTCATCGACCCAGTTTATGACTATGCTCAATTGATGGAAGAGCTGTTTGATTTTGAAGCCATCCGTGCTCTCCTAAAGGGCGGCTTTCGCATCTTGTTTGATGCCATGCACGCCGTCACCGGCCCCTACGCCCGGGAGATTCTGGAAAACCGCCTCGGTGCCCCAGCAGGCACCGTGCTCAACGGCGTGGTCAAAGACGATTTTGGCGGCGGACATCCCGACCCCAACCTGACCTACGCAGCCGATTTGGTGGCACGTATGTGGGCCGACGATGCCCCCGATTTTGGCGCCGCCTCCGATGGCGACGGCGACCGCAACATGATTTTGGGACGTAAATTTTTTGTCACCCCCAGCGACTCCCTCGCCGTGTTGGCCGAAAATGGCACCTGTGCCCCCGGTTACGCCCGGGGCATTGTGGGGGTAGCCCGCTCCATGCCTACCAGCCAGTCGGTGGACCGGGTTGCTGAGAAGAAAAATTTCGCCTGCTTTGAAACCCCTACCGGCTGGAAATTTTTTGGCTCATTGCTGGATGCCGGCAAAGCCACCCTCTGCGGTGAAGAGAGCTTTGGCACCGGCTCGGACCATGTACGCGAAAAGGATGGTCTATGGGCGGTGCTCTTTTGGCTCAACATTTTGGCCCATCGCAAAACCTCGGTCGAGGCCGTGGTGAAGGATCTGTGGGCCATTTATGGCCGCACCTACTACGCCCGCCACGACTATGAGGATGTGGATTCCGCTGCGGCCAGCACACTCATGAGCGAACTACGCGCCAACTTTGCCACCTTAACCGGCCAAGTGCATGAGGGCTTAACCATCAAACTGGCCGATGAGTTTGGCTACACCGATCCCGTCAATGGGGAGAGTACCATCAAGCAGGGGGTACGCATTCTGTTTGTCGATGGCAGCCGCATTGTCTTTCGTCTCTCCGGTACCGGCACCTCGGGGGCTACCCTGCGTATCTATCTGGAGCGCTTTGAGCCCAACCCCAGCCTTCAGCACAAGGATGCCCAAGAGGCGCTGGCCGACCTCATTCGCATTGCCGATACCTTGGCGGGCATCAAACAGCACACCGGGCGTCAGGCCCCCACCGTCATCACCTAAGCGGGCTCACCCGCACGGAGGGGGGGTGCCTGACGCCCCCTCCCAAACCATGCGCCATGCAACACCCGCCCCTGCTCAAGCAGCCGGGACGGGTTGGCGTGGTATCCCCATAGCCATGGATTTACCTCGCTATCTCTCCCCTTAGCTATACCCTTCACGACACCTGTGGTAAGCTCCCTAGCAAGGTCACCTAGAGACAAGCAGCAACCGCAAAAGATCGGAAACAAACCCATGCATGATGGCATTTTATTGGAGCTGTTAATTATTTTTGCGCTATCGGTGAGCGTGGTCTATCTCTGCCACCGCCTGGGTATTGCGCCCATTATTGGCTTTTTGCTCACCGGGGCGGTGGCCGGCCCCTTTGGTCTGACCTTAATCGACTCCATTGAACAGGTGGAGCTGCTGGCGGAAATAGGGGTGATGCTGCTGCTGTTTACCATCGGCATGGAGCTCTCTTTAACCAAACTGGTGGAGATGCAGCGGGCGGTATTCGTCGGCGGGGGCTTGCAGGTTGGCTTAACCGTGGCGGTGGGTGCGCTGCTGGCGGTCGCGTTGGGCTTTCCCCTCAATCAATCGCTCTTTTTCGGCTTTTTGCTGGCCCATAGCAGCACCGCCATCGTGCTCAAAACCCTGCAAAGTCGGGGCGAGGTGGGCTCGGCCCATGGTGGGGCCGCGGTGGGCGTGCTCATCTTTCAGGATTTAATCGTGGTACCTATGCTGCTGCTGGTGCCGCTGCTGGCGGGCAAAGCTGAAAACCCCATGCTGGAAATGGGGCTGTTTTCATTAAAATTTGTCGGCATTGGGTTCGCCTTATGGTTCGGTGCCCGGCGGTTGATCCCGGCCATGCTTAACGCCATTGTGCGGCTGCGCGATCCCGAACTGTTTCTTCTGTTTATTATCGCCATCGGTCTTGGTATTGCTTGGTTAACGGCGGCGGCGGGCCTCTCTTTGGCACTGGGGGCCTTTTTGGCGGGGCTTATTATCTCGGAATCCGAATATGGACACCAAGCCTTTGCTTCGGTGCTACCCTTCCGCGATGTCTTTACCAGCCTCTTTTTTATCTCGGTGGGCATGTTGATGGATGTGGGTTTTCTCTGGAATCACCTGGGTTTAATCCTCACCCTGACCCTGCTGGCAATCCTCTGCAAAGCGTTGCTTACCAGCGGAGCCGTCTTGAGTGCCGGCATCGGTTTTGCGGCGGCGGCGGGCGCGGGTCTGACGCTGGCGCAGATTGGTGAATTTGCCTTTGTGCTGGCCCGTAGCGGTGTGGATGAAGGCCTGTTGAGCCAACAGGCCTACCAAACCTTTTTGGCGGTCTCGGTGCTCACCATGAGCATGACCCCCCTGCTGGCAGGGCGGGCCGGTCGGTGGGGTCGTAAGCTGGCCCACATGCCCCTGTTTCGCCGCTTGGCGTTGGGCGCCGAGGCCGCCAACCCCACCAAAGATACGCTACACAATCATCTTATTATTATCGGTTTTGGCGAAAATGGCCACACCATGGCACAACTGGCCCGTTACCACGGCATTGACCACCTGATTCTAGAAACCAATCCAGAAACCGTGCGCCGCGAAAAGCTGGCCGGAGCGCATATTCAGTTTGGCGATGCCTCCCGTGCCTCTATCCTTAAACATGCAGGTATTGATCACGCCAAAGCGCTGCTGATTACCGTACCCGATGCCGCCGCCACACGCCATATTCTGCACACGGCCCGCCATCTACGCGCGGATCTACCCATCATTGCCCGCACCTCGTTTAAAAACGAGGTCGAGGCGTTGGAAACCCTGGGGGCTACCCATGTGGTGGCCATGCAGTTGGAGGCCTCGGTGGTACTTTGCCAACACACCCTGCGCCATCTTGAGATTCCCCAGGAACAGATTTTATTGGATCTGGATGATATTCGTCACCACCGCCTACCCGGTGCTACCCACCCCCCCGAGGCACCACAACCTCCTGCCCATGGCTAACAACAGAGAGGGGGTGGCAGGCTCAGCCTGCCACCCCCTCGGTTAACCTTGTGCTTAACCAACGCAACCTGACGATCCCACCAAGCCGTTTAACGCAGGGGCTCTACATCCCAAATGTTACGCGCATACTCTCGAATGGCCCGATCGCTGGAAAACTTACCCATGTTGGCGGTGTTCAAAATGGAGCGCCGCGCCCATTCGCCGGTATTGCGGTAGGTCTCTGCCACCTCTTGCTGTCTATCCAGATAGGCACGGAAATCGGCAATGACCATATAATAATCCCCCCGCTCCAGCAGACTGGCCCGAATGGGCTCAAACAGACCGGGTTGACCTGGGCAAAAGGTGTCGCTGGAGATCATCTGCAACACGCCGCGCAGCTCTTCATCCCGCTCCACATACCAGCGGGGATTATACAGACCACCCTCTCGCCACTGCTCAACCTCTTCACTGGTCAAACCAAAGATAAAGATATTCTCGGCACCCACCTCCTCCATAATCTCTACATTGGCGCCATCGAGGGTACCAATGGTCAGGGCACCATTGAGGGCAAACTTCATATTACCCGTGCCGGAAGCCTCCATGCCTGCGGTGGAGATCTGCTCCGACAGGTCTGCGCCGGGGATCACCTTCTCGGCCTGCGAGATGCAATAGTTGGGCAAAAAGGCCATGCTTAACTTACCCTGGCAGATGGGATTGTTATTAATCTGCTCCGCCACCGCATTGGCCAATTTGATGATATTTTTCGCCAAATGGTAGGCTGGGGCCGCCTTGCCCGCGAGGATAATGGTGCGGGGCACCATATCCAACTGGGGATTGATCAACAAGCGCCGGTATAGGGCAATACCGTGCATAATGGTGAGCAGTTGCCGCTTATACTCATGGATGCGTTTTACCTGCACATCAAACAGCGCATCGGGATTGGGGCTAAACTTTAACTTACGCTGGATATACGCGCTTAACTGCTGCTTTTTGATGCGCTTAACCGCGATCCACTGCTGCTGAAATGCGGCATCATCGGCAAGGGGAATCAACCTTTTCAGTTGGTCCAGATCTGCAATCCACGCGTCCCCAATGGCTTGGCTGATCAGTTGCGAAAGCTCGGGGTTGGCCTGCCGCAACCAGCGGCGTGGGGTAATGCCGTTGGTAACGTTGGTCAAACGGTCGGGATAGATGGTGTTAAAGTCCCTAAACAGGCTCTCACGAATAATGCGCGAGTGCAGCTCTGCCACACCATTGACCGCATGGCTACCAATAATCGCCAGATGGGCCATGCGCACCAGACGGGTTGGCCCCTCTTTGATGATGGAGAGCTTGTTCTGCAAATCAGGACGGTGGGGGAAATCCTGGCGTAGCATCTCTAAAAAGCGATGGTTGATCTCGTAAATGATCTCCAGATGACGCGGCAACAAGCGCCCCAACAGCTCCACCGGCCAAGTTTCCAACGCTTCGGGCAAGACGGTGTGGTTGGTATAGGCAAAGGTTTTGACCGCAATCTCCCAGGCCTGATCCCACCCCACCATCTCCTCATCCAACAGACGTCGCATAAACTCCGCTACGGCAATGGAGGGGTGGGTATCGTTTAGTTGAATCGCCACCTGATCGGGTAATTTTTGAAACTCCTGACCATGTTTTTTCTTAAACCGACGGAAGATGTCATGCAGGGTCGCCGCCACCATAAAATATTGCTGCTTTAAGCGTAGCTCACGTCCCTCGGCCTTCTCATCACTGGGATAGAGCACCTTGGTGATACTCTCCTCCCGCACCTTAGCCTGCATGGCACCGGTGTAATCGCCATCATTAAAGTGGGTTAGACTAAAGGCTTCATCCGAAACCGACTCCCACAAGCGCATGTTATTGACATGCTTGGTACCGTAACCAGGGATCATAATGTCACAGGCCATGGCATGTACCTGTTGGGTATCTACCCAGCGATAGCGGGTCTCGCCCACACTGTCAATATAGGCTTGGGAGCGGCCATAAAAGTTGACATCGTAGAGAAAACCGGTGCGTTTGATCTCCCAGGGAAAACCATTCCGTATCCAGTTATCGCTTTTTTCTACCTGATAACCATTGACGATCTTTTGAAAAAAGATGCCATAATCATAGCGGAGTCCATAACCATATCCGGGAATCTTCAAGGTCGCCATCGAGTCCATAAAACAGGAGGCCAACCGACCCAATCCCCCATTACCCAAGCCCGCATCCCACTCCTCTTCTTCCAACGCCTGTAGGGTGAAGGGCATATCCTTAATGGCCGCCTCCACCTCTTGTTCCAGCTCCAGGTTGGTGATGTAGTTCATCAAAAACCGACCCGGCAGATACTCCATGGAGAGGTAGTAGACCCGTTTGGCTTTTTGATCATAAAAATCACGCTGGGCCATAACCCAACGTTCCATTAAACGGTCCCTCACCGCATAAGCCAACCCCTTGTAGTAGGTCTCTTTGCGCGGGGGGAAAACATCATTACCCAAGGTGGTCACCACGTGTCGGTGTATGGCTTGCAACAAGGTTCCCTGACACTTAAAATCATGTTCTGGGCGGGATGATTGGTCAGACACTTCCATAGGGGCACTCCTTCATTAGAGCCGCACGACCTACATGCACGAGGGATCGACAAACATCTTATCATTAAACCATGCTGTGAAAATTGGGTGAACACTTTGTACAGGCGGAGCAACCACCCAGCAACCTTTTTACGTTCTCCTTTAACGCCGCCAAAAGCCGGGCGTAAACAGCATAAGTACCGTAAAAATTTCTAGGCGTCCCGCCAGCATATCAAAAGCAAGCAGCAGCTTACCCAACTCGGAGACCTGGGAAAAATTATCCATCGCCCCCACGCTGCCATAACCGGGCCCCACATTGGCCACACAGGTTAGGGCTGCACTCAAGGCACTGGTGAGATCCATACCCAGCAGATGCAACAGACAGCCACTCACCACCACCAAAATAACTGTGGCCACCAACAAACCCACACAACCCTCCACCACCGCCGTTGTCACCGCTCGGTGCCCCAACTGTAAAACCACCACCCGGTTGGGTTGGACCAAGCGGCGCGTGACCATAGAGAGCAGTTTCATCACCACCGCCACCCGCACCACCTTAGGCCCCCCCGATGTAGAACCGGCCATGCCCCCAACCCCCATCAGCAGAAACAGCAGAAAGATCGGTAAGGCAGGCCACTGTTCCCAATCTGTACTGGCAAAGCCGGTGGTGGTCATCAACGAAACGGTTTGAAACAGGCTCTCCCGCAGGGCATGCATAGCATCCATCTGCATATCGTGCATAAGCAGCAGTGCCACAGCCCCACCCACACCCAGCATAATGGCCAGATAGAGCCTTAGCTCATCATCTTTAAAGATGCTCAAATCCCGGTGCATCACCAGCCGATAGTGGAGCAAAAAATTGGTCCCCGCCAGCGCCATAAACAGAATGCACCACCACTGCGCCGCCGGTGAAAAGGCCAAAAAGCTTTGATCTTTGGTGGAAAAACCGCCGGTGGCTACGGTGGTAAAGGCGTGGTTAAGGGCATCAAAGGGGGATAGACCAGCAAAATAATAGGCCAGCCCCGCCAGCACCGTAAGACCCAGATAAAACCCCCAGAGCACACGGGCAGTCGTCATCAAGCGTGGCGTGAGCCGCTCTTTGCTGGGGCCAGGCACCTCGGCCTTCATCAACTGCATGCCGCCCACCCCCAAAAAAGGGAGAATGGCAATGGTCAACAGCAGCATCCCCATACCCCCCACCCACTGGGTTTGGCTACGCCAGAGCTGTAGGCTGGCAGGTAACCCCTCGGGATGGGGCAGGATGGAAGAGCCGGTGGTGGTAAAACCTGAGGAGGATTCAAAAATTGCCGCCGCCCAACCCAGTTCATGGGAGGCCACATAGGGAATAGCCCCCAACACAATGGCCAGCGACCAGCCTGCGGTGGTCACAAAAAAACCGTCCCGTGGACAGAGCGCCGAAGCGGCACCCCGTGTCAACAACAGCCCGATCCCCCCGCCCCCCATGGAGATCATCAGCGAAAGCTGCCATGGCCATAGGGACAGCTTTGCATACCACGCATAAAACAGGGGCATGAGCTGCAAGGTGCCCAGCAACAGCGCCAACACCGACAGCAGCCGCACATTCATACGGTAGTTCATACTTTTGTCCGGGTCAGTATATTGTCCATGTGGGTCAGATAGCGTCGTGGTGCAATGAGCAGCACTTGATCACCCGCATGCACCACCGTATCCCCACCGGGAATACCCGCCCGGTTGTTTTGACTGATGGCCCCCACCAGCACATCCCGGGGAATACGCGCCTGTTTAAGGGCCACCCCATCCAACTGCGAACCAACCCCAACCTCGGCAAGGATAGCCTCCAGCTTACCATCCAACAGCGGGGCGGCTTCTACCACCCTGCCCTTACGCACAAACCGTAAAATGGAACCCACCGCCGCCAAGCGTGGACTAACCACCGCATTGATCCCAATATCCCGCGCCATATCAATATAGGCGGTATTATCCATAAGCCCGATGGTGATCCCTGCCCCCAGACGTTGCGCCACCATACAGAACATAAAATTACGCTCTTCATGGCTGGTTAACGATAGAAAGGTGGTATGGCTGGTAATGACATCTTTTAGGCTATCGCGCTCGGTGGCATCCAGCAGCAAAATACGTGCAGCGGGCATCATCTCCGCCAACTGTCGGCAGCGTGCTTCGTCCCGTTCGATAACGGTCACGGGAAAACCCAGACTAATGCACTCAATAGCCACGCTCTGCCCAATACGCCCGCCACCCACGATCACAATCTGGCGGCTGGTGGTGGGGTGTTTGCCCAAAAAACGCAATATCCGGGTTGGTCCCTCCTCTTTGAGGGTGGTCAAATAGACCTCATCCCCTGCCTCAAAGGTGTGATCCCCTTTGGGAACCAGCACCTTATTCCCCCGTTTAATCGCCGCCACCAAGGCACCGCTCTGGCCCCACTCCTGACCAATTTTATAGAGGCTGCGTCCCACCAAGGGGCTATCGGCATCCAGGCTAAATCCGGCTAAATGGATCTTACCATCCAAAAAGGGCACCACCTCAAAGGCCTGCTCCCAGGTGATCAGGTGCAGCAGCTTCTCTTGGGCCGCGCTCTCGGGGCTGATTAATGCGGTCTGTTGCAGCGCTTTACCCCGCCACAGCTCGCGGTTGGTGGTAAATTGATGACCCCGCACCCAGGCGATCACATGGGCCTCGGGATTTTGCACCTGGGCAATCAGCGTTATGACAATGTTGGTCTCATCGGAACCGGTTAGGGCCAACACCAGCGCGCACTCTTTTAAACCGTGGGCCAAAAGCAGATCCAGATCGGTGCCATCCCCCTCCACAATCTGCACATCCAGCGCCTCTTGCGCCTGTCGGGCCACCACCGTATCCCGTTCCACCAAGGTAACGTTCAAGGACTCTTCGGAAAGAAATCGCGCCAAATCAATACCCACCCGCCCGGCGCCCACAATAATGATATTCATCCCAAACCATCCCTACCAACCTGGGCACTCATGATACCTGAGAAACACCACCATGCATGCCAATAAGTCGGGCTAAGTTATTATAATTGGTATTATAAGCTACCGTCATTGGGGTATAGCCATAACGATCTTCCGCATTGATCTCGGCACCAGCTTTGATCAACAGCAGCGTTTTTTCTTCATCTCCCCGGTTCGCCGCAAAATGCAGTGGGGTCCAACCATAGCGGTCGGTGGCATTGAGATCTGCCCCATGTTGGATCAAGAGCGCCGCCAGTTCACTGTTGGCAAAGTGCAGCGGAGTCCACATTTTATTATCCCGCACATTGACATCCGACCCCAACCCCAGCAGATACTCCGCGAGGTCCTTTGAAGTCAGATGTAAAACCGTCTCCCCCGAGCGATTGCGCCAGTGAATATCCGCCCCACTTTGCACCAACAATTCGGCCACCATGCG
Organism: Magnetococcus marinus MC-1; assembly: GCF_000014865.1. Taxonomy (NCBI): domain Bacteria; kingdom Pseudomonadati; phylum Pseudomonadota; class Magnetococcia; order Magnetococcales; family Magnetococcaceae; genus Magnetococcus; species Magnetococcus marinus. The sequence continues at coordinate 4,295,444 of NC_008576.1, forward strand.
GTTGGCAAAAAAGAGTGGCGTCTCCCCCTCAACATCTGCAATATTGACATTTGCCCCTTTTTTAATCAGCAACTTACATATCTCTGGCTGACCATTATCTGCCGCAAAATGCAACGGCGTGCGGCCATCTTTATCCACCACATCCGGCGTTGTCATGCGGTCTAACAGCGCCGTAGCAATCTCGATACGATTGGCCATGGCGGCCAAGTGCAGTGGTGTTTCACCATGGGAATTTTTAATATTAGGATCGGCCCCATAGGCCAACAGGAGCGCACAAATGCCCAGATAACCCCGTTCCACCGCATGGCAGAGGGGGGTTTTGTGGCGGGAATCGAGGGTGTTGACATCCGAACCCTCAGCAAGAATCATCTCTACTTTGGCGATGTTGTCCAGACGCACCGCATTGACCAAACGGTCCGATGCCTCCTGACCCCGTTTAAATTTATCCGCTAGCCAAGTGAGCATAAGCGCCATCTCCTACTCTGTCTCGCGCAGCCTAGATCCCGTGATTTAGGTTAGGCCATTGCTTGACCACCGGTTGCACCCCTACCTGCACCCTACTGTTACCCAGCGAGACAACCGCCCCTTCGTAGAGGGGCATGGTGTGCTCTATGGGTTCACCATCCAGCTCCATCTGGCAGGCGTAACCCCGTTTTAATGGCTCAACACACCACCCACGTAGAGTGCTTTTGACCAACATACCGTGATGGGGGCAGAGCATGGGATCATCAATCTGCACATAGTACGACTTGGGCACATTGGGCCGGCCACCATTGCCCATAATAATGATTCTTTTTTCTGGCCCCGGACGCTCTTCATGCTCATCCCCAGACATGGTGGAGATCCGCAGTGAGACTAAACCTTTACACGGACTTTTGGCAAGCGAACGCGGCATAAGGCATGACCGTATGGCCTCTGTTACCAATCTGATCCCACTTAACAAGCCCCTCATGACACTCCTCAACCTCTATTGCTACTACGTGGCCATCAACGTGCTAATAGGGTCAACAGTAACCAAGGATATGGCTGTTATTAAATAGAAATCTAACCCTCAAAAAGCGCTCCTCTGTGCAATAAATTTCACAAAGGACCACCCACTGGTTACAAGCCAGGTTGCATTGCAAATGAGCTGCTATTGACCAGGAAATGGACCAAAATACTGGCGATATAGCCCAACATGATTGCCCAACTCCAACGCAAATGGCTTGAGAAAGTGTAGGTACCGTGGGCTTGCCCCATAAGCGCCACGCCAGCCGCCGAACCAATGGAGAGCAGCGAGCCACCCACCCCCGCCGTCAACGTCACCAATAACCACTGCCCCACGGACATGTCGGGCTGCATGGTCAACACCGCAAACATGACCGGGATGTTATCACTCGATGTTCAAGTTTTCAGCGCTTGACAGCCGTTCAAGGTGTCACGCCAACGCAGTTTTATACTTGAGCGACGCTGATGGGGCCTGCCGCCCCAGATCACGCCCAACCATGTGTTTTTCCGAGAGGTTCAGCCTGAACTGTTTAGCCAGTACGTCGGCCAATTGGGTCAATTCCTGCTCTGGTGCATTTGCGTTCAATAGATCGTGAATGAGTGCCACTAGGTTGTCGGCCTTGATGTGATTGATCAGGCTTCCCACAGTGAACGCGGGTTGTTTGTGTTTCAACTGGGCCAGTTGGTCTGGTTGGACCAGGAGACAATGATCAACCATCAGGCTCAGGATCAGGCCTTGGCTTGATCCTTCGTCACCTTGAAGCTTGGTCAGATTCCCCCAGCCCTCGTGGGCCTTCCAGTCCTGGAAAAACACCTCGATCAGCCACCTCAAGGTGAACACCTTCAGGATATCTTCCGTTCGCCACGTCAAGTCGGAGGCAAACAGGTATCGATAATCTTGTTCTCCGTCATATTTCAATGCAATAACAAAGCGCTTCACGCCATGTGCTTTCACATGGATGCGGGCGCTGCGAAACACGATGGCCCTGTTCTCTCCACCTCGGACCGGGAGCCTCCCCGTTACACCGGGATAGCGCTGGAAAAATTCCTCAACAGTCAGATCCCGGCTCAGGAAACGGACCTTCTGGTTCTTCCTCAACTGACTGACGCATTGGATGCCAGCATACAGGGATGACCCTTGGTCTACAAAATCAGCAGCTCCATAAAGTGCATCAGCCAGGATCGCCTTGACCTGCACCACAGCATGCCACTGCTTGAACTGCCGCAACAATCGCAGTGCCAATTCTGGTTTTGTCGGATAGTCCGGGTTCCTGGCCGGTTCAACTGGGCGCTTGCTTTTCAGAATCCCTTTGCGCTTCTGCGCTTTGACTTCCTTGCGCCAAACCGTCCGTGCCGGGTCTGGACGATAAAACGCAAACCCGACCGGAATCGTCACCATGTCGGCCACCAAAAGCAAAAAGACAATTTGCTGGCCAAAAAGATAACCGCCGCTGCTCTTGTCCCTCATCTTGTGGACATGTGAGATGCGGGTCGTGACCTTGGCCCGCCTTTTGTCCGTGTCATCGACCACCAGCACACCATGCGTGATCCCATGGCGACGCAAAACAACCCGAACGCTCATCTGAAACAGCCGCTCCCAGGGAATCTTGGAACTCCGAAACATCCAAGCCAGTGCCCCGAGGCCGTAGCGTCCCAACCCAGCCCGCTCAAACTGTGCCCAGCAGATCGAGTTGGTCAGCATGATCGCCATGATGCAGAAACCAAACCAGCTCCGCTGGCAGACGCTCATCCCAACCGAATGCGTATGCTGCTCCCGCAGGGCTCCATCAATCTCTTCAACAAAGGCGCTGATAAATGGCAGAGGTCGATTGAAAATCATCCGTCTTCCCTCCATGGAAAACGGGACATTGGTTCATCCCTGGAGGAAAGTGTAAAATAAAGCAGGGGCAGCAGGCCAGCCCGTCAGATAATGAAGGGTCTCGATTGAATCTTGATCCAGAGTCCGACGGGATGACACTGCTGCCCTTTTCCCCTCAGATGTCAAGCGCAGAAAACTTGAACATCGAGTATCAATCACCGCTGAAAGAACACCCACCAACACATTGGCCATGGTAGGGCCCATACCACCATACATCTGGTGGGAGAGCATGGTCAGATAGCCGATGAAACCCAGACCACCCACACACATGATCACCCCGTAAAAGAACATCAGGGTGTCCCACTCGGCACGGGCGATCTTTTGAAAAACGTCAAAGTAGGTCTCCTCTTCGGCCTCTGGCTCGCCCGCCAAACCCTGCCCCTTGCGGCCCCGATTCATGGTTCTGTTCAGGTAGTAAGAGAAGATTTTTAGGTAGGCTAGACCGGTCATCATGCCCGCCACCGGGGGCAGTTCCAGCACACTGTGAAAACTCACCGCCGTCAAGATGGTCAACAGAAACAGCCCCACGATGCGCCGTCCCCCCCGCTTGATCAAAATCACTTCATTGCTGCTGGCTGGTTTAAGATTGGGCACCGCAAAGTGCATGATCAAGGCGGGTACCAGAAAGTTGGTGACCGAGGGCAAGAAGAGCTGGAAAAATTCGCCAAAACCCACCACACCCTTTTGCCACACCATCAGGGTTGTAATGTCCCCAAAAGGGCTAAAGGCCCCACCCGCGTTGGCCCCCACCACAATGTTAATGCAGGCGAGGGTGACAAATTTACCATTGTCCCGACCCACCGCCATGATCACCGCACACATCAGTAGCGCCGTGGTCAGGTTATCGGCCACCGGCGAGATAAAAAAGGCCAAAATCCCCGTCAGCCAAAACAGCTTACGAAAACCATAACCCGCGCGCACCAACCAAGCACGTAGCGACTCGAACACCAAACGCTCTTCCATGGCATTAATGTAGGTCATGGCCACTAACAGAAACAGAAACAGCTCGGCATACTCCAAAATATTATGGCGCATGGCCTTTTCTGCCACATGGGGAATGTGGTTACTCACATAGGCAGCGGCAATCAATACCCAAATAAGACCCGCCGCCAACAATACAGGCTTGGATTTGCGTAACTTGGTATACTCTTCTGTCATGACCAAACCGTAGGCCACCACAAACAGCAGTATGGCCAGATAGCCATACATCGTATGGGTCAGATCCAAATGGCCGCCCGTCCCATCGGAAGCCCACAGCTCTCCTGCACCTAACAGAGTCCCCAAAGCCACCATGACAATGGCCATAACCCCTTTATTTACCATGATATGATCCTTTGAACCCAATAAGAGAGTGGGGCACGATCCACCGACCACAGACCATGCTGGCGGCATCCTGAACGCTCCTATTCATTGGTTCAATAGAAATCTTATCAACGGTGATGACCGTTTGGTGAATTTTTATTCACGGGGGTTGGGCGCGCCACGCAAGGCCCCTCGTCCACGCCTCTCAGGACAGGGGAACCGAAGGGAGACGGCTTTTCAGCGATTTAAGAAATTGCAATACTTCTTTACCCGAATCGGACAGCACATAAGCGCGGTCACTCTGCTGCTGTACCAAACCAGACTCTTTTAGAATTTTTAAATGAAACACCACTTTGGTGTGATCCTCAATATCTAGGATCTTACGAATCTCCATCAAGCGTTGGGGTAGGCCGCTACCCAACAGCGCGATGATCTTTTGACGAATCGGGTTTGCCAGTGAACCCAAGGTTTGATCAAGATCCTCAATGCGGATCTCCTCTTCAAACTTTGCCTCTTCCAGGGTGCGCTGGATCACCGCCAGCAGCTCTTCGACTTTAAACGGCTTGGATACATAGTCTGAGGCACCTCGTTTAATCGCCTCCACCGCATTTTGCACCGTGGAAAAAGCCGTAATCAGTATAATTTTAGGGTGTTGGCTGAGTTTTTCCATCTCTCGCAGGGTCTCGATACCATCCATACCGGGCATCATCATATCCAGCAAAACAATATCAAACGGTTCGCTTTGCACCCTACTCAAGGCGCTTTTGCCCGAGTTTGTCTCTTCAATTTCAAAACCGTGCGCCAACATAATTTGGCTCAAGTTTTCACGAAATTCTGCATCATCATCCACAATTAACAAGCGCGCTTTAGCCTGCATGGTATCACCTACACTCCTAGCCAAGGGCTCTTGGGACCCCACCGGACCCCTTGCAACTGTAGTGCTTGACCACCCTGGAAAAAAATAGAATTTCTTTTCACATGACCGCATCTCAACCTTAGCAATCCCCTTGGCGTACCGGCAATCTTACCGTCACACAGCTCCCCACCCCTACTTCACTGGTAATTTCAATGCTGCCACGATGTTCCAAAATCGTATTATAACAAATGGATAGTCCTAGCCCTGTACCCAAACCCACCTCCTTGGTGGTAAAAAAGGGATCAAACACGCGGGATAACAACTCTGGCGCAATACCCTGCCCATGGTCGGTAATGCGCACCATTGCCCCCTCTTCATCCCGCTCTCCCACAATCTCCATGCACCCTCCCTCGGCCATGGCATCCAGCGCATTGGACATAATGTTCATAAAGGCCTGCTCTAAACGCACAAAATCACCACACACCTCGGGCATATCCTGCTGCCACTGCTGCACCACAGTAACATCTTTTAGTTTATGGCTTAACAAGGTTAAAGCACCCTCTACTTGCTCTTGCAGATCGATGGGCACCAAGCTGCTGGATTCGGAACGAGAGAAGACTAGCATCTCTTGTGCAATCGTGGCGGCGCGGTCCAGGTTTCGCTCAATAGAGTCTATCCGCTTACTTACATCCAATGACGGCGACTCACCCAACAGGGTTTTTAGCGTTTGCACCCCCATAGATGCCGAGGCCAATGGATTATTAATCTCATGCGCAATGCCTGCGGTAAGCCGTCCTATGGAGGACATTTTTTCCGAAATCAAGAGCAGTTGTTCCAGCCGTTGTCGCTCTTTCAAGGCTGTGACCATGTAGGTCATGGCTCTGAACAACCGCTTCATCTCCGGTAGTTGGCCCTTGGGGGTCTCAATATCCAACTGGTTTTCAGAGATACGGTCAGCGATCTGCGCCGCCTCGGTTAAGGGTTGAATAATCTCCTTGGAAATGCGCCAGGAGAAGAGCAACCCAACGACCACGCTTATCCCCAGCAATAAGCCAATGAGATAGATGCCCTGCTCCTCTTTATAGACCGCATATTGGGCGCTCTCTTGTAGCATGCTCGCCAATTGCCCTTTTAACTGGTTTTGCGCTGTAATCAGGGCCAACTCTTGGCTTTCAATACGTTGGAAGAGATGGTCCGTCTGGGCCACCGCGTCGCCATGAATCTTGACCAAGGTTTCCATCACCAATTGACCGAGCTGCTCATGGTTTTGTGCTAACACCCGTAAACTTTGCGCGATCCCCTGAAAAGTTTGGCGTGCCTGGGTAGCAGCTGTCGTCGTTACCGCACCAAGAGCCAGCGCCCGCCCCTCTTGCAGCAGTTGCCCCATCCGGCCTGCGGTCTGTGCAAATTGGTTGTGTAACGCGCTCACGGTTGCCGGCTGCTTGCTTACCCCGTAACGGTAGGCGCGCTCTAATAAAAGGGCTTGCTGTAAATGCAGATTTTCAACCTGCGTTAAAATTTCCGTTAACGGCAGTTCGGTTTTGGCGATCTCCTGAATTTGGCCACGAATTCTGCTCATTTCATAGAGGCTGACCCCACCCACCAACGAGGACAGCACCAAACCCAACAGTACCGCCACACTTATTCTAAATTGAATACTCATTTGAAAACGCATACCACACCTCTGCAACCTGAAACCCACCAAAATGACGCAGAATATTTACCAAAACCCATGTCAACCGCGTCTCACTAACCCAGCTCCCATAAAAAAAGCAGACCCGCAGGCCTGCCTTGATCTTACTTACTGCTCGCTCTTATTTACCGTAACTTACTCTTTACCGTAGCGGTGCATCACACCAACTCCTAGAACCTAACTCTCAGCTTTTTAATCCTCACCAAACCGCCAAAAAAGCATGCTATCCTTAGTGATAAATGCCATCTTCACAGTTACTTTCATCGCGCCAGCACGCCTCTTTGAGCACAAATTTTACCTGCTGGCGAAACCATACATGCGAAGGGTCCCGATCGGTGCGCGGGTGCCACGCCAAAGCCATACGTAAGAGTGGCGTTTTAAAAGGCAGCTTCTCCACCCGCAACCCCAACGGACGCGCCACCACTTTGGCCGCCCCTTCGGGCATCACCGCCATGACGTGGCTCGAAGCCAGCATGGCTGGTAACATGCCAAATGAGGCCAATTTACCAATAATGTTCCGTTTTTCACCCATCTCGGCCAGGGTCTCATCCACCACCGTATTATCCATACCACGGGGATAATAGTGCACATGACGCGAGGCTAAAAAGGCATCCATGCTCAACGAGCCACCCTCTACCCCAGGATGATTGGGGCAAAATACCGCCACATACTCCATACTAAAGAGTCGATTGATACAAACCTTGGGCGGCACCCACTGAAAACGGCTGAAAACCAGATCCACAGCCCCCCGCTCCAAATTGGCCACCTCTTCATCCCCCCCCACATCCACAACCTGCATCTTGGCCCGTGGGGCAACTTGGCTCATATGCCGCACCAAACCGGGCATCAACATGGCCGAAGCATAGTCAATCATACCCAAGCGAAAATTTTCGCTCGCCATCATTGGATCAAAACCTTCTTGATTCAATGCCTTGCGAACCTCTTCTAGGGCCAACGCCACAGGCGTAGAGAGCTCAATAGCACGGGGTGTAGGCTCCATACTAGAACCGGTTTTTACAAACAGAGGGTCATCAAACAGTTCACGTAAACGGCGCAATGTATTGCTCATCGCCGCCTGGGTAATACCCAAAGCCCGACCGGCTCGTGTCACGCCACGCTCTGTCATGAGCGTATCAAAGGCGACCAAGAGATTAAGGTCGAACTTGTTCAAATTGTGTTTCATGCTCGAACCTGACATGTGCTGTGTCACCTCAAAAAGCGTGTGCAAGTCCCTAAAGGGACCAGTTTATACCCTCATTTACGAGCCACGACCGACCAACTACACCGCACTCTAGAAAAAAATCTTTGCTCTGCAAAAACAGCATTGTACCTAAATTTTCTGCTAAATCAGCCGCCGCTTAGGGAGGAGAGATCCATTTTTATGTTGCGTTATCACGCAACCATGGATATAAGTATCAGCGTTTCATTATTGATTCCCGCCCTACTGGTCTGCCTCGGCCTACCGGGGGGCGGTTTCAAGCGTTGTTGCGGTTCCCTTGTGGTTTACTGCAACGCGACGGACCGGTGGAGCGGCCTCCCCCCCCCTCTGTGCCTTGCTCTGCCGGTCTGTTTTATACCTTGCCTACCATCCCCTCCAAAGAGATCAACATGTGCAGTACCTGCTCCCGGAACCACTGGTGCGGGGCGCTCTCTTCAGAACGATCATGCCAAACCATAACAAACTGCAGCGGCGGTGCCTCAAAGGGTAGCGGTTGCACTTTTAGCCCCATAGCCGGCGCAATCACATGGGCCGAGGTGTGGGTGACAGCGGCAATCAGATCGGTTTCAGCCACCAAAGTTGGCACCATCCCAAACGAGTCCAACCGCACCACCACATTCCGCTCTTGATTGATCGCCTTTAAACCTAAATCGACCAAACCCTCTTTGACCATGGGTGGGTAATAGTGCACATGGCGAGCTTGCAGATACTGCTCCAGGGTCATAGGCTCTTTGATTAAGGGATGGCCCGGGCGATAGATGCAGACAAACGGGATCTCCCCCACCACACGCGATTTTAATCCCCGGGGGGCTTGATCCAACCGGCTGAGCACCAGATCCACCTCACCCGACTCAAGCATCTCCCCTTCAAAATCACCGGTATTGACCACCTCAAGGATGCAGTTGGGGGCATACTTTTCCAAATGATCCAACAGCGCCGGAAACACCAACGGCACCGTATAGTCCACCATACCCACCCGAAACACATAGTGGGAGTTGGCCGGATCAAAACTGTCGTTATCCAGGGCCACGTGCACCTGCTTTAACGCCGCTTCGATCATGCCCGACAACTCCATAGCCCGGGGAGTCGGCTCCATACGTGCCCCGGTTTTGATAAACAGCGGATCATCAAAAGCGGTGCGCAAACGCCGCAAAGTATTACTCATAGCAGCCTGCGTAATGCCCAAACGACGTCCAGCACGGGTCACCCCACGCTCACTCATCAGTGCATCAAAAGCTACCAAAAGATTAAGGTCGAATTTGTTCAGTCCTTCTTTCACTGAATACCCCACATGGCTGGAATACCCCAGATTTGTTTTTAAAATTTTTCTATTGAATCTGTTCACTCTAGAATGAACAGGCATCTGACAAAAGCCAATGACCAACCCAGGGCCTGTTTTCTGTCGCTGGCAAACAGCCCTACGGCTGCTGGTCATTGAATCAGACGCACAACCTGTCCAAGCCAGTGTCACCCAGCAATGGGCTGACGCTGGCTTTTTTTACAGGAGGATCAGCAAACCAAGCCTTACCTAAACAGAGCTACCCTTATGACTCATTTTTTTCAATGATAAAGCGCGTCATTTAAAAAAATAACACGCTAACCACCCTACCCATCCCCCTGCTCTGCTGATTATCCGCCGCGACCGCTTGGTTGCGTCCGGCATAACACGCAAGGCACCCCTAACTTAAACAACCCTACCACTACACCCTATTCTCCGTCATGATCACGCATTATTCCAAAAACTTGATTGAATATACGGCATGACCAACAGGGTCCGTTTACAACCCACGAAAACTTCTGCTCCGTAGCGTCGTCGACCACAGCGCCCATGGCAACGGCCATAGAAAAGACCGATACCCCAACCCATAAGCTTTATAATGGCAGAAATCAGACCATAGGACTAGCGACCATTTATAAATCATACCAACGAGCACCCAGAGTTAAACCTTAGGGGCGACAACTTTTAAGCTGCTGTCGATACAGGTAGCTACGGTTAGCCACCTTATCAGCCACCTTGAGCAACCATTTTTTCTGTTTGTGGCTACCCCGTTCAAATCCCCCATGACCCTCATGGTAAGCCAGATACTGGTTGCGTGCATCCCACATAGAGATATTTAAGCGTTGTTGACTCATCCGCGCATACCAACCAATAAAATCCACCGCATCGGCAAAGTTGGAGCGTTTTGCCCCATGACGCCCGGTTTTTTCTTGATACCACGCCCAAGTGCTATCCAACGCCTGCGCATAACCCTGTGCCGACGAAGCCCGACCCAAGGGAATAAGCCATAAGAGCCGCTCGCGGGGAGGGCGTGCGTCACTGCGAAATTTTGATTCCTGATGGATAATCGCCAACTGCACATGCACCGGCAAACCCCAGCGCCGCTCGGTTTGCTCCAGAGCGCGGTTCCAGCTACTACGATGATCAAACAGCGCGCACGCACTCTCCAAGGTGGCCGGCGATACCCCACTACAGCCCCCCAACAGCAGCACGCCAAGCGCCACCACAGCACTTTTGGTTCGGCACCACCCTGGGCTAACCATTTACTTCTCCATGCTGTAGGGCTCTTACCATCAGGGTTTTCCATCCTTAATGGGTCGGCTACGGATATCCATGGTGCGTACCCGAAACGGGGGTGGATTACCCACAAGCTGGAACGTAGCCCAGTAGTGTGGGTGGGTCAATCCATCGCGTTGCATGGAGAGCTGCACCATTTGTAACGCCCGCGCTGGACTCTGCAACCGTGTCACCCGGTGGTAGCGGCTCATAAAACGGTCCACATCCTCACCATCAAGGCGCCACATGCCATGTAATAGGTAGTCTGCCCCCGCATAGAGCCAAGCACTCTGCAAAGCCAACACACCCCGGCCCCGGCTCTCTGCATCGCCCTCAGCAATAATACCCGGTAGCAGCACCAGACGCACCGGCCATGCTTGGCTCAGCAACTCTTGCAAATGCAGCTTGCCATCCTCACCAAAACCTGGATTAAGAATCACCGAACTCCGCCAGGGTTGCTCCTCCTCCAACTGCCAAATGGCATCCAGATGCAACCGTTCACTGCTGGGTCCATGACGTTTTAGGGCTGCTTCACTGGCCCGTGTACCCGTCAGCACCCGCACCTCTTTATTACCGGTCTCGCCAGCTTGGTGGGCCGCACTTTCATAGGCCAATGCCATGATGCGCCGCTCGGCTTCGCTCTGCCTGCCCTGCACCGACACGATGCCGCTACCCTCTACGGCTAACAGATAGCGGGACCATATCTTACCCGTCAGACGCTGTTGCCAAGCCAACGCCGAAACCGAGGGCAGCACATAGAGCGTGTGACGTTGCATCAATGGCAGATCCTGCTCGTCCAGCAATGCCGCCCATGGTAGCAAGCGTAAGGGACCATCACCAACCAACGTTACCTGCCGTACAGAGGGGTCAATTTTTAGGGATTTCCACAGCCGATCATAGAGGGAACGGGCACCAATTTTCCACCCTTCCTCATCGCTGGGACGCTGGATTAAACGCCGCCATTGGGCAACCGCATCACCCAGATTGTTGCCATCCAGACTGTGTACCCGAGGCTCCCCCTGCTGCGCCACCACAAAGGCCAGCAAGGTATCCCCATAGTGGTAGTAGACGACCCCCCGACCCTGAGGACCGATACGCTGCTGTAAACGGTGCAACAGATCTTTCCCCACCGCTCCCACCATGGGCGCTAAATGGGGGTATTGCTGGGCAATCTCTGCACGTAACCGCCCTGGCTCGGCCTCAATGGTTTTAAAAGCCTCGGGATCTTCATCAAAACGGCGGATGATGAGGCGCTCCTCGGCCTGCTCCAGTTGCTTAATCAAAGCCGCCCCCGTACCGGCCCCCTCAATTAAATATTTATTATACGCCAGATCAGCTACCAACAGCCGCATACGCGCCCGCTCAGCCACCTCAAAGGCATCCGCCGTGCGCTGTTTTTTTAATAACAAGAGAATAAGATCATGGTAAACCCGGTCATAATCATGGGCATACCCGGTATGCGCCGTGGCATCTCGAATAGAGGCCCGTCTGGCCTCAATCCAACCAGCAGCCTGTTGCAGATCCTTGAGCGCATCGTCCAAGCGGCCCGCCCCCATGGCAATGGTGCCACGATCATGCAGAGCGGCTACCATCAGACCGGGAAAACTGCCCCGATACGGGCTCTCCAACAGTTGGGTATAGAGGGCCAAAGCCCGCTCTGTGGCACCGGTTTCATAAAGGACCTTGGCTAAAATAAAACGCTCAGGCAGATATCTGGCCGGTTGATGCTGCAAACGATCCTCACGACCAAGCATGTCCGCCGCCTGCATCACCCCCTGCACGGGATTGACAAAGCTGGCCGCCATCAACAAAAAACCCAAGGGGTGGGTGCGGTCATAGCTCTCCACCAACACCCGCGCGGCCTGGTAATCCTTGAGCGCCACCAAAATCCGCAACCGGGCCATGGTCTGCTTGCGGTGGAGCTCACTGCCCCCTTCTGGTGTGCGTAGATGAGCAAGCCGCTGGATGTAACCTCGCGCCTCATCCTCCAGCTCGACAAAGGCGTGGGCCAAACCCGCCGCCTGTAGCACATCAGCCTCTACAAAGGCCCACTCCTGATGATCTTTCGATTGCTGATTGCCATTAAACTTACGCGCCTGCTCCAACCATTGCGTCGCCTGTTTGGCATCCTCCAAGGCGCGTTCATAACGGCCCATATCAATGCGCATCAAGGCCCGCCACGCCATTACTGAGGCAAGCTTTTCCTGTTTGGAAATCTCCACCGTCTCTTCGTTAAAATAGTCCCCTTGTACCGCAACGCCGCCCTGTACCAATTTAAAATAGCGCTGGGCACAATCCATAAACTTTTGGTAATTACGCACCTCAAAATAGGCTTTGCAGAGATCCTGCAACGCCTCATCCCCCAACTGGTCATCATCCTCGGCACGATAGTTCTGCTCATACCATTGGATCGCCTGATCATAATGGCGTTTAAGGCGGTATTGACGCATCTCCCAGGCCGGGTCTGAGGCACAGCTCGCCAGCAACACCAAGAGGGAAAGCAGTAGGGTGATGCGCGTGTAAGCCATAATCACTCCTTGTTCAAAAAAAACCTTATCCATACCTACATTAGGAGGAGACAGGAACCATGGTGCGGCACTCTGGATAGTTGCTACACACCCAAAACCGTTTACCTGCATGCTGCCCTTTCACCACTTTTTTACGCTGCATCTGGGCACCACACTTGTCACAGTGGGGGGAATCAACTTGGCGCGTGGATGGGGGGGGCGGCATCGGTGGCAAGGCTTGTTCAGGCCCCAGCGCTGGGGTGTAGGGAATCTCTGCGGCGGGCAGATGGGGCTCCTTGTGCAGAGGACCAGCTTTATGCTGCTGCCAAGCCAACACCGCATCATGTACCATTTCGCTGTCGATCCGCTCATCCCACACCTGTAGGGGTAGGCCGTGGCTCATTAAACGCTGAATGCGTGCTTTATCACCCTGTAGCAACACCATGCCCAAGGGGCGCTGATCCTGCCGATCTAAAATCACATAATCGGGTGTTGCATCGTTCACCCTACCGGCTAACATGGCGGGGTCAGGGCGGATCAACAGCGCAAAGTCTGGCCCCAACACCTCCTCCAACTCTTGCGCCCCGGCCACCACGGCGGGGGGCAAAAAAAACCCAGCAACCCCTCGCTGTGGCCGCTGTGGCACCCCCATAACCAGCACGATGGATAGCAGTAACAGCACCACAAATAGGATAAAATAGAGCATTTTTTCATACCCTTCTTTATAAAAACCAAACCAACCAAGCGGGGGGCATGCCCACACAATACCTTGGCCTGCACCGATGGATCGCACTACAATGTGCGCAAACACCGGGCCAACCCTCCCAGGATACCACCATGCTCAAGCATCTGTTTAAATCCATGGGTTCTTCCCCCCCTGCGGAGGCACCCTATTTTCCCCATCTGCAAGAGAACATGGAGCAGCGTCGCTACCGATTGCGTCGTACCGCTGGGCTGTTGCTGGCACTGTTGGTGCTGCTGCTGGGGTTTGCCCTGACACTGTGGACCCTAGTGGCCCATTTGGGGCGCAACCCCCAGCTTGCTTTGGTCGGGGCACTGATGATTGTGACACTCAGCCTGCTCAATGCTTGGCTGGTCTATCGGCTGGTTCGTGGCACACCCCCTTCTGGAATTGAACGGGGTAAATTTACCTTTATTCGTATGGGCTGGAACTGGGCCTGGAACTATCTGGTACTCTCTCTGCGCGGGGAGAGCGCCTTTGTGGAACCCACCCGCAATCAGGTTGAGGGCAATCGGCAGGCTGGTTTTGCCGGTATTTTAACCGGGGAAATGTTAGCTAATAATCAGGATGAGCGCATCGAAGGGGATCACTGGCAGGCCTATATGGAAGAGCTGGAACAGGCCGATGAGGCCTACCACCAGCAGCTTCAAGCGTTGGATGAAGCCTTTGAACGGTACTGGGACGACACCCTGCCTGACACCCCACTGCCCGCAGCGGCTCCCCCAGCCGGTCAGCAGGAAGCGCCAGAAACCGCCGCACATTCGCCTATCCCGTCGATAGAGAACGAAGCCAAGCCCACCTGGGTTAACCAGCGGGTCGCAGATCTGGAGAGTCAGCTCGAGTCCCGGCAAACCGCCTATGACGCGGAGCTGGAGGCCGTCTATGCCCCCCACAAGTCCCCGCGGCCAACCCCCACAACCAAAGCCTCAGAGGAGCGCATCCCCAGCCCGGCCGAGCGGTTGCAGGAATTTTTCCCTCACCCTTGGTGCGACGACGCCACTGGCCAGGACCCCTGGCAACAGCCCTCGCCACCACCTCCACCGCCCCGTCGCACCAGTGATGCTGACGACACCTAAGCACAAGCGGCTGCAACAGCGGGATTACCCCCCGTACCCACACCTATTCTGGCCGATTTTCCACCGTCTCTTCTGCCTCGATCATCCCCTCTTTGCGCTCTTCCACCCTCACCTCACTACCATGACGGGACATATAGAAGGCTTGGCCGATTAAAAAGAGGATGGTTAGGCCCATCAACCCAAACAGCTTAAAACTGACCCAAATCTCTTCGGAGAAGGTGTAGGCGACGTACAGGTTAAGCGCACCTGAAAAGAGCAAAAATAGCACCCAAGCTGCGTTCAGACGACGCCAATGTAGGCTCGGCATGCTGATCTGGTTATCCAGCATGCGTGCCACCAGCACCCGTTTACCAATCAGATGGCTTGCCAGAAAACCAGAGGCCAACACCCATTGTAAAATCGAGGGCTTCCACTTGATAAACAGGGGATCGTGGAAAATCAGCGTGGCACCGCCAAACAGCATCACCAAAATCAGGGTGATCCACATCATCGAGGGTACATGGCGGTGTTTAAACCAGTGGTAAAAGACATTCAGCAGCACCATGATGATCAAAGCAGCGGTGGCGCTATAGATACCATCGAGCTTATAAACCACAAAAAAGACCACAATGGCCAACAGTTCCAGTGCAAAGCGCATGCATCATCATCCATGAAAGTCGGAAAAAAGGGGAAATCAGGGGGGCAACCCTGGGACCGTTACCCCCCTTTTATACACGCAAAGCACCCTGCACTCCAGAGGGTGCAAGCTTTACGTCGACCTCGCGTCTTGCTCTGCTGGCGTTTAGAAGCTGTTACCCGGCGGCATTTTTGGGGTTTTCATACGTACCACCAGCACCTGCAACAAAAACTGCGCCACGGCTGCCGCTGCCAGCGGGGCCGCCCAGCCATAACCCAGGGCGGCGCCCACACCGCACACCAAATAAACCGCAGCCCGCCCGGGGCTGCCCAGCTCAATGGCGCTTCTGGCTTCGCTGCGCAGCGGGGTTTCTAGTCCAGGCCACCACCACAGCGGGAGCAGCTGGGTGAGCGCTCCGGTCAGCAAGGGGAACAGAAAACCGATAAAAAAGAGCGGCAGGGTGTTCTGTGCGGAGAGCCAACCCAAAGCGACCAACAGCCCCGCAAACATCATGATCATAAAGCCGGCCAAAGCCGCCAGCAGCGGCCACGTTGCCCCGCCACCCCCATAAATTTTATCACGAAACCCCCACAGGCTAAGGATCCACGCCCCCAATGGCCGCAACCAAAGGCCAAGCCCCAGCAGATAAAATAGGTGCAGCCCGGCGGCCCCCACGGCGAAGGCCAAGCTCCCCCCCATGGCCCATATGGCGTGCTGGTGCAGACGGCGCACCACATCGGTATCCTGAAATTTGGCGGCCGTTGGCAGCAGCACCTGCATGGTGCTAATGGCCGTCATGCCCACAAAACCTATGAGGTTGAGATGCAGATGCATGGAGCGCAGCGGCGCCCAATAGTCGGGCATGAGCAGACCACCGGAGATCGCCACCAACCCCAGCAACAGCGATACCAGCGCGCCTTCATACCAGCGCAGGCCAGGATGGGGGTCGCCCAAGCACTGCTTACGCCGCTGGCGAATCCAGTTAAGTGTACCGAGTACGGCGACCATGGCCATAACCGCCCCCAGCAGTGCCCAGCGGCGATCCAAACTCAACGCCGCAATCACCACCAAACCCGCCAGCAGCCCCAGCAGAGGCCAGCCCCACAAGCTGGCAGGCGGCTGACTGGAGCGGGTGAGGGTGGCACTAAAATAAAGAATGTTGGCCAAAATCAGCGGTAGGATCGCCGCCCCCACCACCACATGACTGCGGGCCTCGCTTGGCAACCAGCCTGCGGTGGCGGTATAGGCAATCAAACAGAGCAGCGCCAACATCCCCATGCGGGGCAGGTAGCGGGCATAGGTGGGTCGGTCCAAGGGTGTCATAGCATTGCAATCTTTAGTGTGAAATAGGGATCAAGCCAGCAGTTTAACCCGCTTGACAGGTTAGTGCTAGGACCGCTTTGGCTCCTTTTTTGTTCCGTTTACAGGGTTTTTTAAGCGACCCAGACGGTTAGGTGTAACCCTGTACGCCGGTCACCAACGGCGGGATGGACCGTCAACCCAAGCGGGTGGCGCGGCGGCGGCCAACCATGGGAGAGACAACCCATGGTTGGCCGGCTGATGACGCTTTACCCCCCCTTTTCACCCGCTTGGCGCAACCTAACGTATCGACAAACCCACTCAAACCCAATAGGCTGTCAGGAAAACCTGTTGTCTCTATCCCTTATGAACCATCATTTTAGAAAAGCCCGCCCATGAACAGCCCAGAGCAAAGCCCTACAGCCCCACCAACACCCCAGCGCTGGGACTATAGCGACCCCAACTTTATCCGTGTCTACCCTGACGCCGCCTTCCCCAACCGGGTGGTCGGCGACCCGATGCGCAACACCTGGCCCTATCTGCGCCGCGCCATACCCCACACGTGGTATGTGGATCGACGCAACCCCATGGTGGGCTTTCTTAACCGGGACGAGTCGCAGCTTATCTATAATATCGCCCTTCCTTTTCGTGGTCAGACGGGGCTGGAGATCGGGTGTTGGATGGGTTGGTCAGCCTGCCATATTGCGCTGGCCGGGGTGGTGCTGGATGTGGTGGATCCCCTATTCAACGACCCGGTGCTGTTGCAGAGTGTTCGGGACTCCCTCGCCAGCGCGGGGGTGCTGCACACCACCAACTTGGTGGTCGGTGCCAGTCCCGAGGCTGTTACCCAGTTGGCCAAGGCACACAACAAACGCTGGCCCTTTATCTTTATTGATGGCGATCATGAAGGGCACGCCCCCCTACAGGATGCCCAGGTTTGCGAAAAACTGGCCGCCGATGACGCGGTGATTCTGTTCCATGACTTGGCCGCACCGGCTGTCGCCGAAGGGTTGGCTTTTCTACGTCACTCTGGCTGGCAGACCTTGATTTATCAAACCGCTCAGATTATGGGCATCGCATGGCGTGGCTGTATGACACCCATCAACCATCGCCCCGATCCCCGCATTAACTGGCCACTGCCCGATTTTTTACGCACCTTTCCCTGTGCAGGCACCCCCCAGGCGCAGCAGCTCTTGGATAATCTGGCCCCATTTTACCAATGCCTGCCCCAAATACGCCCGTATACCATGCTTAGTCAGGCTCGCCTGTTTAATCTGTTTCAACAGGCTAAACAGATTTGTGATGCGGATTTACCAGGGGATTTTGTCGAATGTGGCAGTTGGCGCGGTGGGGCGGCGGCCCTCTTGGCATGGGTTGTTCGACGCTATAGCCGCCGTCCACGGTCTGTTTATGCCTTTGATACCTTTGCGGGCATGCCCCAAGCCACCGCACGGGATAAGAGCGCCCAAGGCACCCACGCCGATAAGACACCCTTTGGCACCGGCACCCTTAGTGCACCCCTGGAGCAATATTTATTAAAGATTGCCCAGCAGTTGCAGTTACTGGATGTCATTAAGCCCATCCAGGGCCTGTTTCAGGATACTTTTCCCACCATCGCGCCGCAAATTCCCACCATTGCCCTACTGCATGCGGATGCCGATTGGTATGAATCCACCCAACTCATCTTTGCCACCTTCTACGATAAAGTCATCCCAGGCGGTACCGTGCAGATTGATGATTATGGCGCATGGCAGGGGTGCAAAGAGGCGGTTGATGAATTTTTTGCCCAGCGTAACATAAACCTAGCCCTGCACCCTCTGGATTTTACCGGGGTCTATTTTATTAAACCCTAACCTTAAAATCCCATAACAGGGCAACCCCTAGCTCCCCCTAAGTGCCCAGCGGTGCAGAGGTTAGATCCTTGGGCTTGACCGGGCTTTACTAGGGCGCAGAGGTCGCCGCTGCTGAGCTATTGAGGCGGATAAAGCGGCCTATGCCCCCGATCACCGACTCTTCAATGCCAAAAAAACCGTGTTTGGAACGTCCCTCACAGGGGGGGTCAAGGTCCGCTTTGCCGCCATCATACCACTGCACCTCGCTGTGGCCCCGGTGGGAGAGTATCTCCACCAACGGCTTAATGGCCTCTGGTTGGCTCTTTAAGCAGCCATCCTGAAGATGATGCACCACCAACACCGGCTGTTGAATGGGATCATAATCCAGGGCTTCCAACACGCTCTTGCCCTGGTAGTCCCCCTCGGTGATGGATGAAATCAACACCACACCAGCAATGCGGTGATCCAGCGCTTTACCCACATAGGCCGCCATTTCGGTCCCCCGGCTCATACCCACCAGCCACACCGGTAGATCGGCTTTGGCCTTTAATGCTTCGATTACCCGCTGCACATCCGCCACCGCCTCGGCACTGTTGCGGTAGCCTCGGCGCAGGTCGGTGGCATGGTCCGAAGGCCCATCCAGCAGCGCGATATTAAAGCCATGTTGCGCCAGTTGATGCCGCTCACGGATAAGGAAATGATGTTTGCCCCATACCATGCGTACCCCCAAATCCACCCCCCGGCTGGAAATTTCCGGTGTACCACGCCCCCCTGCCATTAAAATCAGATGGGCCGTCGCTTTTTCCATCGGGGTAAAGGCAAAGCTCTGGGTTTGATCGCCCCGTGTGCGCACCACTTCCACCACCTCACGGTTTAATAAGGGTCGCTGATCGGGGACGACCGATGCACAGGCCGCCAGCATAGACATAAGAGCGATGAGCCACAAAAACATGCGCATAAGATCTACTCCACCGTCACACTTTTTGCGAGATTACGGGGTTGATCCACATCCGTACCCTTGAGAACCGCGATGTGGTAGGCCAGCATTTGCAAGGGAATGACATACAAAATGGGCGCCACAAACTCACCACACGGCACCACGGGAATGGTGTAATCGGCTGGAATACGTCCGGCAGCTTGGCCTTGGGTGGTAATCATCAATACCCGCCCTCCACGCGCCTTGACCTCCTCCACATTGCTGACCACCTTATCGAACAAGCTGTTCTGTGGGGCCACCACCACCACCGGCAGATCTTCATCAATCAAAGCGATGGGGCCATGCTTCATCTCCCCAGCGGCATAGCCTTCAGCATGGATATAGGAGATCTCCTTGAGCTTTAGTGCCCCTTCTAAAGCGATGGGAAAGCAGGTACCACGCCCCAAAAACAGAAACCCATTGGCATGCATCAGCTCCCGCGCAATGGCCTCTAACGAGGCATCATGGATGAGCACCTGCTCAACTTTTGCAGGGAGTTGCAACAACTCATCCACATAACCCTGTTCCTGTTTGGCATCCAACACGCCCTTGGCTTTGGCCATCGCCAAGGCAAAACAGGCCAGCGCCGTGAGTTGGGTGGTAAAAGCTTTGGTCGAGGCGACGCCGATCTCTGGACCTGCATAGGTGTGCAGGGTGGCATCGGCCTCACGGTCAATGGAGGATTCCGGCACATTCACCACCCCCAACACCTGCAACCCGCCCTGCTTGGCATAGCGCATAGCCGCCAGGGTATCCGCCGTCTCACCGCTCTGCGAGATGACAATCATCAACCCATTTTTGCGCATGGGGGAGGCCCGATAGCGATACTCCGAAGCAATATCCACCTGTACCGGCACATGGGCCAACTGCTCAATCCAATATTTTGCCACCAACCCTGCATGCCATGAGGTGCCGCACGCGACGATGGTAATATCCTCAATGGTGGCAAGATCCAACCCAGCCGAGTTTTGACGGATGGAGATGGTGCGGTAGGCAGGGTGAATCAACTCTTTGAGCGTTTCACCAATGGCGGTGGGCTGCTCATAGATCTCTTTTTGCATATAGTGCCGATAGGGCCACTTCTCCGTCACATCATCGCGTACCTGTGTCACCTTAATGGGGCGGCTTACTGCGGCACCCTCCATGTCCATCAAACGCACCGCATCTTTGGTCAGCACCGCCATATCGTCATCATGCAAATAGATCATGCGGCGGGTGTAGGGCACCAAAGGGGTTGCATCGGAGCCAATAAAGTTTTCACCATCCCCTAAGCCAATGATCAGAGGGCTGCCCCGACGGGCGGCGATGAGCATATCCTCTTTGCCTTGAATTAAAATCCCCAGCGCAAAGGCCCCCTGTAATTTACAGATCGCCCTTCGTACCGCCTCCTCAGCGGGAGCATGGGGGTCGGCTCGCATCGCCATCTCGATGAGATGGGGGATCACCTCGGTATCGGTCTCTGAGACAAAGGTTACGCCATGCGCCATGAGTTCTTCGCGCAGCTCCTGATAATTTTCTATAATTCCATTATGCACCACCGCAACCGACTCACTACGATGGGGGTGTGCATTATGGATGGTGGGGGGTCCATGGGTGGCCCAGCGGGTATGGCCAATGCCCAAAAATCCGGTGCGGGGGGTGTGCGCCAACTCATTTTCCAAGTTGACCAACTTACCTTCTGCGCGGGCTAACAGCAATTTACCCTGGTAAGCAACGGCTATACCAGCCGAATCATAGCCGCGATACTCTAAGCGACGTAACCCCTCAATTAAAATCGGGGTCGCATTACGCTCGCCAATAACACCGATGATACCGCACATGCTCGGAACCTCCCGCTTTGGTGGTTGACACCAGAGCGCTTTTTACCGGTTGCTGGATGACACCTTAAGCGTTCTTCTTTAAGGTTTGACGGCGTTTATCCGCCCAACCCTCTATATTACTTTGTTGACTTCGGCTTAACGCGAGGGCGCCGGCGGGCACATCTTTGGTGACCGTTGACCCGGCCCCCACAAACGCCCCCGCACCCACGGTAACCGGTGCCACCAGCTGCGTGTCCGACCCAATGAACACATCATCCCCTAGCACCGTACGATGTTTGTTCACGCCATCATAGTTGCAGGTGATGGTGCCCGCCCCCACATTGACCCGACGCCCTATATCGGCATCCCCGATATAGGTAAGGTGGTTAACCTTGGCCCCCTCGCCAATATGCGATTTTTTTACCTCACAAAAATTACCCACTTTGGCCCCCGCAGCCAAAACCGAGGCAGGCCGCAACCGCGCATAGGGTCCTAAGTGACACCCTACCCCAATATCGGCCTGCTCAAAATGGCAGAAGGGTAATACCTCGACCCCTTGCGCAATCCGTGTATGACGTATTTCACAAAAAGCCCCAATCAGGCAATCCTCACCAATGGTTACCCCCGGCCCTAAAATGACATGGGGGGCGATGGTGGTATCTTGGCCAATGGTCACATCAGCCGCCAACCAGCAGGAGCTGGGATCCATGAAAGTAACACCCGCCAGCATATGCTGCCGCACCAGCCGGTCACGATAACGGGCCCCCATAGCAGCCAACTGTACCCGGTTATTAATCCCAGCCAGCTCATGGTCATCGTGGTGGCAATGGGCACCACTGCCGGTATGGCTAAAGGGTTCGATACCCTGCTGGGCGTTGGCCAACCCTACGATGTCGGTAAGATAGTACTCACCTTGAGCATTCGTGTTGGAGATTTCCGCCAACCAACCGGGCAGCGCGTCTAAATTAACACAATAGGTGCCCGAATTAATCTCTTCAATGAGACGGATCTGCGCATCGGCATCTTTCTCTTCCACAATACGCTGCAAACCGCCCACATCATCACGGACGATACGTCCGTAACCCGTCGGTGGTTTTTGCGTACAAGAGAGCACCGTCACGCCGCGTCTGCTCTGCTGGTGGCTCTCTAACAGTTGCTGTAATGTCTCTGTGGTAATCAAAGGCACATCACCATTGAGAATGAGCAGGTGGTGCTGGCTTAACCCCTGCAAAGCCCCCATGGCGCACTGCACCGCGTGGCCGGTGCCCATTTGTGGGTTTTGTTCTACCCAGGTAATATCCGGCGCATCCAGGGCTTGCCGGATCTGTTCTCCACCATGTCCGATCACGACCACCAACCGTGACGGGTGTAGCCCACGCGCCGCATCCAACACATGCCCAAGCAGTGGCTTTTCAGCAATAGGATGCAAAACCTTGGGTAACTTGGAGCACATCCGAGTACCCTTACCCGCCGCTAATATTAATACAGCACTGTTGTTGCGCATACTGTCCATCTCTTATTTAACGTAGAAGTGAATCACCGGATCTATGTTAGTGGGTCTGTGGGTTCAACTCATGGGATAAAATGGAGCATTACTCTCAATCCTCACCATTTATCCCCTTCCCTAGAAAAAAAGGGGCGATCCTGATGGATCGCCCCTTTTATTGACCAACTCACGTGATGCTTTATTAAACAAGCTCACCCTCAAGGGCGGCCAACTGCGCATTGGCAAAGTCTAACTTATCACGCAAAGTCTCATACTCTTCGCTCTCTGTCGGGGTACCATCCAACTCATCCTGGGCGGCATCACGAATTTTTGTCACCGCGGCGGCGTCCACTTTTTTGCCAAATACCGCACGGTCAACCAGTAGCGTTACCCGATCTGGACGAACCTCGGCAAACCCCTTAGAAACGGCCAGATGCACCGCATCATCCCCCTGCCCCATGCGCACAACACCACTGCGCAGCGAGGAAATCATGGGAACGTGACCGCTTAAAACCCCAAAATAGCCTTCGCTACCCGGAACAGTCACCAGTTGCACCGTTTCGGAGAGAATCAGTTTCTCAGGTGTTACCACCTCAAGATCAACAGTCACGCCCATGGCGTCTCTCCTTAGCTCGCCGCTTTCAGCTTCTCAGCTTTTGCCAAAGCAGCATCAATGTCGCTTACCATGTAGAAGGCTGCTTCTGGCACATTGTCATACTTGCCTTCACACAGCTCTTTAAAGCCCTGTACCGTCTTTTTAACGGGTACATAGACACCCTTGGTACCGGTAAACACTTCAGCCACATGGAAAGGCTGGGAGAGGAAACGCTGAATTTTACGCGCGCGGTTCACCACCAGCTTATCTTCTTCGGAAAGCTCATCCATACCGAGAATGGCGATGATATCCTGCAAGGATTTATAGGTTTGCAGAATGCGCTGAACTTCACGGGCTGTATGGTAATGCTCTTCACCCACAACCTTAGGATCCAACACCCGCGAGGTGGAGTCCAGAGGATCCACAGCAGGATAGATACCCATCTCAGAGATGGCACGGTTTAGCACCGTGGTGGCATCCAAGTGGGAGAAGGTGGTGGCTGGAGCAGGGTCGGTCAAGTCATCGGCCGGCACATAGACGGCTTGCACAGAGGTGATGGAACCGGTTTTGGTGGTGGTGATACGCTCTTGCAAAGCACCCATGTCGGTACCTAGGGTAGGCTGATAACCCACCGCAGAAGGGATACGACCCAACAGCGCCGACACTTCAGCACCAGCCTGGGTGAAGCGGAAGATGTTATCCACGAAGAAGAGCACATCCTGGCCCCCCAAATCACGGAAATATTCAGCCACCGTCAGACCGGTCAACGCCACCCGAGCACGGGCCCCAGGGGGTTCGTTCATCTGACCATAGATCAGAGCGGCCTTAGAGTTCTCCCAGCTATTGGGATCAATAACACCAGACTCGGCCATCTCGTGGTAAAGGTCGTTACCTTCGCGGGTACGCTCACCCACACCGGCAAACACCGAATAACCACCATGTTCCTGGGCTACGTTGTTGATCAGCTCCATGATCAACACCGTCTTACCCACACCCGCACCGCCGAACAGACCCACTTTACCACCCTTAGCATAGGGGGCCAGCAAGTCGATCACCTTGATGCCGGTTTCCAATATCTCTGCGCTGGTGGCTTGCTGGGCAAAGGCCGGAGCAGGACGGTGAATCGGCAGGGTCTCGGTGGTTTCGACTGGGCCTTTTTCATCTTGAGGCTCACCCACCACGTTAAGAATACGGCCCAGGGTTTGACGACCCACAGGCACGCGGATAGTGTCCCCAGTGTCGGTTACTTCCATGCCGCGGACGACACCGTCGGTGCTGTCCATGGCGATGGCACGCACGGTGCCCTCACCCATGTGCGTGGCGACTTCCAAAACCAGACGCTCACCATTGCGCACCATGTGTAACGCATTGAGGATGTTGGGCAATTCGCCCTCGAAGCGGACGTCCACAACCGGTCCGACTACCTGTACCACTTTTCCAGTGCGTGCTACGCTCATTTAAAAACTCCGCTTTGTTAGGCGTCGATGTGCGACGTCATCAACCTTTCAGGGATTCAGCACCACTGATGATCTCGATCAACTCGGTGGTAATGGCCGCCTGTCGGGAACGGTTGTATTTGGTCTGTAGCTTCTTGACCATATCCCCCGCGTTACGCACCGCGTTATCCATTGCGGTCATACGGGAACCATGCTCAGAAGCCTCGGATTCGGCCAAAGCTTGAAACACCTGCACAGCCAAGTTACGGGGCAACAACTCTTCGAGCAGCTCTTCTTCAACCGGCTCAAACTGATATCCGGTTTGGGTAGAAGCACCCTCGGTATCAATGGGTTGAGGAATGCTCTGTGCCCAGGTCAGCTCTTGGCTCATGGCTGATTTAAACTGGTTAAACACCAGATAACAGGCGTCAAACTGGCCTTCGTGGAAATCTTTGATAAGCTCTTTTACGATGTTTTTTTCCACATAAGCAAAGCTCATATGGCGTGACATCTCGGTATAGACCTTACGCACCAGATGACCGTGAGAGCGTTTAAGCACATCATAAGCCTTGCGACCAATGAAGGTAAGCATGACTTGAAAACCTTGCTTTTCTAGCTCTGCGATACGGGCACGGGTGGCGCGGATTACCACGCTATTAAAACTACCACACAGACCGCGGTCTGCGGTGTAGACAACCAAGTTTACTTTTTTAACATCACCACGCCCCACCAGCAGCTCAGGAGCGTTGTCCCGTCCAGCAGCAGCAGGGGCCAATGAGTGCATCATACGGCTCATACGTTTGCTGTAAGGACGGGCCGACTCGGCCTGTTCGGTTGCTTTACGCAGCTTAGCGGCCGCAACCATTTTCATAGCCTTGGTGATCTGCCGGGTATTTTTGACGGAACCGATCCGTACTTTCAGGGCTTTTAAGTTCGCCATGGCTGATCCTTAACTTACCAAGGTTGGATTAGGCCAAAAACTCTTTGATGATGGCGGTAATCGCCACACCAAGTTTGGTTTCTGTGTCCGCATCCAGCTTACCACTGGTACGAATGGTGTCCAGAAGATCGCTATGCTTTGCATGCATCTGCTTGAGCAACTCTAACTCAGCTTTCACCACGGCATCGGCATCCACCACGTCCAGAAAACCACGGGTACCAGCAAAGATAGAAACCACCTGCTCTTCCATGGAGAGGGGCGCATACTGGGCCTGCTTCAGCAGTTCCATAAGGCGCTTACCACGGTGTAGCAATTTCTGGGTGGTGGCATCTAGGTCAGAACCAAACTGGGCAAAGGCCGCCATTTCACGGTACTGCGCCAAGTCCAGACGCAGGGTACCGGCAACCTGTTTGGTCGCTTTAACCTGAGCCGAACCACCCACCCGAGAGACCGACAGACCCACGGAGATCGCAGGGCGAATACCGGAGTAGAAGAGGTCGGTTTCCAAGAAGATCTGACCATCGGTGATGGAGATCACGTTGGTGGGGATGTAGGCCGACACGTCACCATCTTGGGTTTCAATGATGGGCAGTGCGGTCAAAGAACCACCACCATGTTCATCATTCATCTTAGCCGCACGCTCAAGCAAGCGGGAGTGAATGTAGAACACGTCACCAGGATAGGCTTCACGACCAGGCGGACGGCGCAGAATCAGAGACATCTGACGGTATGCGGTGGCCTGCTTGGAGAGATCATCATAGACGATCAGGGCGTGCATGCCATTATCACG
This sequence comes from Magnetococcus marinus MC-1, assembly GCF_000014865.1. Lineage (NCBI taxonomy): Bacteria > Pseudomonadati > Pseudomonadota > Magnetococcia > Magnetococcales > Magnetococcaceae > Magnetococcus > Magnetococcus marinus. The sequence continues at coordinate 4,322,028 of NC_008576.1, forward strand.
ATAGTACTCACCCATGGCGCAACCGGTGTAGGCCGACAAGAACTGCATGGGGGCCGGATCGGATGCGGTAGCGGCTACCACCGTGGTGTAAGCCATGGCACCATTCTCTTCCAGGGTCTGCACAACCTGGGCGACGGTCGAACGCTTTTGACCGATGGCCACGTAGATGCAGTAAACCGGAGAGTCGGTCTCATGGGTACGCTTTTGGTTGATAATGGTGTCGATGGCCACCGCTGTTTTACCGGTTTGGCGGTCACCAATGATCAATTCACGCTGACCACGACCGATGGGCACCAAACCGTCCAGTGCTTTAATACCGGTGTGCAGAGGCTCATGCACCGATTTACGGGGGATAATGCCTGGGGCTTTGACCTCCGCCAAACGACGCTCGGTGGTCTCAAGGGGACCTTTGTCGTCGATGGGGTTGCCTAGACCGTCGGTTACACGACCGAGCAGCCCTTTACCCACAGGTACATCCACAATGCGGCCAGTACGCTTAACGGTGGTACCTTCTTTGATGGCAAGACCTTCACCAAAGATAACGATACCCACGTTATCTTCTTCAAGGTTCAGGGCCATGCCCTGGGTACCATCTTCGAACTCCACCATTTCACCGGCCATGACATTGTCAAGACCGTAGGCACGGGCGATACCATCACCCACCGCGATAACTTCGCCGACTTCAGAGACTTCCGCCTCTTTACCGTACTCGGCGATCTGTTTCTTCAGGATACCGCTGATTTCCGCGACGCTGACTTGCATCGGCCCCTATCCTTTCATGATCTCTTTGAGACGGTGTAACTGGGTGCGCAGTGAGTCATCCAACATGACGCTGCCCATACGAATGACCAAGCCGCCCAGCAGCTCGGGTTTTTCACTAATTTCCAGGGAGACCTCTTTCCCTGTCACATCAGCCAGAGATTTCTCTAGCTTGGCCACCAGGGACGGCGTGAGCGCCTTGGGGGTCTCAACCTTGACCTGTATCCGACCTGCACGTTCGTCCACCACCCGAACAATGGCGGTTGCCACGTCGTTGAGCAGGGCCATGCGGTGCTTATCGATAAGCAAGCGAAGAAAATTCGCCGTCAGATCGTTTGGCTTGGCATACTCCAGGTAAGTGGAAATCAGCTTATGCTGACTCTCTTTGGATACGGTGGGGCTGACCATCATCTCGTGCATCTCGGGGCTTTCCGCCAAGAGTGCTTGAAAATGGGCGAGCTCATCCCGGATAGAATCCAGAATGTTAAGCTCACTGGCCAGCTCAGCCAGGGCAGTTGCATATCGTTTAGCAATAGTGCTTTCGTGCACGGCGAACGTCCTCACGCTTCGGTGGGCAAATCGGTGAACCCGGAATGTTTAGCATTTTACGCGGGTAAGTTCAATGTTTTGACCACTATTCTACGGTTTTTTTTAGTGACAGCCTAAATATGGGGGATTCATCACAGGCCATAACACCCCATTTTCAGCTGACCTAAACACTGAGCAATCAACCGAAAATTAAGATATTCTAATATCGTTAAAATCACAAATCTTTCCTTCACCGGTTGATATCTAATCGCGCCTACCCCATATGCTGGTGTAGATCTTTTTCTACCAACGTTAACCAGGAACAGTTTATAATGCGTCTTGTTATCATTTTCGCTCTCTTTTCCTTTATTGCCTTGGAGATCACGGTGATTGCCTGGGTGGGTGAAGCGTTTGGCGGTTGGCTGACCTTCGCTTCGATTATAGGCAGTGCCGTGGTGGGCATTGCGCTCGTCAAACACGAAGGCATCAAAACCCTCATCAAGCTACAACAGCGGGCTGAACAAGGGGAAATACCCACGGTGCAATTGCTGGATGGTGCCCTGTTGCTGTTTGCCGGGCTGCTGCTCCTGCTACCCGGCTTTATTAGTGACACCCTTGGTTTTTTATTGGTCTTTCCGTTTACCCGCCATTTACTTCGGCTGATGTTGGCTGCCACGGTGTTGGGTTTCTTGAAAAATGCTGGCACCTTTGCGAGCCACCACACCATGGGGGGAAATGTGGTTGAAGGTGAATTTAGCCGTGAACCAGAAAAACCGACTAAACCGCCTCAATTGGAATAATCTGCTGTAACTGGGCACACGTGATGGCACCCTCGCGCAGTACAACCCCACGTCCCGCTATAACCTTTACCACCGTCGAAGCCAAGGCCCCATCATCATAGGGTCCAGCGAGGATCATATCAACCTGCCCCCCCCACTCTGCGGCGATGCGCTCAGGCGACCAGTGTTGCACTTGAGAGCCACTGGGGTTGGCACTGGTAGAAACCAAAGGCCGCTGCCAATGTGCCATCAGCGCCTGCACATAAGGGGAGCTTGAATGGCGCACCGCTACCAGTCCGGTACCACCAGTCAGCAGGCTACTCAGGCCCGCTTGGGCTGGCAGCACTAAGGTCAGAGGGGCGGGCCAAAAATGTTCGATTAGACGCTGCGCAACGGCCTCAAGGGGCTGCACCAAAGGCAGCAATGCCACGCTGTTTGGGACCAACAGGATGAGGCCCTTTTTGGCCTCACGCCCTTTTAGGTCCAGCAATCGACGCACGGCTTGGGGGTTAAAGGGATCAACCCCCAAGCCGTAGAGGGTCTCCGTGGGATAAGCGAGGATACCGCCCCCCTCCAGCAGCTGCACCGCGTGGCGCAACTGTTCGCTGGGATAGAGCGGGGCGGTGGTGATCATCTTGGTTAAAAATCGGCCAGTTTGGCCTGTAGGGCTTCATTTTTCTTAGTCACCGCAGCGGCCATTTCTTCACGATAGCGGACCAACTTTGCCGCCAACTGGGGATCGCTAAGTGCCAGTATTTGCGCGGCGAAGATACCCGCATTTTTCGCCCCAGCTTTACCGATGGCCATGGTTGCCACAGGAACGCCCCCTGGCATTTGCACGGTCGCGAGCAGGGCATCCATCCCTTTGAGTTCAGTCGCGGACAAGGGCACGCCAATCACCGGTAGATTACTTTCTGAGGCGATCACCCCAGCCAAATGGGCCGCGGCACCTGCCCCGACAATAAAGGCGAGAATGCCTCGTGCGGCGGCGGATTTGGCGTAGGCATGGGTTCGTTCTGGGGTACGGTGGGCTGAAGTAACCAGCATCTCAAAGGGAATATCAAACCCTTTGAGAACCTTACCGGCTTCGGACATCACATCCCAGTCGGAGTCAGAGCCCATTAAAATGGCGATCTGTGGGGTGTTATTCATGTTCTTCTTCTCACTGGCTGTTACGCACACTTAGGTTTGCTGTCTGGAAAGTGGGCTGAGGCGCGCGTTAATGGGAGCGGCCTTTCAACGCGACTTTATCCTTCGTCCTCATCCAAGGCAGCTTCTTCTCGCTCCACGGCCCGGTAGCCGATATCGCGTCGGTAGTAGGCATCTTTCCAATGGATTTTACGCACAGCTTCGTAGGCATTAATACGGGCGCCGATGGCACCTTCGCCCAAGCCGGTAACGCCCAGAATACGGCCTCCATCGGTAAGCACATGGCCATTATGGCGACGGGTACCGGCGTGAAAGACCATGCAATCTGTCAATTCGGCGGCCTCTTCTAAGCCTGTGATGGGCAGCCCTTTTTCGTACATATTGGGGTATCCACCAGCGGCCATCACCACGCACATGGCGGTACGGCTATCCCACTCAATTTCGTGCTCATGGAGGGTGCCATCGGCGCAGGCCAACAGCAGCGGCATAATGTCGGATTTCATGCGCATGAGCAGGGGTTGGCATTCGGGATCGCCAAAACGGGCATTAAATTCGAGGGTTTTGATGCGCCCATTATGGATCATCAGACCGGCATACAGCACCCCTTTGTAGGGCATGCCGTCGGCGGCCATTCCTTGCACGATGGGGATCATCACTTGATCCATGACCCGACGCACCATTTCGTCATCATCCAGCAGTGCGGCGGGGGAATAGGCCCCCATACCGCCGGTATTGGGACCGGTATCCCCTTCACCCACCGCTTTATGGTCTTGGGAGCCGGCTAGGGGTAGGATGGTTTTACCGTCGACCAGGGCTAAAAAGCTGGCCTCTTCACCCTCTAAAAACTCTTCGATAACGACTTCGTCCCCGGCATGGCCAAACTCACGTTTGACCATGATGCGGTCGATGGCTTCGATGGCTTGGGGTACGGTCAAGCAGACGATGGCGCCCTTACCGGCGGCCAAGCCAGAGGTTTTCACCACGATGGGTGCGCCTTCGCCGGCAACATAGGCTTTGGCGGCTTCAGCATCGGTAAAGGTACGGTATTCAGCGGTGGGTACCTTGTAGCGCTGGCAGAGCTCTTTCATCAGGGTTTTGGAGCCTTCGATGGCAGCAGCGGCTTTATTGGGGCCAAACACCTTCATACCCGCCTCTTGCATCTCATCGGCCATACCCATAACCAGGGGCACTTCGGGACCGATGACCACCAACTCAATCTTTTTTTCGATGGCAAACTGTTTCATCGCGCGTAGATCATCCACCGAGATCTCGACACAGGTCGCCAGTTGCGCAATGCCGGCATTGCCGGGGGCGCAGTAGACGGTACCCACTAAGGGGGATTGGGTGATCTTCCACACCAAGGCGTGTTCACGACCTCCACCACCGACCACCAAAACATTCATGCCCATTTGCGTTATCCATTCGTTAGAGTTGATGCAGCGGCGTGCCGTAAATTTGGGAAACAGCACCCCACACAAGCCACCTCTACGCAAGAGGTGTTGTTGAGCGCTCTGGGCGGTTGGTTGATGGAGGTTCTCAACCGTCGCACAGAGGATCTTCCAGGGTCATCATCTACCATGAATGTAGCCAAAATCCATCTAAGGGGCAATTGAGTGCGGCATGATTCTTTGCAAAAAGTCGTTTTTTATATTGTTTAAGCGTTGTTTATTCGCAAACAAAAAGCCCGAAGAAGCTTGGGGCTTCTTCGGGCTTGGTGTCCCCCGAGGGGGTATTTGACACTCCCGACCGAGTGTAGGGCGTACGCTTAGGTAAACCTATGCGTTTATCCCCGGTGCCGTTCTTACCACGGGCACGCTCTTAGAGGCCTGCTTCTCGCATGCAGGACGAGCGACCGATACCAGCCCCCCGATGCAACGATCGTGGGAAAGAAACGGCATGAACAAGTTCGATATTCTCGTTTCTAACGGGCCGAATGTAAAGCCTGTTTTTAGAAAAATTAAGAAAGATTTCTCTTGCAAAACGAATTTTCTGGCAAAACCAGTTATCTACCTTCAAATCGGTGGTGTCATTTTAATTTCATTCAAACCTCTTTCGAAAAATATATTTAATTTATCATAACATCTTTTAGTGGGTGGCCTCCGTTTTTGGTGGATTGGGTTTGGAAAAATGGTGCCTAGGGGCGGTTGGGGTTAGGGTCTATTGGCATATGGCTGGATGGATATTTTTTACTGGGTTTTCTGGGCTATGGCGTGCCAGTGTCGGCTTTTGGGCATATTGGTGGGGATGCCATAGAGCCCTTTTGCGTAGATATCGGCGAGGATGGAGGCGGCTTCGCTCAGGCCGTCGTGTGCGGCTTGTTCGATAAGTTTGAGGCCGAAGGGGGTATCTTTTTGGGGCAGGGCGAAGTTAGAGAGGTAGCAGAGGCCGACGCCGGATTTTTGGATGGTGCCGAGGTTTTGGATAAGGTTGGCATGGCGCACATATTGGGAGACGCGGCAGATGGCGTTCCAGTCTTGGTTCCATGTATGGCGGTACATGGTTGGGCCACGCATGAGTAGTTCGAGCAGGTCGTTGGCGAGCCAGGGGTGTTGGTTACTGAGCAGGGCCTGTTCCCAGTAGAGGAGGCCAGTGCTGATGGAGGGTAAGGTACAGATTTGTTTTCCGTCTTGACCGGTGAGCAGGCAGTTACCGGTGGCGATCATGGCGTTGATGTCACCTTCTTGAGCGAGGCGGGGCAAGGCATTTCCGTCACCTTGTTGGGCACGCCAAGCGAGGTATTCGGCGCGGCTTTGGGCGAGGGCTGGGTTTTGGGTGAGGCACAGTGAGAGCAGGACGAGGGCGAGCAGTAGACGCGGCATGGAATCGACTCCTATTCGGGTGGGGGTCGCGTAGCGCTCTTACTTTCTATGATAGGCGGGGGTTTGGTCAATTTAAAAGGAGGATAGGTTGTAGATTTTCTTTGGGGGTGTAGGGTTATGGGGGATGAGGAAGAAGGGATATTTGCGTGATCTTGAATATTTATAAGCCCAGGGAGTCTCATTATTAAAAGGGATTGGGGGGTCTGGGGGGAAGCTCTGCTTGCCCATCCAACGGGTGCAGGGCAGAGCCCTGCCGGGTCTGGGCGGCGCCCAGTGGGGTTCGGGGCGAAGCCCTGAGATCTTTTGACTTTTTTAATCTTTTGATCTTTTAGCCCCGTACCGATGGAGCAAGGGCGCAGGGATTGATTAGGAGAGCACGGGTTTTGTAGGGGCGCGGTACGGGGCGTAGGGTAGCGATGTCACGCGCCAGCGTGGCGGGCGGTTGGGCACATGGTGGCTGGAGGGGAAAGCGCTACATCCCCAACCCACGGCCCAACTCGAAACTGAATGCCTTTATGCCCAGGGAGTCTCATTATTAAAAGGGATTGGGGGGTCTGGGGGGAAGCTCTGCTTGCCCATCCAGCGGGTGCAGGGCAGAGCCCTGCCGGGTCTGGGCGGCGCCCAGTGGGGTTCGGGGCGAAGCCCTGAGATCTTTTGACTTTTTTAATCTTTTGATCTTTTAGCCCCGCACCGGTTGGACAGGGGCGCAGGGATTGATTAGGAGAGCACGGGTTTTGTAGGGGCGCGGTACGGGGCGTAGGGTAGCGATGTCACGCGCCAGCGTGGCGGGCGGTTGGGCACATGGTGGCTGGAGGGGAAAGCGCTACATCCCCAACCCACGGCCCAACTCGAAACTGAATGCCTTTATGCCCAGGGAGTCTCATTATTAAAAGGGATTGGGGGGTCTGGGGGGAAGCTCTGCTTGCCCATCCAGCGGGTGCAGGGCAGAGCCCTGCCGGGTCTGGGCGGCGCCCAGTGGGGTTCGGGGCGAAGCCCTGAGATCTTTTGACTTTTTTAATCTTTTGATCTTTTAGCCCCGCACCGGTTGGACAGGGGCGCAGGGATTGATTAGGAGAGCACGGGTTTTGTAGGGGCGCGGTACGGGGCGTAGGGTAGCGATGTCACGCGCCAGCGTGGCGGGCGGTTGGGCACATGGTGGCTGGAGGGGAAAGCGCTACATCCCCAACCCACGGCCCAACTCGAAACTGAATGCCTTTATGCCCAGGGAGTCTCATTATTAAAAGGGATTGGGGGGTCTGGGGGGAAGCTCTGCTTGCCCATCCAGCGGGTGCAGGGCAGAGCCCTGCCGGGTCTGGGCGGCGCCCAGTGGGGTTCGGGGCGAAGCCCTGAGATCTTTTGACTTTTTTAATCTTTTGATCTTTTAGCCCCGCACCGGTTGGACAGGGGCGCAGGGATTGATTAGGAGAGCACGGGTTTTGTAGGGGCGCGGTACGGGGCATAGGGTAGCGATGTCACGCGCCAGCGTGGCGGGCGGTTGGGCACACCGGTGTTGGGGTGGAACCGTGCTTGGGCACATGGCTGGGGGGAAACCGTGCTTGGGCACATGGCTGGGGAGGAAACCGTGCTTGGGCACATGGCTGGGGAGGAAACCGTGCTTGGGCACATGGCTGGGGGGAAACCGTGCTTGGGCACATGGCTGGGGTGGAACCGTGCTTGGGCACATGGTTGGGGGGGAAATCACATCATGCGCCCCAACCACAGCCCGGACCTAAACCCCGCTGAGGCATTTGGCACCCCCTATTGGGGTTCCCTTGAAAAAAGCCTCAAGGGACCCCCAATAGGGGATTAAAAGGCTGGCTCGCTGGTCGCTAAGCGGCAAAAAGACGCCGCTTAGCTCCCCTGGCGAAGGGCGAGCCTAAAAGCCAAGAAAAATCAAAAGATTAAAAGCAAAACCCTGGGGGGAGACAGAGAACTTCTCCCCCCAGACCCCCCTCTAACCTTTTTTTAATAATAGAAACGATCAAGTTAGCTGCGATAACAGAAAATACAACCTCAAAAAATCAAAAGATTAAACAAAAAAGAGAGGCCGGTCCCCCCTCGGAAACCGACCCCCCCCCTTTTAACCAACCCCATACTCAGTGCTTAAAATGACGCATGCCCGTAAACACCATCGCCATACCATGCTCATTGGCCGCCGCAATCACCTCTTCATCCCGAACCGAACCACCCGGCTGAATCACCGCCTTGGCCCCCGCCTTGGCCGCAGCATCCACTCCATCCCGGAACGGGAAAAATGCATCCGACGCCATCGCCGCACCCAATAATGGATTCTCCCGCAAACCCGCCGTGTGCGCCGTATCCTGCGCCTTCCATACCGCAATGCGTGAAGCATCCACACGACTCATCTGACCCGCCCCAACACCCAACGTGCGCTGTTCTTTAGCATACACAATGGCGTTGGACTTCACGTGCTTAACCACCTTCCACGCAAATAAAAGATCCCGCATCTCCGCCTCCGACGGCGCACGCTCCGTCACCACCTTGAGCGAACCCTCCGGTAACTGCTTCAAATCCCGATCCTGTAACAGTAATCCACCCGTCACCCGCTTCAGATCCATGGTGCTCACCGCCGTCGCTACCCCAATGTTGGGCACCCGTAATAAACGCAAATTCTTCTTGGTCGCAAACAACTCCAATGCCTGCTCATCATACTCCGGTGCAATAATGACCTCGACAAATAACTGCGCAATCTCCTTGGCCACCGCCACATCCACACAACGGTTCAAAGCGATAATACCCCCAAACGCCGATACCGGATCCGTATCCCGCGCCATGCGATAGGCCGCCAACAGATCCCCATCATGCACCGCCACACCACACGGATTCGCATGCTTCACCACCACCGCCGCCGGCTTGCTAAACTCCTTCACCAACTCCAACGCACCATTGGCATCATGAATGTTGTTAAAGGATAGCTCCTTGCCCTGTAACTGCGTGGCCGTGGCTAATGATGCCTCCTCACTGGGTGGACTCTCTGCGTAAAAGGCCGCACTCTGATGGGGATTCTCACCATAACGCATGCCCTGAACCTTCTTAAATTGTACCGTGTAGGTCTCAGGAAAAGCACCAGGGCGACCCTCATTATCCAACGCCGATAACCAGTTGGAAATCGCCGCATCATAAGCCGCCGTACGTGCATAAACCTTACGCGCCAACTGCGCATTCAACCCCGCATCACACTGGCCATCATGGGCACGCAAACTCTCCAATACCCGGGCATAATCCGCTGGATCCGTCACCACCGTCACCGAACGATAGTTCTTGGCCGCACTGCGCAACATGGATGGACCACCAATATCAATGTTCTCAATGGCCTCCTCCAATGTACACCCCTCCTTAGCCACCGTCGCCTCAAAGGGATAGAGATTGACCACTACCATATCAATGGGCTCAATACCATGCTCCCCCATCTGCTGCTGGTGAGAGGCATTGTCACGCAACCCCAACAAACCCCCATGCACCTTGGGATGCAACGTCTTAACCCGGCCATCCAACATCTCTGGAAAACCTGTAAATTCTGATACATCCATTACATCCAGGCCACTTTCACGCAACAGGCGGGCCGTGCCCCCCGTGGAGAGAAAGCTTACCCCATGCTCCGCCAGTCCCTGACAGAAGGGAACCAGACCTGTTTTGTCCGAGACGCTGATAAGAGCGCGTTTAATCTTAGCCATGAGGCTTCTACTCCAGCTACGTACGTATCAAGACAGCACTAAAAAAGCCGTCGGTTTGTGCCTGCTGCGGCATCACCTTTAAATAAGGTGTTGCCAACCGCTGTAAATCGCCCAACCCTTGGATCTCCTCTAACCGAAAACCCCGGTTGGTGCGCAAAAATGCTTCCACCACCTCTTCGTTTTCCTGCGCCAGCAAAGAGCAGGTGGCATACACCAGCCGCCCTCCCCGCTTGACCAAATGCGCAGCCCCCTCCAATAACGCCCCCTGCTGAATGGCCAGTGAACCCACTTGCCCAGGCTCCAACTGCCACTTAATCTCAGGATGACGCCGCAAGGTACCACTACCACTACATGGTGCATCCACCAACACCCCATCGGCCTTGCCATACCAACGGCTCAACCAAGGGTCCCGCTCATGGCGGATGGTGTGGCTCTGCACCATTTTAATTTGATTGCGCTTGAGCCGAGGAGCCAACCGCTTAAGCCGATGCTCCTGGGTATCCAACGCCAAAATGCGCCCCTTATTCTGCATCAAAGCCGCCAGATGCACTGTTTTACCCCCACCACCTGCACAAAAATCCACCAGCAACTGACCCGCAACAGGCTGTAATAATGGAGCAATGCACTGACTGCCCCCATCCTGAATTTCAGCCAGTCCCTCCAAAAAGACCGGATGATCCCGCAACAGATGGCGCTTCGTCAACCGCAATCCATCGGCACTGATGGCCAAGGGAGCACTCTCTACCCCACTTTCCAACAGCCGCTGCGCCACCCCCTCCCGGCTGGCCCGCTGCCGATTGACCCGCAGATCCACCGGAGCCTGCTCCAACATGGCCGCCGCTAACATCTGGGCAGCATCCTGCCCATATTGCTCACACCACGCCTGCCACAACCAATCGGGCAGGCTGTAGTATAACCCATCCGACTCCTGCGGTTGGCGGGGTGGTAAACCCTCACTCAAAGCCTGCTCTGCCATCTGCACCAAAGGCAGCAACGCGCGTGCTTCACAGGCTGGCAGATAGGGTTGCCCCGTATGCAGGCCATTGAACCGCCGCAAATGACGCAATAGCAGATAAAGACGATCACTCACGCGTCGCCGATCTCCGCTGCCCATCTGCGGGTGCTCCTTAAAACTGCGCCGCAGTATACCATCAACCGCCCGTTCAGGGTGATTCAAAATCTGTTCGGCCAGTTGCGCCACCAGTTGTGTGTGCGCCGAAGGCATGCTCATAGGCTATCAGAAACCTCTTGCCCGGTCACAGGATCGGCATGCACCTCGATACTGGCAATAGCCTGATAAATACTGCGGGCTAACACCGCCAACGGTACCGCAAAAAACACCCCTAACAGACCCCACAACGAACCGAACACCAATACCGCGATAATGAAAGTGGTGGGATGAATTTTTGCCGACTCACCCAAAATTAAGGGGGCCACCAAGTTGGCATCCACCACCTGGATGATGGCATAAGCAAACAGGGGCTTAAAACCATCCATGCCAAACCCCCACTGCGCCAAGCCCAAAATCGCCACCGGCAACGCCACCACCGCCACCCCCACAAAGGGAATTAACACCGACATGCCCGTCAGCACACCCATGATCAGTGCGTAGCGAAACTCCAGAATGGTAAAAACAAAAAATGCCAGCGAACCCACCAGCATCATCTCCCAAAACTTACCCCGGATATAGCCCCCCAAACCGGCATTGGCCTCCTGCACCACCTGCTCCAGCAGTTTTTGCTCATCGGGCAATAACGTGCTGTAACTTTTACGCAGTTCAGACTTATCCAAGAGGAAGAAAAAGACCAAAAATGGCACCAAAAACAGATAGACCCCCGTGGTAATCAACCCTTGGCTCACATGCCCCACCAGCCCCAGCGATTGGGTGGAAGCCTCCTTGGCTTTGTTCATTAAATCCACCAACAGATCCTCAACCAAAGCCGGATTAATGATCCCAGAATAGCTTTCGATCAAACTGCGAATCTGCTCTTTAAGCACCTGGGTGATGCGGGGCATCTCTTGCACCAATTCTGTCACCTGCTGGCCAATGATCGGCACCAATCCCAAAATCAACAGCGCCATGGCAAACACAAAAAGGGAAAAAACACACAACGTCGCCAGCGGTCGTGGAATATGATAATGCACCATGGGCGTTACCAGGCTATCCAGCAAATAGGCAATAAACAGCGCCGTGATCACCGGTGCCAAAGCAGAACCCAAAAAGTAGAAAACGATCCATACGGTAAGCAGAGCAGCCAGCAATCCCACCACCTGCGGGTGGCGCAAACGTACTTTTTGACGCGAGATAAAATTCATGTGTGGATCAACTGTTGGCAAGCAGGCCCCAGGAAGAGCCTTCCTGTCCGCCTAAAATAGCGCACCTGGGGTGCGCACCCTGAACAAACACGGTTGGCTACCCCTACCGACCCGGCTCAATATAGAGCAGATCTCCAGGGCCAACCTGATCAAACAGCTCCAGCAGGTGGGCCGAATGCATCCTAACACATCCATGAGAAACGGGTTGACCTAAATCCGCCAGATGGGGCGTGCCATGGATGTAAATATAACGCTCATAACTATCCACACCCGGCCCCTGGTTAAAGCCCGGCACAGCACCACATAATCGGATGATGCGGGTGGTGATATAGTCGCGACTACGATCCTCGGTGGTCTCTACGATCTGCCCGGTGGCTTGACGCCCCACAAAGCACATACCCAAGGGCTGACCGGCCCCAATACACTCCCCCAGGGTGTGCAAACCCATGGGGGTTTGTCCACTATCCTGGGCGTTGCCAAAGCCCTTTAAACCGGTTGAGACAGGCCACACCCCCAGCACACTTTGCTCGCCATAAAACCCCATCAACCGTTGACTGGGGCCGTGAAGATAAAGCCCAGGGCGCACGCTGGACCAACCGTGTTGGACCAGCGTGCTAAGTGCCTGTTCTCTAAGCTGCGGATCAATCATCCGAATTCATGATACCCAGCAGTTGCAGCAGCATCATGAACAGGTTATAGATGCTGGAAAAGAGCATGGCAGCCCCCGCCGCTGGATGCAGCATGCCGGGATTTTGCTTGAGTTGTTGGGTTTCATAAAGCAAGTAGCCGGTCATTAACAGCGCCCCGATAGCCGACAGGGCAAAGGTCACGGCGGTGGATTCAAAGATAAAAAAGTTTAACAATCCACCCACCAAGATGACAATAAAACCCGCCATGAGCATGCCACCGAGGAAGTTAAAATCCCGCTTGGTGGTCATGGCATAGAAGGTCATGCCGGTAAAGATCGCCCCGGTCATAAAGGCCGCCTGCCCCACAATGTGCGAAGCCCCAGCGTTAACGTAGTAAGCGATGATGGGACCACCCATAAAGCCCCAAGTCGCGGTCATGAGAAACAGGGTTGGTGCGCTGGGCTTCCAAGAGACCAGCAGCATGGTGCCGATAAGGGCACCCAACGAGACCAGTAGATTGCCGCGCATCTGGAACGCCAGTTCCGATGTCATGCCCACATAACCCGCCGCCACCGCCAGTAGCATGCCCGCAGCGAGAAAGGCGTAGACCTGTTGTAAATAACCCACACTAGCCTGACTGCGCGAGGCGCTAACATCATAAGACGCAGCGGCCCCAGCTAGTGACGAACGTGGTTGAAAACGCGAAGATTGGTTCACGAAACCCTCCAATGGTGATTAAAATGCGTGCATTAATCCAGCACGAACCGCCGTGCTTGGCCGGCAAGGGGGCTTACACACCCCTTGCTCCAATGAGATAAGACCCACTCTAGCAGATTTCAAGCCTAAGTTGGCAGTTTTACCCAACACATTGCGGCGATTTTACCCTCTTTTTTTCTTGGGTACGGACCGATTACCATGTGACAATCTTGAAAAGGCTCTCGGTTCAGGATAGTGTAGCCCGATGCCACTTTAGATGCAGCACCATGAGGGTTGGTTTCTCCCTCCCCACAAGAAAACCCGCCAACGGTAAGAATTCAAGCATTGAGGTAGCGGAATGTTCAAAGGTGTCTATACTGCACTGATCACACCATTTAAGAACCGTGCTGTCGATTATACGGCATTGGCTAAGCTGGTTGAGCAGCAGATTAATGGTGGAATACATGGTCTGGTGCCTTGTGGTACCACCGGCGAATCGGCCACGCTCTCCCATGAAGAGCATAAAGCGGTCATCCGTACCGTTGTCGAACTGGTCCAGGGCCGGGTTAAAGTGTTGGCGGGCACCGGTTCCAATTGTACCGAGGAGTCCACTGAGCTCACCTGTTACGCCGAAGAGGTGGGGGCCGATGGTGCTCTGCTTATTACCCCCTATTATAATAAGCCGACCCAAGCGGGTCTGATCGCCCATTATACCACGGTCGCTAACCACACCAAGCTGCCGGTGGTACTCTACAATGTGCCTGGCCGTACCGCAGTGGATATGCATGCCGATACGGTGATTGCCCTCTCCAAGGTCAGCAACATTGTGGCCATCAAGGAAGCGACAGGTAACATGGAACGCGCTTCGCAAATCCATAAGGGTGCAGGATCGAGTATGACCTTGATCTCTGGGGATGATGCCACCTTTTTACCCTTTCTCAGCGTAGGCGGTCAGGGGGTTATCTCGGTAACTACCAACCTAGCCCCCCGTCTTGTGCGAGATCTATGGGACCTGTGGCACAATGGGCAAATAAACGAAGCCCGTGAGGTTCATGAGCAGCTTTTGGAGATCAATGGCTTACTTTTTTGTGAAACCAGCCCCATTCCGGTTAAAGCAGGCGCTGCTATGTTGGGTCTGTGTCACAATGAACTGCGCCTGCCTATGACAGCCATGAGTGAAGCCAATCAGGCCAAACTGCATCGTGCCATGGTAAAACTGAATCTGTTGGAGGAATAACTTATGAGTGGTACACCAGCCTGGGGGGCAAGGGCATTACTGCTGTTGGCTGTGCTCACCGTGGTGTTTGCCACCAAGCGTGAATCGGCCATCGCGGCTGGGGAGCACCAGCCCGCTAGCCTACGCGCCTGCCGAGTGTGCCACGATTTAAGCTCCGAGAAAAAAAGCCAAGGCTTTATTGGCCCCCCCCTGTGGGGGGTTGCCAACCGCTCCATCGGTTCGGAAAACAGCTTTGCGGGTTATTCAGAGACCCTGGTTAGCATGGGTGCTCATGGTAAAATCTGGGACCGTCGCACCCTGGAGCGCTATCTGGCGGACCCCCGCATGTTTGCCCCGGGATGTCGCATGGCCTTTACCGGTATCGCGGATGAAAAGAGCCGCATGCAGGCCGTGGATTATCTCTTTTCCATGCAGGATTAACGCCTTGTGAAACTGGATCGGGATATTTTTACGGTGCTGCTAATGGCAGCGGTGTGTGTGGTTATTTTACTCATTTTTGGCGTCGTAAAACGCACCACCGCGCCCATACTCAACACCACCCCAGACTATGCCAACCGGGGGCGTGAGTTGGCCCGCCAGTGCCTGCCTTGCCACGACCTTACCCCTGCCCGCACCCTCAGCGAAAAGGGACCACCCCTGTGGGGAATTGTGGATGCCATGGCCGGTCACACCCTCTACCCCTATTCCGAAGGGTATATGGAGTTGGCCAAGCGCTGCTTGGTTTGGAACGAAGCCAACCTTGACCGTTTTTTGACTGACCCCAAACGGTTTATGCCCGGCACCCGTAAGGATTACGCACCCATAGCCGATCCTGAACAGCGCCGCTTGCTTATTGAATTTTTAACCAGTTTACAGGACCCCCAAGTCACTCAGCCCACACTGGTGGCTGCGGAGAACTATGCTCAAGTTTCAGCAACCCTCAACCGCATGCGCGGCGAAAACGCTAAACGCTGGCGCAAAGCGGGGGCCAAAGAGGCCCAAAAATGCACCGCTTGTCACGATCTTACTCAATCCGCCGAGATCATTGTCGGACCCCCCTTAGTGGATATCGTTGAGCGGGAAGTTGGATCGAGCAAAGGCTTTTGCTACTCCCCCGGTTTTCGCCGCTGGATGGAGAATAAAGAGAACCCTAAGGTGTGGGATGAGGTGAGCCTGTATCGTTTTCTCTACGCGCCCCAGTCCCACATACCCCATACTCGTATGCTGTTTCGTGGGGTGCGGGACGATTATAAACGGGCCGCTTTGATCGGCCATTTAAAACGCTTGCCCTAAGTCAGGTAAACCCATGACGTTCCGACTGATCGCCGAAAATCGTAAAGCCCGTTTCAACTATGAAATTATCGAAAAAATCGAGGCGGGCATTGTGCTGCAAGGCACTGAGGTTAAGTCTATTCGTGCCGGTAAAATGACACTGGCAGACTCCTATGCGGTGGTAAACCGTGAAGAGCTCTACTGGCTTAATGGGCAGATTGCCCACTATGAACACGGCAACATTCATAACCACGAACCCTTTCGCAGCCGTAAATTGCTGCTTAGGCACAAAGAGATCAGCCGCCTCATCGGTCTTGTCAAAGAGAAGGGGCTCTCCATTATCCCCCTGCGGGCCTACTGGAAAGGCAGCAAAGTTAAGCTAGAGTTGGGTATCGCCAAGGGTAAAAAGCTCTACGACAAGCGGGCCACCACCAAAGAGCGTGATTGGCAGCGTGAAAAGCAGCGCATTCTCAAAACCAACCACTAAAGGACCTTCATTCACCAGGGGGGTTAGGCGCAGCGGTTGATACCTGGGCATGGGCGCTGGTAGACAACGACCGATCAAATAGGGGGAGGTGTTAGCGGGTGTTTCGCCTAGGTAAGCGATTAAGCTTAACGTTACAGCAGCTCTTTTCTGCCTCCACAAAATCAGATCGCGCGAGCCGCCCGGTCTGCCTTGTGAACCTGCCTATGCGGTCGCATCCTTACCAGCGTTTTGCTGGGGCCGCTCTGATGAGGAGTTAACGGCCTTACGTGGGGAGAGGGCTTATGGTTGAGGACGGACCATCACCCCGTGGGATAAAGCGCGATCATAGAGCACCCGTACAGAGTTATAGTCCTGTGCTTTTTGCCAAGGCGGCAGCGTGGCAAGATGGGCCACGGCCTGCTCAACCGGCGTGTGCTGGGTTGGATGCGGTGTCGGTCGTAAGGCTGCCAACACAAAAATCACCACCCCACCAAGATAGAACAGCCCAGAATGTGGCATAAACTCTCCCAACAGACCTTGACACCCACAGGGAGAGGTACCTATGGCGGTGAGCAAAAATCATTATCGCTGTTTCGACTGTAAAAAATCTCGCTTTATCTTACAAGAAAAATAAAACGCACGCCGCCATTTTTCCAAATTTAATTCTTTATCTTATGTGTCAATCTTATCATATATGCTTAATTTTTTGGTTCGTGAATGCCTACCCAAATTATTTCTAATGTATACCTACTAAGTTCTTTCTGTGCCTTCCTGTATGTATTAGCAAGCGCGGCAGGTATGGGGCACACAGCCATCCCTGCCGCGCACGCTTTAGTGGCCGAGGATTATAAAATCTTCACCACGGCTATTGATGACCGGGGTCTGCTCCTCTTCAAGCTCCAGCTTTTCACTGAACTCTGGCACTTGGTCACGCACATAGTGCAAAATCTCCTGCACCATGATGCGCCCATCTTTGGGTGCCCTGTCTGCCTTACCCTTTAATCCCTCCAACAAGGTGTGGGTAAAAACGCCGTGTCCCAGCTCTCGAAGCTCATTGGCCAACTGAGTAACACTGGTGGATGTGGCAATGTGTATACCCGTTGAACGGGATAGGCGGGCAATGGGGCGCTGGGCATCATAGTGAGCGAAGGCGTCCGCTGCGGCCCCAGAGTGGCATGCGTCTATAAACATCACGATATGACGCGCTGGGATAGTACTCAGGTCCTCGTAGATTTGGGACGAGCTAAAACCCTGCTGTTGGATCTGCTCGGCACTGACTTCGCTTAACTCATGGGGAATAAAATACCAGCGATCATCCACCACCTCACCATGTCCGGCAAAGAAGATAAGCACCGTATCTTGCGGAGGAATGGTGGCCAATTTTTCACGCAGCAGGGCACGGATCGCGGCACGGGTGGCGGCGGCATCGTAGAGCTGGTGGGAGACCAGATTGCTATAATGCACATAATCTTGACGGCGAAAAAAGGTGTTAACCCCCTTGGCGTCAGCCACCCCAAAATTCAGGGTTAAGGCATCCAGCGCATATTGGTTAATACCCACCGCCAGCATATGGATGTTGCGGTGTTGATCGGCCTCATCGCGGGCCACCACCTGCAACTCGGCAGGTAGGCTCTCAATACCATCATTGCTCAACGCCACCGCACGCAGGGTATTAAAACCCGGCAGCCAAGGGATGGTATAGGCATATTTGGTGAGCGTCTCGCTGGCCTCCTCGTCGCTGGTTTCCAATACCCGCTGTTTGCTGGGCTCCACCACTTTGCCATTGTGGTAGAGTCGTAGCTCCTGCATGCCACCCCCCTGCTCCACCACCTCGATCACCACCTCGCCTTCGCCTTCAACCGCAGACGACGCTGTAGGACTAAGAAAATTCACTTTGGGGGGGAGGTAGAAGCCCTGCTCAATCTTGGGTAGGTCCGGCTTGTTGACAATCAGCGGACGCCCGGCCATAAGTTTGCCCAACAGCGCCGGTTGGTAGTAGTGCTCTAAAAAGCCATCCAACTTAAACTGTGTATCGTCATCGCCCCATTCAATGGCATCCAGCCGCTCTTCCGCGTTGCCCTCCAGCACGCCATCAAAAAAGCCCTCGGGGCTGACCCCAGCCCAGCCTTTACGCATAGAGACCAAGCGCAACATCTCTTTACCCTGATCTTTATCCCACAGACGCAACATAACATCCTCACCGGCACTAATGAGCATTTTACCCTCATTGAGAGTGGTCACATCATTCACCGACTCCGTATGCGCCGTATAGCTATGCTTGAGCAGGGCACGGGTGCTGTTACCCGAACCGCTCTCCGTGCTAGGGGGGCGAAAACCGCCCGCATTGTTGGGCAACTGCCATAGGTGGATCTGTTTATCCGCAGCAGCGCTAATGAGCTCTGTACCCTTGTTGTTAAATCGTAGTGAGGTGATGGCACCCCGATGTTTATCCACCTCTAATACGGTTTTGACATCACCGGTTTTAAACAGTCGGATCCCCCCTTGGTCATCCCCAATGGCCACCGTCACTTCATCCGGTGAGAGTGCCATGGAGCGTACTGGCTTGCCATCGCCTTGCAGCAAGGCCACCCTTTTTTGGGGCGCTTTAACCCGCCAAGCCGCCACATCGCCATGGGCATTGCCCACCACAAACAGCTTGCCTTCCTCATCAAAGGTCGCAGCGGTGGCTTGGTTAATGCCATGCTCTAGTTGGTCGCTGGCTTGGCCATTTTGCACGTTCCACATACGTAGCAGATCGTGTTTTTGCAAGCTCATCAAAACCCCGCGCTTGTCCACACTCACCGCCAATACGGGCTGGGGATTGTGGTAAAAACGCCGCACAATCTGTTCGGTTTGTAAATTCCATAAAATCATCTGCCCCTGCACATCCCCACTGATCAGATAGTTAGGGCGTTGCAGGGCACTGCGGATGCGTACTTTGGCATCGGTTTCAGTAATACCCACATAGGCTGGTACAAAATAGAGGGTACTTACCCGCTGCTCATGGCCATTGAGCTCCAGCTCGCGTTTACCATTTTTTAGGTTCCAAAGCTGGATGGCCCCGGTATTGGTGGCAGAGGCCAGCCACTGTTCTGTGGACTCTTTCGCCAGCGTGGTCATGGGGGCTGCATAGCGAGAACGAATACGCATCTTCGGATGAAACAGCGTGCGTGCCTGGGTATTGACCGCTCTTTGGATGCTTTTTAAGCCCTGCACCCGTGTATGGGCACGGCGAGCCTCCGCTTGGTTAGGTAGTGTCATGCATAGAACCGTTATGCCCAACAGCCAGAGTAAGCTGTTTCTATATGGGGATCGTCTTGCCATGATTGATACTCCCTATAAAAGATCTCTTTTGCTTATTATGGTACAAAAAACCCCGCTGTAAACAGCGGGGTTTTTTGTAAAATGCGCCGCACTATTTAGAGCGCGTGCTTAGAACTCCATGCGTAAGTTGGCCAAGATGGAGTTTTGCGAAAACTTATTACGGCCCTGTTCGGTGCTGGCGGCGATCTCCGCAAACATGGTGTCAGAAAGATTAAAGCGCCCCCCCACGGTGAAGGATAACCCGCTATTATCATAGGCTGTACCGCCGGATTCATAGGAGAGGTCCCGCTCGATGGTCATGCCCGCATAGGGTTCCCATTTCTCCAGAAAGTAGCCCACTTCCACCGAACCAGAGATTTGCGAAAACGAACGGACGTTGGCGGCTACACCCGTTGCAGCCTCTTGATCTTCTTTGGAAAAGAAGTAAGAGAGACGCCCGCTCACGTCATAGTTACCGGTGTTTTGCACATAGTAGGTTGCATTACCACCAATGAACCAGCGCTCGGTATCAAAGCTAACCCCTGTGCTGCGGTCTTCGTTGACCCAGGAGTAACCCAACTCAGCGTCAAACACCCAGCTATCCCCATAAGCGTAAGCGACGTAGGGGGTGATGGTAAAGCTGTCAATATCGTTGCGGGTGGTGGCGTTGGTAAATTTTTCGTTGACGTTTTCATAGGTCACGGCGGTACCAATGGCCAGATCGTTGTTGAGTTTTTTATCCACCCCCAGCGAAGTAACATACATGGAGGTTTTGGAGTTGGCCGTGTCGTCCTTGCTGTGCACATACTGGGCATCCATCCAGGCGGCCAGACCCTGACCTGTCATATCCCCGGTAGAGAGACCTGTACGTTCACCCTCAAATGCCGCCTGTTGTTGGGCGGGGGGGGTACGTTTGCTCACGGCTTTACCCACGTTACGAGAGACCACCCGCAGCAAATGCTTGACCTCTTCCCGGGGAGAGATGACCTCATCGGTATACTCTTCCTCCTGGAAGGCCACGGCGGGTTGTGTCATCAACAGCAGGCCGGTGGTGGCCAGACTCAGGGTTAACAGGGATAGGTTTGAGCGTTTCATGAGATCCGTTCCTAATGGGTATATGAAGGCAAAGTGCTCTAAACAAAACTTTCGACAATTTAACAAAGATTTAAAAATTTGTCAAAAAGACATTGAAAAAATCACTTTTCTACCTAACCTTTGTCTCTTTTTGTATCAATTGACCTATTTCATGGATTCATTCAGGGTTTCATGATTTCTTTAGGATTATAATGGATTTTTTTACCTATGAAGCTTTTTTCTTATACTGTTTTGATCCAACGCCTCCGTTGTGATCATTTGAGATTAACCTCCAATAAAAACACCACGCTTTATGGTGGCTCAGCAAACCAACAGCATTGCTTGTTATTTTGTGGTGGATAAAAAGGTTCTTTGTTGATGTTTTTTTTTACTGAAGTGGGGCCAACCAGAGGCCCTGCATGAGGGTCGCCCCGTACCATTTGGAGGGCTTACCTACCGAGGGTGATTTCCTAAAGAGGGGGCTTTTTTAGGCATGAGCAGGTTGCCAAGCCTAGGTTAAGCCCATGGCATCCCCCAAACCGATCCGCACGTTAACCCATGGGCAAGGGGGGAGCATGGGTCTTCACCAAACCGCGCCCCACCCATCACTGGTGGAACGGCCCACTGCTCCAGCACCCTTGCCATGCCCTTTTTTAACCCAGCAGCTCCTGGGCCTGGGCCACCACATTTTCCGTGGTAAAGCCGTAAACCTCCATTAAGGTATCACCAGGACCCGAGGCACCAAAGTTATCCAAACCGATAACCTCTCCCTCTAAGCCCACATATTTATACCAGCTCATGGTCGAACCCGCCTCCACCGCCAGACGTGTTGCCACCGCCGCCGGCAAGACCGACTCTTTATAGGCGGCATCCTGGACATCAAAGCGCTCCATACAGGGCATGGAGACCACCCGGACCTGGTGCCCTTTAGCGCTCAACTGCGCCGCCGCCGCCACCGCCAAACTCACCTCACTACCACTGGCCAACAGGATAAGATCGGGCGTGCCTTGGCAATCCACCTTGATATATCCCCCACGCGCTACCCCTTCCATAACCCCTTCACCACCGCCCAACTCGGGCAGCTCCTGACGGGTCAGAATCATTGCCGCAGGGGCCTTGTGGCAGAGGGTCCAGTGCCATGCTGCGCGGGTCTCCTCGCCATCGCACGGACGGAATACATTGAGCCCAGGGATGGCACGCAAACTGGCCACATGCTCCACCGGCTGGTGGGTCGGACCATCCTCCCCCACCCCAATGCTGTCATGGGTCAACACATAGGTCACCGGTAGATGCATAAGGGCAGAGAGACGAATCGCCCCACGCAGATAGTCGGAAAAGACCAAAAAGGTGCCCCCATAGGGGTGAAAGCCCCCATGCAACGCCAATCCGTTGAGTACCGCACCCATGGCGTGCTCCCGCACCCCAAAGTGCAAGGTACGCTCGGGAAAATGCTTCAGGGTGGTGTTGTTGGAGGGACCTAGATCGGCTGAACCCCCAATCAGACCCGGCAGATCCTGGGCAATGGCATTCAGACATTGACCCGAAGTGGAGCGGGTCGCCGCCGATGGTGCAAAGGTTAGCTCATCCAAAGAGCGATCCCAGCCATCGGTCAGCTCACCGGCCAGACGCTCCAACAACAGCTCAGTCTCGGTGGGAAAACGGCTCATATAAATTTCGCGGGTGGCGTTCCACTCCGCTTCGGCCTCAGCCCCGCGCTTAACCATTTGCGCAAAGTGGCTTTGGGCCTCGTCAGGGAGATAAAAACGCGTCTCGGGCCATGCATAAACCTGACGGGTAGCGACCATATCCGCCCCCTTAATGGGGGAACCGTGGGTGGCGGCGGTACCCTGCTTGGGGCTGCCACGACCAATCACCGTCTTAACCCGGATCAGCGAGGGGCGCTCTTCTTCTTGCTGAGCCTGAAGAATCGCCGCCTCAATGGCATCCAGATCCTCACCATCCTCAACCGTGAGCACCTGCCACTCGGCCGCCTCAAAGCGGGTGGTGACATCCTCGGTAAAGGCAATCTCCGTACTGCCCTCGATGGAGATGCCATTATCATCATACAGATAGATTAACTTACCCAGGCAGAGGTTGCCCGCCATAGCCGCCGCTTCATAGGTAATGCCTTCCATTAGGTCGCCATCACCGACAATGCCATAGGTAAAGTGGTCGACAATGGGATGAAACTCCGCGCGGTTGACCTGCTGCGCCAGATGCCGCTCTGCCAAAGCCATCCCCACCCCCATGGCGAACCCCTGACCCAAGGGGCCTGTGGTACACTCCACCCCTGGGGTGTGACCATATTCGGGGTGACCGGGGGTCTTGCTGCCATATTGGCGGAAATTTTTCAGCTCATCCAAGCTCACATCATAACCGCTGGTGTGCAGCAGCGCGTAGAGCAGCGCCGAACCATGCCCTGCCGAGAGGATAAAGCGGTCACGGTCGGGCCAAAGGGGATTTTTGGGGTTATGCCGCATAATCCGCGACCATAACACATAGGCCATAGGCGCTGCCCCCAGTGGCAAACCCGGGTGCCCGGAATTGGCAGCCTCAATGGCATCCACCGACAACATGCGAAGGGTATTAATACAGAGACGATCCAGATCCGACGTGCTCATAATGTAAATTTCCGTAGTTTGGCATGGGGAGAGGGCACAGGGGCCAGGGAGAGCGTGGATCCAACCCAGGGGTGTTCCAATGCTTGTAAACAAGCGCTCATGACCATGCAGCAGGCGAGGTGAGCTCGAAGGGGCAGCATGTAAAAGAGTCCCATGGGCTGGTTTCCGGGAGGCCCTATTAAGCAACAAAATCGACCGAATGACAAGCGCTAACTAACCCTTTACCATGGCTTGCCCCCCCTTAGCTCAACTTGAGCAGCAAACCTACCAATTTGCATATCTTTTTGCCATAAAGGTGTGGGTTAAAACCTCTCCGGTTTCGCCCCATAGGGATCTCTGAACGGGGGGGGGACAGGGGGAGAATCGCACCGGTCATGGCACCGATTATCAACCGCTCTGCACTGTCATAAGCTGGCCCAGCGACCACTCATCGGCGGCATAGTGCCATCTGCACGCCCATCGGGGCCACACCAGCCGCCCCCCAACAGACCCAGCCCACCCCTTATGACGCAGATCCCGAGCACGTCATGACCATCCCTTTACCTTGCAGGCGGCTTCACCTAACCCTATTGGGAGCTTGGTGCCTTTGCCCGGTGGGCTTGGCGCTGCGCCCGCCATTGCCGCAGACGCATCCACAGCAAACCCACCACAAACAGCAGCAAAAAGAGGGCACTGGCCCCAGCAAACAGCACCTGCAACAGGGTAAACATATCCATCAAACCAACGCTCCACCGCACGATGAACCGCACCCGGCCGTGCAGCCCAGGCAGTGCTGTTCAATAACCACCCGGCGACTGCGTAGCGTGGCCACGGTCACCTCGCCCAACCGCGCCCCGCCCGACACACGGGCAGGCAGATCGAGGGCAAGATTAAAATCGCAATCAAACAGCACACCATCCCAGCGCACACTCACCTGATGACGACACATCAAGCCTGCCACGGTGGCTGGGTTAAAGGATGCTTGCAGCAAACCCCAATAAGCTTGCTCCTGGCCCTCCCGGCGCAAGTCGGCGCGAAACCGCCCAATGGGCATATTGGTCAACGTTAAGAGCTGGTCAAAGGTAATGCCATACTGTTGCCACATCGCCTTTTTATAGGCCTCTTCAAGGCTACTTTGGGGCGGCGGCAGGTGGGCACCGCCCGGATTGTAGACCAAGTTTAGGGGAACCCCTCCGGCCACCCCATAACCCAATTGGTTGAGCCGTTGCAGGGCGGCGATGGACGCCTGGTAGACCCCATCGCCCCGCTGTTGATCCACATTTTCCTGCACATAACAGGGCATAGAGCCCACCAGCACCACCCCGTGATCCCGCAACCAGGGGGCCATGGCGTGCCAGTCGGGGTCCCGATGCAGCGTCAGGTTGGTGCGTAGTTGCACCGCCACATCCCTCGCCCGCAGCGCTTGTATAAAGGGCTGAATATGGGCGTTCATTTCTGGCGCACCGCCGGTAATATCCACCTGTTTACAGCCGCTTTGGGTGATCAACGCCAGCACCTGCTGCATCACCGCCCAGCTCATCTGCTCCGTACGCTGGGGAGCAGCCCCCACATGGCAGTGACGGCACTGTAGATTGCAAGTCAAACCCACATTCACCTGAATGAGGCTGAGTGACGCCGCCTCCATAACCGGTGTGCCGGTATGCTGCTGCAAGGCTGTGGCAAATAGATTCATTGCTGCGCTCTTGGTGGTTGGCTGGGGTTAGGGGGTTGCAGAGGTAGCACCTATCCCACTCAAGCAGAGGTTGCTCATCTTGCAGGTTAACCTCCATACCGAAGGCTCATCCCGGTTTAAGTTGGGTGCCTATACCCCGGTTTTCGTGTGCAACCCTGCATTGTGTTGGGTCACAAGCACTGCTGCACTTAGGAGACCCTGATTTGCATCCAATCCAAAAAGGCGGTGGGGGCCACCCGTTTGAGGACGCTAAACAGATAGGTTGGCATGGTAACGGGGTAACGCCGACGGGGCCGGTCACTCTCCAGTGCATGAATCACCCGCTTGAGCACCGCCTCGGGTGGTAGCTTATAGGCTGCATGCTGCTGATCGAGCAAACGGGGAAGCTGCTGGACATAGTGTTCACGATGGGTGCTGTGTTGGGGATCAATCCAACGTTCAAACGCCTGCAACGCATTGGCATTAATGCGGCTGTGAATGGGTCCTGGTTCAATTAAGCTCAGGTAAATGCCACTCCCATGCAGCTCCAAGCGCAGGGTATCACTCAACCCCTCTAACGCAAACTTGGTCGCATTGTAGGCCCCGCGATATTTCAGCGCGGTAAAACCAAGTACCGAGCTGTTTTGAATGATACGCCCATACCCTTGCGCACGCATAATGGGCAAGACCCGCACGGTCAGATCGTGCCAACCAAAGAGATTGGTCTCAAAGGATGCGGTTAAACAGGCTCGACTGAGATCCTCCACCGCGCCGGGCTGGGCATAAGCCCCGTTATTAAAAAGCGCATAGAGCTTACCTTCGGTGCGGTAAAGCACGGCCTCTAGGGCGTTCGCAATGGTGTCAGAATCGGTGAGATCCAGGAGATAGGACTCAAATCCCTCACTCATCAGCCGTTGCACATCGGCCTCTTGGCGAGCGGTGGCAAACACCCGGTAGCCACGCTCACGCAGGCCATGGGCCACACAGGCACCGATACCGCTGGAACAACCTGTAATTAAAACCGATCGCTGGGAGCGTTCCTTTGAGGGCATAGACATAACAGGCTCCTATGGGTAAAAGAGAGCCTGAGTATATCAGAATATGATTATAAAGAGGAGGTTGTTTCACCCTCTTGCAAGCTCCTCAGAATCTCCTGCACCATCGGGTCATCCTGCTCGGGCAGCAGATCCCAGCGGGTTACACGTTGCAGATCCTCTTTAAAGAGCTCCTGCATAAATAGGCGATCCAGGTGCATCTTCATCTCCTGCTGGGTGATAATGGGCAGCGGCGCACGTACAGAGATGCTCTGTGTATCCTGCCTGGGCACGCTCTCCACGGCTTGGCTGCCGCTCGCGCTGGGTGAAGAAGAGGCCAGCAGGCTTGACCCTGACGAAGGTTGCAACTCAATCAACATATTCAGAACTCCTTTTTTGCCTCGCCGGTGTGGTTTCTTGGCAAAATGGCCCTTTAATGGTTGTGGCTCTAGCGGGCCTTACACTACACTCACGGGGAGCTGCTTATCTTATTCATCGGCACCCACACCGGATCGCTTGAGCACAATGCTTACTTATTTAAACCGCCTTGGGGTTAACGAACATATTATCCTCTCTGCCATCGCCATTATCATCGGCGTCATGGTGGGTTATGGGGCCATTTTGTTTCGTACATTGATCGAGGGATTTCAACACCTTTTCTTCGGCAGTAGCGCCGAAGATATGGTACAGGTCATCTCTGGTCTACAGTGGTGGCATGTGATCCTGGCCCCCATGCTGGGTGGGGCTATTGTGGGCCCGTTGGTTCACTTTGTTTTCCCTGGCTCCCGGGGTCATGGTGTGCCCGAGGTGATGGCGGCGGTGGCCTTGCACGGTGCCAAAATGAACCTGAAGGATGGCATCGGCAAAATGTTTGCCTGCTCCATCTCCATCGGCTCCGGTGGCTCCGTAGGCCGGGAGGGTCCCGTGGTGCATCTGGGCGCAACCCTCGCCTCTTGGTTTGGTAAGCAGCTCAACATGTCCACCAAACATATGCGTACCATGGTGGGATGTGGCGCGGCGGCGGGCATTGCGGCCTCCTTTAATGCCCCTATCGCCGGGGTTATGTTTGCCCTGGAGGTGATCTTGGCCGATTATGCCCTTGCCACCTTCTCCCCCATCGTGCTCTCATCGGTGATCGCCACCGTCATTGCCCGTCTGCACTTGGGCGATTTCCCCGCTTTTATCGTACCCCACTACACCCTGGTTTCTGCCTGGGAGATCCCCGCCTACGTGGGGTTGGGGCTGGTATGCGGCTTGACCGGCATTCTGTTTATGCACACCCTGTTTAAAGCCGAGGATGTCATCGGCAAAATCGCCGTTCCCCGCTGGATCAAACCCATGTTTGGCGGCATGCTGTTGGGACTTATTGCCCTCCAGTTTCCGCAGATCATGGGCGTTGGCTACGACACCATGAACAAAGCCTTGTTGGAACAGATGATCGGCCCAACCATGTTGATGCTGGTGTTCGTCAAAATTCTCGCTACCTCCCTGACCCTGGGTAGCGGCTTCTCGGGGGGGGTGTTCACCCCCAGTCTGTTTTTGGGCGCGATGGTGGGAGGGGCTTTTGGCACCTATGCCCACGCCCTCTTTCCAGCCATCTCCGCCGGTCCAGGTGCCTACACCCTGGTGGGCATGGGTGCCATGGCCGCCGCCGTCTTGGGCGCACCCATCGCCTCTATTTTGATCCTGTTTGAACTGACCGGTGACTACCGTATCATGCTGGCATTAATGGTGGCCTCCATCGTGGCTACCCTGCTTATTAACCAAGTCTATCGCGATTCGGTCTACACCAAAGCCTTACGTACTAAAAATATTGATCTCTGGTCCGGACGAGAATCGGGACTGCTGCGCCATATTCCCGTGAGCGCCATCATGAAACGCACCTTCGAAATGATCCCCGACAGCATGAATATTCGCGATCTTAAAGAGAAAATACATCGCACGCAGGAGGAGAATTTTCTGGTGGTCAATGAGCAAGGCGATCTAAAAGGTATTGTCTCCTTTCAGGATATCCGTGGGGTGGCCTTTGAGCAGGGGTTAGAGGATTTGGTGCTGGTGCGCGATATTGCCACCCGTGAATTGATCACCGTTACCCCCAGCGATAACCTTTATGATGCCTTCCGCCGCATGGGGTCGGGCAATGTGGAACAGTTACCTGTGGTGAGTGAGGATAACCGCTCGCAGGTGCTGGGCATTATCACCAACCATGATGTCATCCAAGCCTACAACCAAGCCCTGCTGGAGCGTGAAGCCGAACGGGAACTCAACCGCTAATCGCCCACCTTGCCCTAGCCTATCCATAAACACAAAGGGCGGCTGCCCGCCAGCGTGGGCAACCCCCTTTCACACCTTCCGCCACCGCGAGTCTGTTCAGCCATGGATCATCCCACACTGCATCATCTCAACGCCCCCCAGCGGCAAGCCGTTACCACCCTGGACGGCCCCCTCATGGTCTTGGCCGGGGCAGGATCGGGCAAAACACGGGTATTGACCCGACGTCTGGCCTGGATTATCCAACAGCAACAGGCCTCCCCTGAAGAGGTGCTGGCGGTGACCTTTACCAATAAGGCCGCCAAAGAGATGCGGAACCGGGTTCAGGCGTTACTGGGTTTGGATGCCCCCGCCCAGGCCCACCGCTTCTGGATTGGTACCTTCCACGGCATGAGCGCCCGCATGCTGCGCCAATACGCCGACCGCCTTGGCTTTGAGCGGGACTTTACCATTCTTGACAGCAGCGACCAGGAGCGCCTATTTAAACGGCTCTGTGAAGAGTTGGGCTTTGCCGATGCCTACTGGACCCCCAAGCGCCTAACCCACACCATTGGACGCTGGAAAGATGATGGCATTCGCCCCCAGGATTTAACCGATCGGGAGATCCGTAAAGCGTGGGAACGGGCGCGTATTCAACAGATGTACGAACGCTACCAGCAAGCACTGCTGCAAAGCAATGCCATGGATTTTGGCGATCTGCTGCTGCACTGTCTGCAATTGTGGCAACAGGAACCGGCCATCTTGGCGGCCTTTCAGCAGCGCTTTCGCTATCTGTTGGTGGATGAGTATCAAGATACCAACCATGTTCAATACCGCTGGATCTGCGCTCTATCAGGGTTGCACCAAAACCTCTGTGTGGTGGGGGATGATGACCAATCCATCTACAGTTGGCGGGGGGCACGTATTGAAAACATTCTCAAGTTTGAAGAGGATTTCCCTCAAACCAAGATTATTCGTTTGGAACAAAACTATCGCTCCAGTGGCAATATCCTTAAAGCCGCCAGCGGCCTGATCAACCACAACAAGGGCCGCATGGAAAAACAGCTCTGGACCGAAGATGCCCAAGGCGATGCCATTCACTTCTACCAAGCGGAGAATGATGAGGATGAGGCACGCTTTGTGGCCTCGGAAATTCTCACCCTCTGCCCCGCTGGGGATTATCAACAGGCGGCTATTCTGGTGCGAACCGCTCGCCAGACCCGCTCCCTGGAAGAGGGTTTGATGCGGGCGGGTATTCCTTATCAGGTGGTGGGGGGGCTGCGCTTTTTGGATCGCGCCGAGGTGCGCGATGCCTTGGCCTATCTGCGGGTGGTGGCCTCTAACCGGGATGATGTGGCCTTTGAGCGGGTTATCAATCTCCCCAAGCGTGGCATTGGCCCAGGTGCCCTGCAATCCCTGCGGGAGATTGCCAGCCAGGAGCGCTGCTCTTTGCTGCATGCGGCCCGCTTTGCGGTCGAGAGCAACACCATGAAGGGGGCTGCGGCCAAGGGTTTGGCAGCTTTTATTCAGCTCATTGAGCACGCTCGCAGCATGCTCGCCGACGATATAACCCCCGCTGAGATGCTCACCAAACTGTTGGCCCTAAGTGGCTACCGGGATTATGTACGGGATCTGGAAAAGGGCAACGACCGTATCGACAACCTGGACGAACTGCGTAATGCCCTGGCCCGCACTGAGAGTTTGCAACTATTTTTGGAAGAGGTTGCCCTTGCCACCGACCTCCAGGATGGCGGACCAGTTGCCAATCGGGTGGTGATCTCCACCCTGCATGCCGCCAAGGGGTTGGAGTTTCCCTGGGTGTTTCTGGTGGGGGTCGAAGAGGATGTTATGCCCCATAAACTGGCCCTCACCGAACAGCCGGAGATCGGCTTAGAGGAGGAGCGGCGCTTGGCCTACGTTGGCATGACCCGCGCCAAACAGCGGCTTTATCTCACCATGGCGCGTCGTCGATGGCTCTTTAATAAACCGGTTATGCCAATTAAGTCCCGTTTTTTAAAGGAGCTTCCTCAAGAAATTTTAGAGGATCGTGGTTTTCGTGTGAGCAGCCGACGCGGTGCCACAGGCAGCTTGGCGGGCCTGCCCGGTGGATCATTGCACCACCAGAAGGTGCGCTTTCCGTTACGTTAAGCCGGTACGAATAGCAGGCTCTGGGGGGCGGGTGGCCCCCCACTACATTGAATGAGGCGTGTAACATCCATGGCTAAAATAACCATCATTGGTGCCGGTTTGGCGGGCTCTGAGGCCGCTTGGCAGCTTGCCCAGCGCAATATTCCGGTACGTCTGTATGAGATGCGCCCCCACACCATGACCCCAGCCCACCAGACCGATCATTGCGGCGAGTTGGTCTGCTCAAACTCCTTGCGCTCCGACGACCACAGCAACAGTGCGGTGGGTCTCTTGCACCAAGAGCTGCGCGGGCTGGATAGCTTAATTATGCGTTGTGCCGACCAACATCGGGTGCCCGCTGGTGGTGCGTTGGCGGTAGACCGCCACGCCTTTTCCGCCGCCATAACCGAGGCCCTTGAGCAGCACCCCCTTATTGAGTTGATCCGTCAGGAGATCGTCACCCCGCCTATGGAAGAGGATGGGTATACCATCATCGCTAGCGGACCCCTCACAGCGGGCGGTCTGGCTCACTGGATTGAAGCACAGGTGGGCAAACGCATGGCCTTTTTTGACGCCATTGCCCCCATCGTCAGCCACGATTCCATTGATTTTAGCAAAGCCTGGAAACAGTCCCGTTATGATAAGGGCGATGGCAACGATTATATTAACTGTGCCATGGATGAGGCTCAATATCACACTTTTGTGCAAGCACTCTTAGAGGGGGAAAAGGTGGCCTATAAGGAATTTGAGGCCAACACACCCTATTTTGATGGGTGCCTACCCATTGAAGTGATGGCGGAACGGGGCGTAGAGACCCTACGGTATGGGCCTATGAAACCGGTTGGGCTGACCAACCCTCACAAAGCGGAAAAATCCTACGCCATTGTGCAGCTGCGCCAGGATAATAAATTGGGCACCCTGTGGAATATGGTGGGGTTTCAGACCAAACTTAGCTGGCCTGCACAGAAGCGCATCTTTGCCACCATTCCCGGTTTGGAGCAGGCTGAATTTGTCCGGTTGGGGGCGCTACACCGTAACACCTTTATTAACAGCCCCACCCTGCTCAGCGAGACCCTGCAACTCAAAACCCAACCCCGCCTGCTGTTTGCCGGACAGATCACCGGCGTCGAGGGTTATGTGGAATCCACCGCCTGCGGCTTAATGGCGGGTCGTATTGTGGCCCATAAGATGCGGGGGGAGGCCGTCAGCATTCCCCCACAGACCACCGCGCTGGGGGCACTCATGCGGCATATTACAGGGGAGGCTGACGCCACCCATTTTCAACCCATGAACGTCAATTTTGGCCTGTTTCCCAACTTTACCGAACGGGTCCCCAAAAAACAGCGTAAAGAGGCCTATGCCCAGCGTGCCTTAACCCATATGCAGCAGTGGTTGCAGGAGAATTCCTAACCGTTGGCGTCGCCACATCCTTAGCCCAAGGTGGAGGTGACCATGCATGGTTGAAGCGCCCTCTAAGAGAGGGCTTTTTGCCTAGATGGCGTAAACAACCTCAAGAAGAAGTAAAAAATCAACGCATAGATTAACATGGTACCAAACATGCCCAGCAATTTGGTCCAGGAGGTTTCAAAACGCCCCAGTGAGGTCCAACTCAGTGCCAGAATAAAAATAATTTTAAAGTAGTAGTCCGAAATATAGCTTTGAATCATGCCCAGCGCGGCACCAAACAGCATGCCAAACGCAAAGATCGGCACCAGCATCAAGGGCATACCAAAATCCACATAGGATTCGGTAATGTAGCTAAAGGAGTGGTTGGTTTTATTACCCTCCCCCCCAGCCACCATTACCCCGGCATACTTACGCACTTTATAGCTTTCAGACAGCAAAACCGGCTTATCTGGGAACAGAAAGCGGGGCATCAAAATATGGCGTATGGCCCCCATCAAGAGTGCTCCATCTTCATGGGGCACCACATCGGGCACCCTTTGAATGACTAAACTGGCATGATAGATATCCCAAATACGGTTGCCAAACGCGGTACCGGTACCCTTTGACTTTGGGCTGTTGCGCCACTTTTCAATAATATCCGCAACCATTGATAGCTTGTCTAGTTGGGTCTCTTGCCCGGTCGCTTGATAGTCTAAAAAGGTGCGCCAGTCTGACTTAATGCCCGTCCATACCGTACCGGCTATGGCCGTAAACAGCAGTAATATAGACAGGTGCAATAAAATACGCTTATGAATATACGAACTTTTTGACCGCACGTACGAATCCAACAGTGCCACAAAAAAGACCATCAGCGAAATACGAAAGTCGGCAAAATAGCCGGTAAAGTTTAACCCCACTTCCAGCCCCACCACCACCCACACCCATCCATATTTTTGCTGATAAATAAAGCCGAACACCACCAAAAACAGTACCCCTATCTTTAGATTAAAAATGGCATAAAGAGGCTGTGTCAACGCCGGAATCATCCAGATAATCGAGAGAATATCTTCTTTAAAATAGAGCAGTATTAAGTTGAAATAGAGTAAAAACCGAAAGGAAATCATGCTGTGCAGCGCCCTGTGGGGTTGCTCGCTTCGCGCCCATCGGGCTGTTACCCGATAACCCTGGTTAATACCGCTGGCCAAAGCCACCATGGATGCCAATCCAATTCCCACAAAGGAGACATAATCCACTTCCATGGGGCGCAGTTGAATGCCAGTAAGGGGGACGTAGAAGATTCCGAAGGTAATTTGCAGCCATTGAAAGGAGACTGAGAGCGGTACCACAATCAGGCCTGGACTATCCCGATAGGGAAGCAATATCCAGATCAAACCCAACACCCACACACTGACCAGCGGCAGAAAACTTTCGCCGATTGCCGTGAAAAAGAGTCCTATGAAAGTCAGGATCAGTAAAAGCAACGAAACCTACTCCAATGCTTAACCACTAGGTAGTTGTTCAGCATAGATAATTTATAGACGGCATAACTCCAACCCTTGGGGGTGGGGGGGGGCAGCCGGACTAGGCGCAAAAAACGCCGCCTCAGCTCAGCCACACGCCACAAAGACGCACCATTGATGCCAACCTCACATTAATACAAGTTCCCGAATCACCAAAAGGCCATCCCCTGCACTCAAGCTGCATGATAAAGACAACAAGGATACACCCAGAGCACGATCACCATGCACCCAAGCTGCATAGAGTCGTCAACAAGTAAGGGCCAACACAATGTAATTTCTGGGACACCCCTAGATTGCTCGCCCATACCGCGGCATAAGGAGAATACCCCTACCATGGGTGGGTTTAGACCTCCAGAATTTTGGGAAATTTGGTCAAATTACGGCAACCACCATTTTCGATCACCACCACATCCTCCAAACGTACCCCACCCCACTCGGGATAGTAGAGTCCCGGTTCAACCGTCACCACATGGCCCGCTTCTAGCACCATATCCCGGCTTGAAATACGGGGAGATTCATGAATCTCCAACCCTAAGCCGTGGCCGGTGCCATGGAAAAAGCCCCGCTGTTTACCATCCTCACCCGGACCAGTGGCAAAGCCCTGTTCAGTGAAATAGTTGGTTATCGCCTCATGCACCGCCTTGCCCGATACCCCCGCGCACAACATGGAAAAAGCGATCTCCTGCCCCTGCCGTACACAAGCCCAAGCTTTTTTGAGCGGCTCTGGTGCCACACCGCGGCAGACCGTGCGGGTCATATCCCCCCAATAGCCGCTCTTTTCGTGACGGGGAAAAACATCCAGAATAATGGGTTGGTGCGCGGGCAAGGGTCCATGCCCTTCCTCATGGGGGTCAGCACCCTGCTGGCCGCCAGACACGATGGTGTGGTGGGGCATCGCCCCCAGTTCAACCAAGGTTGCGTTAATCTTCGCCCGTACCCGCTCCGCCGTAAGCGCTTCGCCTTTATAATAAAGCCCGCCATCCTCATCAATATCCGCCATATGGATAAGATCAATGCCCGCCTGCATACCCTTGCCGGTGATCTCTAATGCCGCCTCAATATAGGCAATCTCATCATCCTGCTTGTGTGCCCTATCTGGCCAAAACGGGCCACTCATGGGGGTCACGCCAACCCCTTCGTGGCGTAAGGTATCGGCAATCGCCAAGGGAAAATCCCATGGCGTAATCACATCCCCCACCGACAGCTTTTTCAAAAAGGCCGCGACCAGATCCCCTTCTCCAGGCACACCATCGGCGTGAATCTCAAAATAAAAATCACGCACGTCGGCCATATCGTGAATCTTATCCACCTTGGCACAGCGCCGCGCCCGATCGATCTCCAAAGCCGAAACCACCATATGGCTGGCCCCTTGGGGACCGCCCTCCTTAACATAAAGAAAGGGGTCCGGTGCAAAAAAGCCGGTGGCATAAAAAAGGTCGGCACAGCTTTCGCTGTCCGCATAGATCAATCGGGCGGGATAAGCATCCATGTGATCACCTGCTAAAAAGAGCAACGTTACCGATCTTTCAACCTTGGCGCAGAGGGTCGCAAAAGTCCAGATGCGCTGCAAGCAACGCGGACTATTTTTCACTTTTTCATGGTATGGATTGATGGAGGAAAGCAAAACCCGGTCGTTGGACCATGACCAGCAAGCAAGGAGAGCGTACCCACGAAACAGAGAGGCGACAAAGTGCCCCATGCAAACCTACCCAGCATTGAGCTGCGGATACGGCCCAATCTGCGTAACATAACCGGCTTACCGGTCAAAAGCGATGGCTTGGCCACAAAAAGGCCCCTTCTCTCCGTGAGATTAAGCGCGCTTTAACACCTCGGCCACCAATTTTTCAATGCCCACCCCCGCCTCGGCAATGCTGGCCGCGCACATGTAGGCGGCACTGGAGATCACATTGTTCTGCTCATCAATGATAATCTGCTCAGCACCACTCTCCACATGGGTATTGCCCATGTTGCGGATAGCCTCAGCAGTGCCTTCATCATTACCAATGGTTAGGCGCACACCACGCTCCGCTAAGATTTTGGAGAGCACTGCGGGTGTAATACAGAGGGCCCCAATGGGTTTCCCCGCCCCATGCATGGCCATAACCAGCGCAACCAGATCTTCATCAACTTGGGCGTTGGCACCATCAAAGGCGAGGGTAGAGAGATTTTTAGCCATGCCAAAACCGCCCGGTATAATCAACCCGTCCAGTTCGGTCGCCTTAACCTCGTCCAGCCGTTTGACATCACCCCGCGCAATACGGGCTGACTCCACCCGAACATTGCGGCGCTCGGGCATTTCATCCCCAGTCAGGTGGTTTACCACGTGAAATTGATCTTTATCCGGGGCCATGCAGACCACCTTGGTACCCGCTTTATCCAGAAAATAGAGGGTCAAGGTCGCTTCATGGATCTCTGCACCATCATAAACACCACAGCCCGAGAGCACCACACCGATTCGTTTACCCATGGTTTTATCCCTACCCAAACACGCCGTCTATCTTCACACCCAGTGCCAGCCACCCTCGGGAAAGAGAGTATTAGGATTTAAACTTGGCGTTGAAACGGCTCTCATCACTTTCACGGGGCAGGCCAAAAAAATTATGAAACCGCTGGCCTGTAAAGAGTTTCCATTTTTTAAAATAACGGTCCGAATGGCCCCGTTGTAAGCCTATGGCAACCGCTTTCACCACAAAGATCAGCAGCGCCGCAATCAACACAAAATTGAGAATAGCCATTCCAGATCCTCTTCAAAACACCATTAAGCTTCTACCCAAAGCCCACATACCCTAGCCCACCCATCCTACACAACTCCCCAGCTTTTGCAAAATAGCAAAGGAGATAACGCCGAAATATCTCCGTTTTTTTCATCCAACCCTCATCATCGTTTGCCACCTCTACAACCCTGCTTGAGCCACTGCTGGCTAAACGTGGTTACCATGAGCAATAAAAAAAGGCGAAGCTTGACACCTCGCCTTTTTAACTTACGCCACGTCACTAACCATGATCAGCCACACTTGGAATAACCACACTCCAGGCAGGTCTCGCAGCCATCCAGACGGACCACCGACAGCTGGCTACACTTGGGACACAAACTCCCCCCCAACATACCC
Source organism: Magnetococcus marinus MC-1 (assembly GCF_000014865.1). NCBI lineage: Bacteria > Pseudomonadati > Pseudomonadota > Magnetococcia > Magnetococcales > Magnetococcaceae > Magnetococcus > Magnetococcus marinus. The sequence continues at coordinate 4,358,428 of NC_008576.1, forward strand.
TGCTTCTCCGCCTGTTTGCGTTTCTCACGCAGCTCCGCGCTCACCTCCTGCGCGTGAATCATACCAATATCCAACAGGTGCTTCTCGATGCACTCACCAATCTCTGCCACCAAGCTGGGCATATATTTACCACCGGGCTTATAATAACCACCCCGGGGATCAAACACCGAACGCAGCTCCTCCACCAAAAACGAAACCTCTCCGCCATGACGAAACACCGCCGACAGCACGCGGGTCAGAGCCACAATCCAAGAGAAGTTCTCCATGTTTTTGGAGTTAATAAAGATCTCAAAGGGGCGCAGATGCTCCCGATCGGTGCCCTCATTCACCACAATATCGTTGATGGTAATATAGAGTGCATGCTCCGACATGGGCGTCGCAATTTTATAGGTGGTGCCCCGCAGTTCCGGTGGACGCTGCAACAAAGGCTGCATGCGGATCACCTCGGCCCCACCGGTTGGACGCTTCTCCTCTTCTGCTTCCGTCTTGGGAACATCAGAGACAACCTCAAAACCCACAATCTTTTTCTCAATCGTGACGGACATTATGTTACCGCTCCCCATCTACTGTTTTGGTCTGCCATATACACACGCCTAAGGACAAACAACCACCCATTCCCGTTAAGCATGCTCGGCGGCGCTTGGCCTAACCCTTGGCGCATCGTATGGACACCCGAGACAACCCACGTGTGTCACCGCTTTTACAGCGGTTGTACCCCACCTGCGGCCATCCGAACTTTAACCCCTCGTTTTAACCTCTCGTGTGGTGCCACCACCCACCCTTGGCAGCCATTATCCAGCATCACCCTGGTTAAACAACATTTACTCGGGTCGCCCGTTTAATAGCGCCCGTAATAACCCTCTTTAAGCGCCTCAAACAGATTGGCGGCGGTATGTTTTTCGCCGTCGTACTCAATCTCTTCGTTACCCTTAACCTCAACGGTACTGCCATCTTCCATAACAAACCGATAGCTGGTATTGGCAAGATCCTCCTCTTTAACCAACACACCCTGAAATGCCTCGGGATTAAAGCGGAAGGTGGTACACCCCTTCAGCCCCTTTTCATAGGCATAGAGATAGATGTCCTTAAACTCATCGTAAGGAAAATCGGTGGGCACGTTAATGGTCTTGGAAATGGAAGAGTCCACCCACTCCTGCGCGGCGGCCTGAATATCCACATGAGCCCGTGGATTAATGGCATTGCTGTCCAAAAAGGTTGCGGGCAGTAGGTTTTTCTCTTCTTCGGCATAGGGATCGGCATCAGGATTAACCAACGCCCGATAGGCCAGCAGTTCGTAAGAGAAGACATCCACCTTCTCTTTGGTCTTACGCCCCTCGCGAATAATATTGCGGCTGTATTTATGGGCAAAACTGGGTTCAATACCATTGGATACATTGTTACCCAACGACAGCGAAATGGTCCCCGTTGGCGCAATGGAGCTATGGTGACTAAAACGCGAGCCTTCGGTTTCAATACGCTTGCGCAGGCGCTCAGGAAACTTAGCCATATAGCGGCTATAGCGGGCCATGAGCACCTTGCCGGGCAGTTGATCCCCGACACAGATGCCGTCATTGGCCATCTCAGGACGCTTGGCCATCATCGCTTCGGTAATGGTATACATCTGGTTCATCACCGGGGCTGGACCCTTTTCATTGGCCAGCTCCAGACCGACTTCCCAACCGGTTAGCGCCATTTCGCGGGCCACTTGGCTGGTAAACTCTACGGATTGACGGTCCCCATACACCATATTGAGCATGGTCAAGGTTGAGCCTAAACCTAAAAAGCCCATACCATGACGACGTTTATGTGCAATCTCATCGGCCTGACCCGGCAGGGGTAGACCATGGATTTCCACCACATTATCCAACATACGGGTAAAGACAGCTACCACCTCTTTAAAGCGTGCCCAATCAAATTCCGCCTTGGCCGTAAAGGGGTTTTTAACAAAGCGTGCCAGATTGACCGAACCCAGCAGACAGGCCCCATAGGGGGGCAACGGCTGCTCACCACAGGGATTGGTGGCCCGTATATCTTCGCAGAACCAATTGTTGTTCTGCTCATTGACCTTATCAATCAAAATAAAACCCGGCTCGGCATAATCGTAGGTGGAGGACATCACCACATCCCACAACCGACGGGCAGGAATGCTCTTCCATACCCGGCAGGCCACCTCGCCCTGCTCATTGGTTTTATAGCCTTCGGTTACGGGCCAGTGGCGGTAGACAATCTCCACCGTTGGGTCATCCAACTCATAGTGGTTGGCAGGGAACACCAGTTCCCAATCCATATCGGACTTAACCGCCTCCATAAACTGCTCAGTCACCAAACAGGAGAGGTTAAATTGACGCAGACGGCCATCCTCACGCTTGGCACGGATAAAATCCACCACATCCGGGTGGGTAATATCAAACGTGGCCATTTGCGCACCACGCCGCCCCCCCGCCGATGAGACGGTACGGCACATGGCGTCATAGATGTCCATAAAGGAGAGCGGCCCCGAGGTGCTGGAGCCAGCCCCCGCCACAAACGCCCCACGGGGACGCAAGGTGGAGAACTCATAGCCGATGCCGCAGCCTGCCTTAAGGGTCAAACCCGCCTCATGCACCGCCGCCAGGATATCATCCATGGAGTCTTTAACGGTTTGCGAAACGGTACAGTTGATGGTACTGGTGGCGGGTTTATGGTCCCGGGCACCGGCATTGGAGACAATGCGTCCCGCCGGTATGGCACCCTGCATCAGTGCCCACAAAAAGCGCTGATACCACTGCTCCTGGAGCGGTTCTTGCTCAACCAAAGCGAGCGCACGGGCAACCCGTTTGAAGGTGTCTTCAATGGTCTTATCCACAGGGTCGCCGCCCTTGGATTTGAGACGGTATTTGCGGTCCCAAATATCTTGGGAGGCAGACTGGAGTTCCAGATCCCTTTGCGGATTGATATCCAGTCTCTTCACGCGATTGGGCATGAGAAGATGACCTCTACTCGTAAACGTGCGAAAACTCTTCCAAGCCATACAACAGGGTGCCAGCCGCAGCGGCACCGTTTCGTATGACGAACCGGCACATCGGAATAGAGGGCTCCCGATGGTGCACATAGACCGCATACCCGGATAGGTCCACCGCGCCTTCTTAATGAGGATTAAACGGTGTTGGACCGATGCAGCCTATGGATTAAAATGGTCTACCTTGTGCAAAAGAATGGCGCGCAGCGCAGACCAAAAAAGTGTTTATGTAGCCAAAAAAACCTTTTACCTGCTTAGGTTTATAGGATACCGCGAAGTCCCACTGCGTCGCAATGGCTCCGGTTGACCAACCACCATAGATTTCATTTCTGGAAACGCTTTGTTCGTTAACCGTAACAGGTAGGTGAAACAGCGCGAGAGAGATCATGCCACCGTTACCCGATGGGTTCAACACCATTGTATGCTTGACAACTTCGAATTCACCCTCTGCCGACCACCACGATGGCGTGAAAATCCATGTATGCCAAGGGATGCAGCAGATCCCTGTCAGACCGGAAAAAAATTGTATCTTGTCATCCAGAGGGGGGGACCCTTGGCAAGGCAAGGGTGTAACACGCCTTCTTCGTGCAGAGACCCCACCACTGGATTATCCACACGATTTGCCCCTTAATCCTCCCCCTTGAACGCCCCTTTGTCCGGGAAATAGGGCCTATTGCATCAACACCCACTTCACCCTGTGGGCAGCGTGCGTGTAGGTTAACTTGACGCCCTGCCCTCTTGAGTATGCTTGCTTTTTTTCACTTAACCCCTTTAGCCCATCAGGTGGCCCATCGTTTTTAATGGGGATATTGGTTAACATGTCAAAAGATTCAAGTTCGGCCACCCTGACCCCAAGTGAAACACCATGTCGCAACACGCCACCCCCATTGCAGGTTTGCTTTTAACCAATGGTGCTGTCGCAGCCCCAGGGGCACCCCAGTCCCTATTTGAAACCACCCCCTTTATCCAGAGCGATACCCAACTGCAACTGTGGCGGGAGCCCCAAGCCCGCACTTTACGGGGTCTACGGGTACAACAAGCCCCGGCGGCGCAAACCTTGCTGTTGACACCGCTGACGGGCATGGTATGGATCATGGTGCTGGATTTACGCCGCAACAGTCACAGCTTTTGCCACTGGTATGGGGTCGAGATGCAGGCGAGCGCGGCTCAGAGCCTCTGCATTCCCCCAGGCTGCGCCCATGGTTTTTTAACCTTGGCTGCCGATACACTGTTGCTTAGCATGGCCTCGGTTAAAGATGAACCCCTGTTACAACGGGGCATCCGCTGGGATGATGCCCAATTTGGCATGGCTTGGCCCTATCCCCCCGAGCAGCTCTCTGACCTTGATGGCGGCTTACCTGACTTTCCCTTGGCGCATCTCTAAGGCAAACTTGGGTTGGCGGTCAATCAAGCCTTTCATTGGCCAGGTGTGCCAAGCGCAGGGTGCCCAACCACCCCGCACAACCACCGGGGCGCACCAGCTGCCCCATGCATGACGAGGGAAACCACAACGTGTTTGATCCAGACTACATCAATGCCAACCCCATGGGGCTTACAACGTGGTGTCACGTGGCCAACCGCCGTGGGGCGCAGACACTGGCACAATGGCTGCTAACCCACGAACAGCCCCCGGTGGATAAACAACTCATACCCCGCATTATCGAGCTGCTGGCCGAGCAAGCCTGCACCGCAGAGCCCGCCAATCTGGAGACCATGCGCCAACGGCTGGCGCGTATGCAGCAGGCCCGCCCCGAGTGGTGGGGCCAGCCCCCCCGTGAATATCGTTGGGATCAACGGCTGGAGCGCCTGGACCAACTGGCCCGCTACACCCTAAAACAACAAGATGACCTTTAAACCATACCCCCTACGGCCCCCCTCTGCCAGGCAACCCATGGATACACATAGGCGGGGTAAAACCCTCGCTGTAGTAGAAGAGCAATCCCCTCAGCCGACCCGCTCATCCAGGGGAGGCTAAGCTTTACCTTTCCCCAGTTGGCACAATGGCGTAAGATGCGAGCAACTTTGCAGCTAGCCAGGAAAGCCAAAGATTATGCGCGATACCACCACACATTTTGGATTTACCAACGTCCCTACCAGCGAGAAGGTTAAAAAGGTACGGGATGTTTTTGACTCCGTGGCCCCCAAATATGATCTGATGAACGACCTGATGAGCATGGGCGTGCATCGGCTCTGGAAGCGCCACGCCATTAGCAAACTCAACCTGCAACCCGGTGACCACGCCCTGGATCTGGCTGGTGGCACCGGTGATCTGGCGCTGCTCATGCAAAAGCGCATGACGCGCAGCGGTCGGGTTACCATTTGCGACATCAACTACAGCATGCTAGACCAAGGCCGCCACCGCCTAACCGACGAGGGCTGGCTGTGTGGTATGGAGTGGGTGCAGGCCAATGCCGAAGAGCTGCCCTATCCCAGCAACTGTTTTGATGTGGTTACCATCGGTTTTGGTATCCGCAATGTGACCAACATTCCCCAAGCCTTGAGTGAGATGTTTCGGGTGCTCAAACCCGGCGGTAAATTGATGGTGTTGGAGTTCTCTAAGATCGCCATTCCGGCGCTGCGCCCTCTGTACGACCTCTACTCGTTTAAGTTACTACCGGAGATTGGCCACATTGTGACCAAGGATCGGGATTCCTACCAATATCTGGTGGAATCCATCCGCATGTTCCCCGATCAGGAGAGTTTTAAGGCGATGATTGAAGCCGCTGGTTTCTTTAACGTCCGCTATGAAAATCTCTCGGCAGGGATCTCCGCCATTCACCTGGGTTACAAGGTGTAATGCCATGTTTGTCAAGCAATTTGCCGCACCTTTAGCCCTGCTTCCCCAACCCTTTACCGCCGTGGGCCTGGGGGTAACGCTCAATCTGTTTTTTATGCGTTATCCCGAACTCAAAGCACGCCTGCAAGAGCTGGCTGGTAAGCTGTTTCATTTTGCGGTGGAGGATCTGGGCCAGGACTACTACATGTTGGTGGAACAGGATGGTCATGTGCGCATCCACACCTACAGCGACGCCCCGGTGAATGTCACCATGAGCGGCAGTGCCGAGGCCTTTTTGCAACTCCTGTTTAATGTGGAAGATCCCGACTCGCTCTTTTTCGCCCGTCGTCTAAAAATGAGCGGCGAGACCGAGACCGGCCTACACTTTAAAAACATTCTGGATAATGTTGCGATTGATTGGGAGCGTGAGGCGGCCTTTTTTATTGGTCCCATAGGCGCCAAGCTGGCCGGTGGAGTTGGCAGCCGTCTCAAAGCGCTGTTTGCCATGCAAAAGGAGTCGGCAGAAGAGAGTGCGGAGATGTGGCTGGATGAAAACAGCGTACCCCGACGCCATGATGTGGATGATTTGCAGGATCAGTGTAGCGACCTAAGTGGCGAAACCGAGAGTCTGGAGCGCCGCCTCACCCGTTTGGAAAACCGTTATAAGATGCGCCAAGCGGCCCTACGCGCGGCGGATTCGGAAGCCTAATTTATGCTCTCAGCGTTTCGTTCTCTTAAACGGCTTGGGGGGATCTGGATGATCCTCGCCCAGCATAACGTCATGGAGCCCTTTGCCCGACGTTATGTCCCCATGCGCCTGCTTAGCTGGTTGGTGCAGCTTAACCCGGTGATTTGGCGGCACTGTCGCCGCACGCCGCTGCACATTCGTTTGCGGTTGGCCTTGGAGGAGCTGGGACCCACCTTTATTAAGTTTGGTCAAACCCTTTCGACCCGTCTGGATATTCTACCCGATGAGATTGGGCAGGAGCTCAAGCGCTTACAGGATGATGTGCCCCCCTTTGATCTGGCGACGGTACGCCAAAGCATCGAAGAAGATCTTAAACGCCCCCTGCATGAGCTGTTTCGTAGCTTTGATGAAAAGCCGGTGGCTTCGGCCTCCATTGCTCAGGTTCACCACGCTTTTACCCACGATGGGGATGAGGTGGCGGTTAAGGTGTTACGCCCGGATGTAGCGGCGCGGGTCGAGACAGATATTGCCATGCTCATGACCATGGCCAGCTTGGTGGAGGAGTTGATGCCCGAGTGGCGTCGCCTTAAACCCCGGGGCGTGGTTAAGGAGTTTGCCCAAACCATCCGTAATGAGATGGATTTTTTGGTGGAGGCTTCGCGGGCGCAAAAATTAGGGGAGAATTTTAAGGATGATGTGGGGATGATGATCCCCCAGGTTTATTGGCCCTTGACCTCCAGCCGGGTCTTTACCATGGCGTGGATTGAGGGTGTCTCCATTGATGAATTACCCCGTGAGCGGGTGGCGGGGCGTCCTGACCCCCGGGTGGTGGCGGAGCGCCTGTTAAGCTCCTTTTTTAAGCAGGTGTTTCACGATGGTTATTTTCATGCGGACCAACACCCAGGCAATATTTTGGTGCGCGAGGATGGGGTGGTTGCCCTGATTGATTTTGGCATTGTCTCCCATGTCTCTGAGCAGACACGCCAATTTTTGGCGGAGATGGTGCAGGGTTTTATTACCCGCGACTATAAAAAGGTGGCCCAGGTGCATCTGGATGCCGGGTATATCCCCCATGATACCGATATGGATGCCTTTGAGGAGGCGTGTCGGCAGATTGGCGAACCGGTGTTTGGTCAACCGTTGAAGGATATTTCCGTGGCGCGGCTGCTGGCCAAGCTGTTCAAGACCACGGAGCAGTATAATATGGAGGTGCAACCTCAGCTGTTGCTGCTGCAAAAGACCCTCTTTACCCTGGAAGGGGTGGGCCGAGAGCTGCATCCGGACCTCAATGCGTGGGAGATTGCCGAGCCGTTGGTCATGGCTTGGATGAAAGCCCGCATTGGCCCAAAGGGTCAGTTATTAAAGTTGCGCCGCCAGTTGGAGGAGATGGGCTATGCCATGGGGGCGGCTCCAGAGATGGCTTTTCAGGTTTTGGAGCGGGTCGCCAACGACCGTTTTCACATTCGCCTCCATGCCAGCTCTATGGAGCGGGTGGAACATGAGATTGTTTTGGGTTTCAAGCGGGTTTGGTCGGCGGTGATGGCAGGTTTTCTCTTTTTGGGGGGTGCTGTGATGGCCGCTGCGGGCATGAGCCCCTGGTGGTTTGTTCCCCCGCTTATTCTGGCCTTTTTTAGCTTTTTCCGGGTGATTGCCCTGCTATAAAGAGCCATGGATACGTTTGGTACAGTGGCTACGGGTTTATCATTTCTGTTTGGAACCGCGCAGAGGTGATAGCTTGACCGACACCATCAAACGTGTGTGCAGGTCAATGAGGCAAGGGAGATCAGCGAAACGTTGATTGATCGACTTTATCCCATGTCCGGCTTGCAGAAAAAGCCCCGAACGTATCGCCAGAAGCCCCTTTTCATCATTGGCTGGCTGAAAAACGAACCGTGGGGTAGGATCGGTCGGATAAATGGCTCTGATGAACACCCAAATATCCGCATCCATGTATCGGTAACGGTATAGATTGCCCTTAAGCTCGGTTGCGTTTTTTCTGGTAAACCTTGCGGGGAAACAGGTCGGCTTTGCGGCTGACCACCCGATCGGTGAACAGCTTACCTTCCAAATGGTCCATCTCATGCTGGACCACCCGGGCCTCAAAGCCTTTAAAGTGGCGTACCTGCTCTTGACCATGGCGGTCTTGAAACTGAACCGATATGTGGGTAGCCCGCATCACATTACCGGTATAATCCGGCACCGACATGCAGCCCTCCCGCGCGGTCTCCATACCCTCCCAGCTTATAATTTCGGGGTTGCACAAAATCAACTCGCCATGGTGCTCGTCGGGCGGTTTGCGGGCCAGTCCACAGTTGACCACCACCATACGTATGGCATGGTCAACCTGCGGGGCGGCTAAACCCACACAACCGGGCGCGTGTTGGGTGGTCTCAATAAGATCTTCCACAAAGGCTTGAAAAGCGGCGGTTTTAAACTCCTCGGCCTCCAAGCTGCGGCAGGGCTGTAACAGGCGCTGGTCGGGGTAGACCAATACATCCAAAATGGCCATGATAGACTCTTCTTACAGTTCAAAAACATCACCTGCACGCAGAGAGATCTCCACCTGCAACTGGGCGGCCAGCTCTTTGAGCGCCGTACGCAGGGCTTCGGGCTGTTTAACCCCTTCCACCTCAATATTGATAATATAAATGGGACGCCCCACCGCACCACCCGTGTGGGTGTGCATATCCACGATATTGACCGCTTTATCGGCCAACAATTGGGTGACATGGTAAACAATGCCCGGTTTATCCGCCCCCAATACATTAATCAGAAAAGACTCTTCCTCATCCGCTGGCTGGGTGTCTTCTACCTGGGCGGCACTGAGCTCGGTAATCAGATGCGCCAGGGCAAAACGCGCCACCACCGGCTTGAGCTTGGCTTCTAACTCAGCGCAGATCTGGGCGTGGGGCGGGCTAAGCACCAACATAATGGTAAACTGCCCGCTTAAACGGGTCATGCTGGAATCTTCAATATTGCAACCGGTCTCAAACAATACCCGCGTAACTTCCGCCACAATACCCGGGCGATCCAAACCCGACAGTTGCAACAATACATAGTTAGCCATGGCGCGACCCTTGCTTATGAAAGGATGGAAGACCATCATAGGCAGCGTCAAAGCAGGTTAAAACCTTGCTGACGATGCGCTGGTTAGAATGTTTATCCTTTTGAAAGGTTTTATACTTTCAAAAGTTGTGCCGTGTCCATACCGACCACCCTGGCAGGGTGATAACAGGCCGGTATGCGACCCGCAAGCGGGCCGTTGTCAAAAAACGGATGCTCAGGATAACGCAGCCACCCTTGGGGGGAAAGCGTAAACGCATCCTACGGCCTGCATCCGTCGCGCAGTCACGCCCTCAGCAGAGGGGCAGCCTGCAAGGGTATCCTAAGGATAGGGGAGCTTACAGCCATGAGTGGCGCAATCCGTCGCGAACAGCAATTTCTTATTAACTTTGGCGGCCTGATCATGGTTTTGATCGTCGGCATGGTCGTCTATGAAATGTTTACGGGTGGCGGCGATATTATGCTGGCCGACCTGGGCAGCCAACGCCCTGTGGTGCAAGTAACCCGCCCCGGTGGTGAGGGGCTTAAAGTCAATAGCGCCGCAGCGAGCCAACCCCAGTCATGGCTGACATCCAGCCAGCCTGCCCGCATCTTTGCCGCCCCACCCAACAAAGCCCCGAGCAAGCAAGAAGAGCCCGTGGATCAGGTGAAGGAGATTAAACCCCCTTCTGAATTGCAAGCCAGTTGGAACCGCCCCACCAGCACTCTGCGGGCTGACGATATGAACCTCTCCCCGCCTCAGCCAAGCCAGAGCCCTGCGGGTACCCAGTCCGTCTCCTTGATGCAGGATGGCCAAGCGACCGGTGCTCAGATGCCCGCGCCCACGGTAGAACCGGTGGTGCCGGCTCCGCCTGCCAACAAGCCCGCGCCGCTCTCTTTAGCGCCGCGTAAAATTAGTGAGCCCGCCACCCAAACACCGGTACCGGTTACGGTGGCCAGCACTACCACACCGATCCCCGTCAGCCAACCCCTGCCGGTACCTGTTCAGCCCCAGTACAAGGCCCCTATTCAACCAGCCTATCGTATGCCGGCACCCATCAACCAGACCCCAGCTCTGCCCAGTATGCGCGCCATACAGCCGACTCCGGCCCCGGCGGCCCCGGCTCAAGCGTACCAAATGCCATCACAAAATGTTGCGCAAGCGGCCCCAACCAGTGGATACTCGGTGCAAGTGAGCTCATTCTCGGATACTATCCACGCCAACGGACTGCGTCAGCGGTTGGCCTCTCTGCCCTTTAACGGCCAATATCTGCCGGTGTATACCACCACCGCAGAGGTTAAAGGCAAGCTCTATTATCGGGTACGTTTGGGGCCTTTCCCCAATCGTGAGGTTGCCAATCAGGCACGCCTCTATCTACAACAACGCACCGGTCAGAGCGGCCAGATTGTCGCCCCTGGCCGCTAATCTGCTGATTGGAACCTGTTTCGCTTCCAGTCGGCCAACTGAGAGTGCTCCATGGCTCGACTGGAAGTTGAAAATATTCACTACGGGTTTGGTCGTCATAAAGTCCTAAAAGGCATTGACCTAACCGCAGAGGATGGTGAGTGTCTGGTGCTGTTTGGTGTCAATGGCGCAGGCAAATCCACCTTGTTAAACATTCTTGCGCTGCGCTATCGACCCAAGCGGGGCAGCTATCGCCTCAATGGACAAGAGGTGTGGGATAACCCCGACTATAGCCGCAGTCAGATCGTTACCATCGCTCACCACAGCCATCTTTATGGTCATCTTACCCCCGTAGAAAATCTACAATTTTTTTCCGCGATGCGCGACCTTGAACGCACCGATGAACAGATTAAACAGTGTGTGCGGGATGTGGGTTTAAGCCGTTTTTTGCACCGTCCGGTTAAAGGGTTTTCGGCGGGCATGCGCAAGCGCGTGGCCCTGGCGCGGGTACTATTGGCCAACCCGCCCTTGCTGCTGCTGGATGAACCCTATTCAGCCCTGGATCACCAGGGTGTGCAGTGGCTGAACAAAATCCTTAATGCTTACATTAAAGAGGGCGGTACCTTGATCATCGTCACCCACGATCCAGATCGGGTGGCGGCACTGCCCTATCGTGCCTTGCGGGTGAGTAAAGGGTTGCTGCTGGCCGATACCGTGGATGCCGATTTTCGTGAGGAAGAGGAGATGCAGGTATGTTAAAAGCCGCCTACCGCATCGCCTGGAAGGATGTGATGGGGGATTTCCGCCGTCGCGCCACCCTCTCTGCCATGCTCTTTTTTGCCATTTCGGTGTTGATTGTGTTTCAAGCCGCGCTGGAACCCAACCGCCAAGAGGCCCTGCGCCTGATGCCGGGCTTGCTCTGGATCACCGTGCTATTTACCTCGCTGGTGGGGTTGGGGCGGGTCTTTCAGGCCGAAGAGGAGGATGGTGCGCTGGAGGGGTTGTTGATGGCCCCGGTACCCCGAGGTATCATCTTTCTGGGTAAATGGTGGGGGAACTTAATCTTGACCATCTTGGTCGAAATTCTTCTACTGCCCATGATGATGATCTTGCTCAATGTGGATGCATGGGATAGGGTGCATCTTATCTTTGGCATTCTGTTATTGGGGACATTGGGGTTGACCGGCCTGGGGGTACTCTTGGCGGCGATGACCCAAACGGCCCGCTCCCGCGAGACCCTGCTGGCGTTGTTACTTATACCGCTGGTGGTACCGTTGCTGATTGCAGGGGTGCAGGCGACCTCTGCCGTACTGGGTACGGTAACGGACAGCGCCGCTTGGCTGCAATTGATGATAATCTTTGATGTAGTCTATCTTGCCCTGGTGCCTTGGGCCTTTGGTTGGTTGGTGGAGGAGTGATGTTTCAGGATTTAAGCAAAATACAACGCCTGCTGGGTTTTGCCTTTGTTGGGGTATTGCTGGCGTCCCTGGCTCTGGTATGGAGCGCGCCAGCGGACTTTCAACAAGGCTACTCGGTACGTATCCTCTACGTGCATGTCCCTGCGGCTAAAATGGCGCTCTTCAGTTATGTGGCCATTACCTTGGCCAGCATCTGGGTGTTGGCGCGCGGCTCGGAGCGGGCCGATATCTTTGCCGAAGCGATGGTCGGCGTGGGTGCGGCCTTTACCGCCGCTACGCTGGCCTCGGGCTCGATCTGGGGTAAACCCATGTGGGGCACTTGGTGGGCCTGGGATGCCCGCCTCACCTCCATGTTGGTATTGTTGATCCTGTTTGTGGGTTTGATGGCCCTGCGCGGTGCCTTTGACGACCCCCGCAAAGCGGCCAAAGCCACGGCGGTTATGGCGATTATTGGCGCGGTGGATCTACCCATCATCCATTTTTCGGTCAAATGGTGGCGCACCCTGCACCAACCCCCGTCATTTGATGGGGCATCGGGCATGATCCATATTGATTCATCCATGCTGCCGCCGCTGGCGGGCATGACCGTCGCCTTTTTGCTGCTGGCCTGCTACCTTTTGGTGTTACGTTACCGCATGGTCGCTGCCCAGCGCCAACTGGATGCACTGGAGAGCGAGGGGATCGCATAATGGAATATATGGAGTATGTTGCGGGGGTCTACGGTGTCACCCTGCTGATTTTGGGTGGTGCGACGCTCTTTTGGCACAAACAGTTAAAGCAGGTACAACAGCGGTTGGCTGAGGAACAGGAGGCTCAGGTCGATGAAGGCTGATTATCAAAAGCGGATGCGCAATAAACGCTTGCTGCTTATCGCCACCCTGGTGTTAGTGGGGGGAGCGCTGTTAACCTTGGTCTTTCAATCCTTCAGCGGTGCCATGGTCTATTTTCACACCCCCACGGAGGTGATGCAAAAAACCGTTGAACTCGTGGGTAAAAAGGTGCGCATTGGGGGCATGGTGCAAGCAGGCAGTTTAAGCCGCAAAGAGGGCACCCTTGAGATCACCTTTGATGTCACCGATGGGGAGACGCCCATCTCCGTCTATTACAAAGGGGTTACACCCGATCTGTTCCGGGAGGGGCAAGGCGTGGTGGTCGAAGGGGAGTGGTTAAACACCAAACCCTTTATCGCCCATACCATCCTGGCCAAACACTCCGAAGATTATATGCCTGTAGAGATGAATGCCGAGGCGATTCAAAAATCCCGCGAGAACATTCTTAAATCTTTGCAATAACCTGACGTTTTCCCCGGCCTTGTGGAGCCGTTTGCTATGTGGATAGAAGTTGGACATTATGCCGCCATCCTGGCGTTGCTGCTGAGTATTACCCAAATGGTCACCCCTATGGTGGGCATACGCAGTGGTCAGATGGCCTGGGTCAGGGTTGGTCGCTACAGCGCCTTTGCGGTGTTTTTGCTCTTGAGCGTAGCCAGTGGCACACTGATACACGCCTTTATGAGCCACGATTTTTCCGTGCTCTATGTGGCCCGCAACTCTTCCTTGAGCCTGCCATCCTTCTATTTGGCCACCGCCATGTGGGGGGGACATGAGGGCTCTTTGTTGCTGTGGGCTTGGTTAATGTCCTTTTTTATTGCCGTTGCAGCATGGCGCCACTGGAACACCCACTCGGTCTCGATGCCCTGGATTTTGACCATTCTAGGGGCCGTGACCCTGGGTTTTCTGTGCTTGGTATTGCTGCTCTCTTCGCCCTTTGAGCGGCTGTTTCCCATCCCCATGGATGGACGGGATCTTAATCCGCTGTTGCAAGATCCTGGTATGGTTTTTCACCCCCCCTTTCTCTATCTGGGTTATGTGGGTTTTGCGGTTCCCTATGCCTTTGCCATGGCGGCACTGATAACCGGACAGGCCAAGGATGAGTGGATCTTGGCAACCCGGCGCTGGACCCTGTTTGCCTGGACCATGCTTACGACGGGCATCGTGTTTGGTGCCTACTGGGCCTATTATGAGCTGGGCTGGGGCGGCTATTGGGCTTGGGATCCGGTGGAGAATGCCTCTTTCATGCCCTGGTTAACCGGTACCGCCTTTTTGCATTCGATCATGGTGCAAGAGCGCCGCCAGATGTTTAAGGTATGGAATCTATTCCTGATTATCACCACCTTTTCGCTCTCACTGCTGGGTACCTTTTTGGTGCGTTCGGGGGTGCTTAGTTCGGTACATGCGTTTGCTACCGACCCGGGCCGGGGTATGTTTATTTTAAGCTTTATGGCGGTTATGTTGCTGTTTAGCTTTGGTGTGCTGGTGTGGCGAGCCGATGCCTTAAAAGCGGAAAACCGCATGGACGCGGTGGTGTGTCGCGAGAGCACCTTCTTGTTTAATAACCTGTTCCTGTTGGTTGGGGCGATCACGGTGCTGCTGGGCACCCTCTACCCGCTCGCTTTGGAAGCGTTGATGGATGCCAAGGTCACGGTGGGCCCCCCCTACTTTAACAAGGTGTTTGTGCCGATTATGCTGGGCCTGCTTATTCTGATGGGCATTGGTCCCTTGATCTCTTGGCGGCGGGCCGCCCAGGGACAGTTAAAAAAGAACTTTTTGGTGCCGGGTCTGTTGGCCTTGGTGGGGATTCCTATCGCCCTGCTCTTGGGTGTGCAGCACCCTTACGCCATTGTTACGGTGATGATCATTCTGTTTGTGGGCAGCACCCACCTTATTGATGTACAGCGGGGCGTTGCGGCTCGCCTTCAAGCGGGTAGCCACAACCCCATTTCTGCTTTCGTTAAAATGGTCGCCCGTAACAAGCGCCGCTACGGTGGCCTGACGGTGCATATTGGCATTCTGGTTATGTGCGCGGGTTTTATTGGCAGTGGCATGTTCCAGGAGGTTCAGACCGTCATTATGCAACCCGGCGATAAGGTACGCCTTTCGGGTTGGGAGCTGACCCTGGAAAAGTACCATCAGGTGCGTAAAGATAACTGGACAGCAACCGAAGCGGTGATGCATGGCGTGCGGGAGGATGGTCTGACCGTCAGCTTGCATCCCCAAAAACGTAAGTATGATAACCATGAGATGGAGACCACCGAGGCCTCCATTATCAACTTTTTCTGGGAAGATCTCTATGTGGTGTTGGGAGATCGCATCCCTGGCAAGGGGTGGGCCATTAAAGCCTACCGCAACCCCTTGATTAGCTGGGTTTGGTATGGCTCCTTCATCATCGCGGCGGGGGCTATACTGGCACTCTTCCAGGGACGCCGTTTTAAACGCATCCAGGGGGCCTCTTAGTATGGGTAAGCTATGGAAAATCCTACTGCTTGGCGTGATTGTGGGTATCTTGGTCTTAATGGCGTTGGGACTGGGGCACGACAGCAAAAAAATTCCTACCGCCTTGTTGGATAAGCCTGCGCCCCCCTTGCGGGGACCGGCCCTTACTGGTTCGGCCACCATTGATATCGCTGACTATAAGGGCAAATGGGTTTTGGTCAATTTTTGGGGCTCTTGGTGTGGTGCCTGCGTCAGTGAGCATCCTGAATTACTGCAACTGGATCGTATTGCCAAACAGCGGGATGATTTTGCCATCATAGGCATTGATTATAAAGATACCCGCTCGGGAGCCATCTCCTTTTTGCAGCGTCATGGCACACCCAGCTACGCGATGGTTTTTGACCCCGATCAGAAGGTGGCCATTGAGTGGGGCGTGGTGCGGGCACCGGAGAGTTATTTTGTCAACCCCGCTGGGAAAATCGTCAAAAAAGAGTATGGCCCACTGATGCCTGGCTGGTTTGACAAAGTGGCACTGCCGCTTATGCGCACCCACACCCCCTCGCCCACACCAGGAGCATCCTAATGGCTCGCCTTATCATGTTGGCCTTCGTGCTGCTGCTCTCCCACGCTTTGGCACTACCGGTTTTGGCGCAACAGAGCCCGCCGGTAAATAGCCTTAAAGCGGAAGACCCCAAAGAGGGGCTGGTGCGTAAGATCGCCTCGGAGCTGCGCTGCGCGGTGTGTCAAAGTCAATCGGTCTATGACTCCAATGCCGATCTGGCTAAAGATATGTTACAGGTGGTGCGGGATAAGGTGCATGAGGGCATGCCAGAGGATGAAATCCGTCGCTATTTTCTAGACCGCTACGGCGACTATATCTATATGGAACCGGTGATGAACAGCCGTAATCTCGCCCTATGGGCAGGCCCCTTTGCCGCACTGTTGTTAGGCGGTTTGGGCTTGTGGTTTGCCATACGCAGCTGGTACCGCCCCAAGTCTACCTCGGCTGCAAGCAACAACCAGACGCCCGCGCAGGCCAAAGCCGCTGACACCATGCACAACCGTATTCAGCAAGAACTGGATCGTATTGATATGTAAAGGCGGGTTTAGGCTGCTGCACAGGTAGCGTGCTACGCGGGGGCAGCGCCACCCCAACGGATCGCTTTGTGGGTTGACACACCTCGCTACCGAGCATGCATTTGGGCGGGCTCCAGCAACAAGCAAGCGACCTTGGGCCGACCTGCTGCTCTCTTGCATGGCAAAAGATCCCTTTAACGTGCTTTCCACCAGGGGCGGCCCAACACCCCTTCTGCTGCCTAATACGGCAACTCTGCCCCATGGATTTTGGCATGTCTCAGACTGAAACTTGGACGGTCCGCCGCATTTTACAATGGACCACCGATTGGTTAAGCAAACAGGGGGTTGGCTCACCCCGTTTGGATGGAGAACTGCTGCTGGCCCACACCCTTACGCTGCGCCGCCTGGATCTCTTTTTAGACCCCGACCGCCCCCTAAGTCCAGATGAATTACAGCGCTACAAGGCCTTTATCAAACGTCGTGCGGCACGGGAACCGGTTGCCTATATCGTTGGCAAAAAACCCTTTTTACATTGGGAACTCACCGTTACAGCCGGGGTATTAATCCCCCGTCCCGAAACCGAACATCTGGTGCAAGCTGCCCAGGATTTTTTTAATCAACAACAGCGCGCCCCCCACACCATTCTGGATATTGGTACCGGCAGTGGTGCCATTTTGCTTGCCCTCTTAGACCACTTTAACGAAGCCCAAGGCATTGGTATTGACATCAGTAAAGCGGCGCTTGCCTGTGCCCAACACAATGGTGAACAGCTCAACCTCAACAACCGAGCGCAGTGGCTTTACAGTCATTTTTGTGATGATCTACCCCATGAGAGCCGCTTTGACCTGATTCTCTCCAATCCCCCCTATATCAATAGTGATGTTATCCCTACCTTAGAAGCTGAGGTTAATCAGTGGGAGCCGCGATTGGCCCTTGATGGGGGTGTTGATGGCATGCAGGCCTATCAGCAGATTATACCTGCCGCGGTGGCACGGTTAAACCCTGGGGGCCTACTCGGGGTTGAGATTGGCCATGACCAAGGCCCTCGTGTGGCAGCCCTCATGCAACAACATGGCCTGCAACAGGTGGTGGTCCACAAGGACTACGCCCAACATGATCGGGTGGTGTTGGGCCACCGCTAGCCCCGGTTTAACATCTGTTAAACGCTATGAACTGGTGCTGGTGCGGCTTACCGGGGCTTCGCCCCAGACCCCCACGAGGGCTTCGCCCCTCGACCCCACCAGAGGCCGCGGCCCCTAGAGCCGCATCACTTCCCCATTCTTTCTAGTAGGTACGGTATCAAAAAAAGGGCGGGTCGCCCTCAAGCCGACCCGCCCTTTTTGATCCCTCTGCGCTCTAACCCTATTCGGATAAGGCCGCCACCACATTGGAGCTGCTACGCAACATCGCCGTCAACTTTTGGCTGCGCTTATTAAAGTCAGCCAGATATTGCGATGGCACACTCTTACCCATAGGCAATTTAATCTGCAAGGGGTTTACCTGACGACCACGTACCCGCACCTCATAGTGCAAATGGGGACCCGTAGCGGCACCCGTGGCCCCTACATAACCAATCACTTCACCCTGTTTTACCTGAGAACCCACACTCAAACCCCGCTTAAAGGCACTCATATGGGCATAAGCCGTAGAGTAGGTGCCATTATGCTTTACCAATATCAGGTTGCCAAAGCTGCCCTTGTGCGCCCGGTAGATAATCTGACCACTGCCCGACGCCCGAATAGGGGTGCCACTGGGGGCCGCATAATCGACACCCTTGTGGGCGCGGGTAAAACCAAAAACAGGATGTTTACGCGCCAAGGAGAAACGCGAAGAGATGCGCGTAAAATCTACTGGTGCGCGGATAAACATTTTCTCCACGCTGGAACCATCGGGCTTATAATAGCCCACCTGACCACGGGGATCCTGATAACGAATTGCCTCGTAAGCATTGCCCTGGTTGACAAATTTGGCCGCCAGAATGTTACCATTCCCCACCTTGCGCCCATCGACATAGAGCTCTTCAAAGACCACGGTAAATTGGTCTCCCGCTCGAATGTCCCGGGCAAAGTCCACATCCCATTCAAACAGTCCGGCCAGACGCATCGCCAAGTTTTGTGACAGCCCCACATTACGGGCGGCCACCAACAAAGAACCGTTAATGGTACCCGCTACGCTACGTACCTGCACCTCGTAGGCTTTTTGCACCATCTCTGCGCGTAATGAATTGTCCGCTTTTTGGGCAATAAACAGCGTCTTATCTTTGGCCACCGCATAGCTAAGACCAATCAACTCATGCTTAGCATCAAAAGCCATATTCAGTTCACAACCCGGACGCAACCGCCGGGCAATATCAAAATCTGCCTGCTGCTGGGCGGCCTTGGCGACCTCAAAAGCCACAAGATTAGAGACCTCATGACGGGCCAAAATGGCACTAAACATATCCCCCGGGCGGACCTTTTCGCTCACTATCTGCTTAGCTGCCGGAAAACGTGAACGCATCTCATCGTTCTTCGCCTTGACCGCTTCTGCTGCACTGGGTTGTTCCTCTTCCGCAGCGGCATCCGCCAGGGTCACATCTTGCTCGTCCGTTTCGGCTTGCTGACCTTCAGCCTGTGCTGTTTGGGTCTGCTGTGGATCCACGACCGCCTGTTGATCAAGCGCCTGCTCCTCTTCGCTGGAAGCGTTATCCAGATGTGCTACGCTTTTAGGTGCCGGAGCAATTTTTGCGACCTTCTCACCGGTCTGACCCTCTTCGGCCTGTTCCCCGTTGGTACCATACAGTGCCGCCAAACCTGGGGACATGGTGCTGGGGGTCGCTGCGGTTTGCTGTACCTCAACCCGAGGCAAAGCAATTGAAGCGGCCAACCGCATATCTTGATCCAGCAGTTGTGCCTTAAACGATTTTAAATCCGTCGTGGTAATAACCAGCGTACGGTTTTTGCTAATGGCATAATAAAAACCACGAAAGCTATTGTGGCTGTCCCGACGAATGAGCACCGGATTGCCAGCGCGCATGTACCGTGCGAGGTCATAGAGCGGTTTGGCCTCGCGATACATCGCCAGTGCGGCCCCATAAGGAATTTCATAGCGTTGCAGCATATTTGTTATGCTGTCGCCGGGTCGAACTTGATCTTCTTGCAGAGTGGTGGTCGCCACCGCCATGACAGGTTCATCGGTCTCGGCGTGGGTACCTAAGCCCAGGGGTAGATCGACACTGGGCGCCGAGGCACGGTTAACCTCCAACTCTTGGGGGGTTATTAAGCCCGCCAACAGATCTGGCTCGATCAAAGCTTCCGGCGAGAAGATGGCCGTACGGGTTGGTTCATTGTCCAAACGAGGCGGCGTCAAAGGCAGCAAACCGGCACGGTTAAGCACCATAGCATCCTGAAATCGCTGACCGGGATGGTTCAGTGAGTGTCCCGTATGGGCATCCAACACGCGGTGGGCCACCAACCCCCCCACCGTCAAAGCACCCACCAGGAAAAAGCGCAGCCATCGACGCTCCGGGCGTTGCTGGCGTGACACAAACCCACTGGTGCGGGTGTGGGATCCCACGCGGTTAAGGTATTTTTTACTTCCAGGATTCATAGAGTTATCCGCTGACTGTATTGTATAGCCATTAAGGCAACGGGGAGAGACCCAGTGACCTTAATATGCAATTCGCAGTCCTTTTTCCGCAGACATGCTGGAAAAATTTTATGCTGCTGCGCAAGCTGCTGAATGCGTCAGGTAAAACCAGTGCAAAATAGCGTGTATGAACATGTTTTGTCAAGAATCTCGGCTTGTTATGTGACTACTACGGTCAAAAAGCTTATATAACAATATAATCATGTAATACAAGTTTAATTCGACCTATAAAAACAAATTCATAGTGTATTAACAAACGTCCTTACACTTTGAAAAAATCTCACTAAATCAATACTTAACAAAATCTATTGCGCCAACCGAACCCAAACTTGACCGGGCGTATAGGCACACCATGCCAAAAAACCCTAAACGGCCATCTTTTACTACGCCCTTTACCTCAGCTTGCCGATAAAGAGAATAGGCTATTTTTTCCGTTATGGCTTATCCAAGCAAGGCAGACTATACCCATGCAAGACACCGTCACCTTACTCGAAGAGACGCTTGCTAAGCTCAAACGAAACCCGGCTGATGTAGCGGGTGCGCAAAAAATTATACGGGATCTTATTGTTAAGGGTCCCTGTGACGGTGAACTTGCCCAGATTAAACAGCTGGTCGATACCGTCTTGACCCATTTGGTCAAACCTTCTCTTGAAAAGAGCCATGAACGACAGGCCCAACTTACCCGCTTGCAAAAGGAGCTCTCCAAACAAAGGGTCCCCGATCTAGAGAAACTGAATGGTGATCTGCAAACCATCACCCCTTGGATCACCCAGCCACCCGATTGGGACCGCCAGACCCTTGCCGAGCTGGATAAACCACCAGCCGCTTTTCGCACCCATCTGCTCAACGCCCTGCACTTACTCGGTGAAGCTGACCCATGGCTTACCGAACACCTGCAACACTTTCCACCCCAACAAGAGCCCACCTGGAAACAGCTCTACAATCTGTTAACGGAGCTGCCAAACCAAGAACTGAAACGGGAACGCCGCTGGAACCGGCAAAAGGCCGATCTTTTGCAAACCCTGCAACGTTTGGCCGAAAGCCTTAGCCAAGGTCTCAAAGATCTTGGTCAAGCGGGGGGCGAATCAGAAACCATGCTGGCCCGCCTGCAACAGAGCCCTGAAACGGTAGATCTGCTCGAACTTAAACAGGTTCTCATACAAGAGGCCGATCTCTTTCGCCGTTACGCCAAACGGGTTCACCATCAATTAGAACAGAGCAGCGACCGCTTGCAACAGGCCCACAACCGCCTAAAAAGGATGGATGAAGCGCTGCAAGCCACCCGCGATGTCAACCTGCAAGATCCCTTTACTGGCCTGCCCAACCGCTATGCGCTAAGCGCTCATCTACAACGCATGATGGAGCGCAGCCATCAGCTCGGCCACGGTTTTTCTGTCATTGGCTGTCAGGTCGACCATCTGTCAGCCGTCCTCCATAAACTGAGCGATCACAAAGCACATCGGCTGGTGGTAGCCTTGGCTGCCCGCATGTCTCGTCTGCTGAATGATGGGGAGTGGTTGGCACGCAGTGATGTAGAGCGCTTTTATGTGTTGCTCGACGAACCCGAATATGGGGTCAACCGGGCCACCGCGCTCTCCCACATGTTTCTTGGTTTACGGGAGGATTTAAAAGCCCCTTCACTACGCATACGCGCAGCCTTTGGCGTGGTCTGCTACGATAATCCGCTGGATGAAAAAGGGTTGCTGGAACAGGTCGAGCTTGCCATCAACCAAGCCCGCACGCTGCAAGATGGGGTGCGGGTGGTCAGCTACACGCCCACCGGAAATCGCCCATAGCCCACCATGGCTAAGAGCCTGTCCCACGCTGTTTCTCCCCGTAGGGGGCATCGGTCTGACCGCAAATCTTATTGGTATCTTCAAACACTAAAAGGTTCTTTAAAATCCAAAGATCAAGCATGAGCGTCTGGGATTCATGACATATCCGGGCTAGGGACTGGCCGGTTTAAACCATTTTCGTGAGGATTCGGGTACCAGCAGATTGGAGGCCCGCACCACCACAATACCCCGAGCTTGTAAGCCCGGCAACCACTGCTTGAGTGCTTGCAACGTCACCCCATAAGGGTGCCCAATGGCGATGGCCGAACCGCTCCGTTTGGCGATCTCTTCGGCCTCTTGCAAGCGCTTTAAAATGGCGGCAACGGTGCGTTTGTTATCCAGAAAAACCGAGCGCTTGGCACGCGGCACACCATGGGAGAGCGCCGCACGATACGCCACCGAACGGGGCGAGGTACGGCTGTCAATAAAGTAGAGCTCCCGTTTAACCAACACCTTCATCACATCATTCATGATGACGCGATTTTCGGTCAAGGCAGAACCCATATGGTTATTAATACCCACAACTTCAGGAAAGCGCTCTAAATTGTGGTTTAAAACCTCCGCAATTTCATCCGCATCCATACCCTCTAGCAGGGCGCCAGGGCCTGGGTTAACACGGGGATAGCCCTGGGGCTGCATGGGTTGGTGCAGTATAATCTCCTGCCCCTTTTTGTGGGCCATATTCACCAGCTGACGGGAGTAAGGCCCGCCCGGCAAGACCGCTAGGGTAATATCTGCCGGTAAGGAGACAATGCCCCGCCCTACCCCACCATTATAGCCAAGATCATCAATGATGACGGCAATCTTGACCATGTGGCTATGTTTGGCAGGTACGGGCTTTTTTTCTACCACAGCGGGGGGTTCGGGCTTATCCAAATCTTCGGAGAGATGCTCTTCGTAGAGAATGTCCGACTTGCTCTCGGATTTGGGGTGAGATTTGTCATCCCCATGGGCTTTGGCCGTTTCGCTGGGCACCAACGGCTGTGTCGCTGGTGTGGCAGACGGCCCTAGACCACCCTTTTCGCCATCCGCTTCTATCTCTACGCTGGGTTGCTCTTCCAGCTCTGCGGGGGTGGGTTTTGCCTGCTCCAGATCCGTTGCAGCCTTGGTGGCAGGCTCGCTGCTCGCCTCGCTGGGTGTCGCCTTTAGAACCGTATCGGCCTCTTCTTCAACTTGGCTATCGGCGGCGACCCCTTGAGTGTTGGCTTGGCTCGGCTGTGCTCTCTCTGGCACCTCAGTCGGGGTTATTGTAGGCTCTCCCTTAACCGCCTTACCCAGCCGCTCTTCGGCCTGGCCCGTGTCGGGGTTGCTTGGCACCCTTTCAATGGGCTCAGCCTCCCCACCACGCACTGGGCTCTTGCTATCCGCCCGCGCGTTAAGCTGCAAAGCCGCTGTAACAATGCCATGCTCAAGCCCATCCGTGCGGCCAACCGCTGCACTGGCAACGGCATGCCGCAACTCTGCCCTGGGCAACGAACCTTCTGCCCAAGCATGTAGGTTATACTCAGGCTCCAGTTGAGCCCAAGGACCAGCTACCCAAAGGTAGGCAAGAAATCCCACCAGACCAACCACCAAGAGGGTGCCCGCCAGGAAATCCCAGCGGACCCCACCGTGTTGTCCAGTGTCAGAGGTGACATGTTGGAGAGGGTTCAAGAAAGCACATCCGTGTCGTTAAAAGCGCTGTTTAGTTCTGCGCAGCGGTGGTCTGAAAAACTTGCAGACCGCGCAGCAAATCCAAAGCCCGCTTCAATTGGTAATCGTCCTTGCTGCGACCTGTCACGCTATCACGCTCGGCCTGATCATCCTCATCCTCTGTGGATTTGGTGTCACCCTTTTTCGCGCTATCCTCTGTTGTTGAGGTGGTCTCTTCTTTATCATCCATGGAACGTTTGCCATCGTTGTTAAAGTGACCTTTTAGATCCTTCTCTTTGGTCCGCTCCAAACGATCCTTACGCTTGATGAGGGTCAGATCTTCCACCACGATATCCGGCACAATACCCTTGGCCTGGATGGTGCGCCCACTGGGGGTGTAGTAGAGCGCAGTGGTCAAACGCACACCAGAACCATCAGAGAGGGGCAAAATGGTCTGTACCGAACCCTTACCAAAGGATTGGGTCCCCATAATGACCGCCCGCTTGTGGTCCTGCAACGCACCGGCCACAATTTCTGAAGCCGAGGCCGAACCACCATTGACCAGCACCACAATGGGCGCCCCCTCCATCAAGTCGCCATTGCGGGCGTCAAAAGAGAGATCTTTACCAGGAATGCGACCCTTGGTGTAAACAATACGCCCCTTGTTCAAAAAGGCATCACTCACCTGCACCGCTTGATCCAACAGGCCACCGGGATTGTTGCGCAGATCCAATACCAGACCACGCACATTACCTTTTAGCTCGGCTTCAATCTCATCCAGCGCCTTATCCAACAAGGGCCGCGCCTGTTCGTTGAAAGAGGTAATGCGCACATAGGCTAGGTTATTCTGCTCGGCCCGCCACTTGACACTGCTGATCTTAATGATGGCACGGGTCAGGGTAAACACCAGCGGCTTAGGCTCACCCTCACGCACGACCGTCAGTTTTATGTCAGTATCGGGCTTGCCGCGCATGCGCTTGACCGCATCCATCAGGTTCATATCCTGGGTGCTCTCATCCTCAATCTTGATGATCAGGTCCCCAGCTTTCATGCCCGCCCGGTCGGCGGGGGTATCCGCAATCGGAGCCACCACCTTGATCGCTTGCTCACCACGGGTGATCTCAATACCAAGACCCCCAAATTCACCCTTGGTATCCACCTTCATCTCTTTGAAACTATCCGGGTTCAAAAAGGAGGAGTGGGGATCTAGGGTTTCCAGCATGCCGCCAATCGCCCCGTAGAGCAGTTTTTCTTCGTCTGCCTCTTCCACATATTGTGTGCGAACCAGATCTAACACTTCAGTAAAAACTTTTAATTTTTCATAGGTTATTCTACCAAGAGCCATCCCATTATTGGCTGCTTGGACACCGACAATGAAAAGTATGAACACCACGACCAACCATAGCCAGCCCCGTGCGGATTTTTTTTCGCTGCTCATTTTAAGCACCCATCATGCGCCATGCCGCGCAAGCGTTGAGGCAGAGACCCTTGCAGTCTGCCACCCATTAGTGAATCAAATCCGTTAAAAATGCCTGAAACCGATCTATTTTTCCAGCCTCTTCCCGCAGCAGCCTGCGTGAAAATCAAATATTACCCAAAAGCGTGGTCTCTACGCCATGCAAGGGGTGTGCTAGCTTGGCCCGTAGCCTGCGCGTAAAAAACCGGCACCCCACAAAAATGGGGGCATAAAGCCCTATTTTGCGGCCAACCAACGATGGGCATTTTCGGTGCGACCATTTTGGCGTATCTCAAAATAGAGCCCCACCCGACCATCCAGGGCACCGCTGTTGCCCACCTCGGCCATGGCGTCGCCCGCCTCAACCCAGTCACCTTGAGCGACCAACAAACGGTCATTATGCCCATACAGAGAATAGACATTCTCCCCATGATTAAGAATCAGCAGTTGGCCATACCCCCGAAACCAATCGGCATATACCACCTGCGCGCGATGGATCGCCCGCACCATGCTGCCCTTGGGTACATCATAAAAAAGCCCAGGCTCAAACTCTTCGGCGCTACCCGCCACCGGGTCAGGCAAGCGCCCTTTAACCTGGACAATTTTTTTAAAGGTCGGGGTGCGGCTCTCAACACGCCTGCTGCGGGGGGGCTGCTCGGGGGGGGCGCTGTCAATGGCCCGGGAGAGCTTACCCATAAACTGACTCAACCGCTCATGGGCCTCTTTGAGCTCAACCACCTTACGCGCATGTAGATTACGCTCTTGCCTGACCTGATCTAACAGTTCACTGCGTTGGGTGCGGTGCTGCTGCAAATCCCCACGCAACGCCAGCTCTTTGTTGGCCAACTGATGCAACGACGCCAATGCGGTTTGTTGCGCCGCGCTGGCCTCCTGCAACGCCTCAACACTCTTTTTATACTGCATAAAGCGGGCGTTACGCGCCTCAATAAGATAGCGAAAGTAGACCATGTTCTGCATGGTCGCTTTGGCATGCCGCTGGGGCGATAAAATGCGCAGTGCCTCCTTGCCCTCCATGCCATAAAACAGACGCAAATGGCCCGCCAACAGCTGCTGCTGGCGGGCCATGGCCATGGTGCGTGAGTCGATGCGTGCCGCTAAGGCCGGCAGGGTCAAACGAATGCGCTGAACCTCCTGCTGGATCTCCGCCAGACGCTGTTCACCATCGGTCAGACGCCGCTCCATACTCTCCAACTCACTCAGCAAAGAGCGCTCCTGCCCCTTGGCTTTGTCCAGCGCCAGCTGCTCCTGTTTAAGCTGTTGGATAATCCCATCCAGCTTGGCCTGTTTGGCGCTCAGCCCAGCCGACGCATCCTGCGCCCAAACCGCACCACTCCACAGCACCACCCCCAGTAGCACCCAACCTACCAGCCAAGCCCTATGTCCAGATAACCGCCCCACCGGGTCAAGCAACCGCCGGCTGGGTAAACTGTACCAGGGAGACACCATCCATCTCCAGCGGCTGAGGCAACCCCATGAGCGCCAACAAAGTTGGTGCCACATCACTCAACCGGCCATCGTGCAGTTGAGCATCCCGCCCCAAATAGATCAGCGGTGCCGGATTAAGGGTATGGGCGGTATGGGCCGTGCCCTGCTCATCCACCATTTGATCCGCATTACCATGATCGGCGGTAATAAGCACCTCACCACCCATCTGCACAATGGCATCGGTTAGACGACCCAACTGGGTGTCCACCGTTTCAATAGCCTGCACAGCGGCCTCATAGACCCCCGTATGGCCCACCATGTCGGGGTTGGCATAGTTGACCACCACCAAGTCATAGGGGGTTGATTGGATCTTTTCAATCACCCGATCCGTCAGTTCTGCCGCCGACATCGCCGGTTGCATATCATAGGTCGCCACCTTGGGCGATGCCACCAACAGACGATCCTCACCCTCCCCCGGCTGCTCTTGCCCGCCGTTGAAAAAGTAGGTGACATGGGCATACTTCTCCGTCTCCGCCGCCCGCAGTTGGGTCAACCCGTGTTGGGCCATCACCTGCCCCAAAATATTGGTCAACGCCACCGGGGGATAGGCAATCTGTACGTTTTGCAGCGACACATCATATTGGGTCAGGCAGACATAGGCCGACAACTTGGGCAAGCCATCCCGCACAAAGGGTTCAAAGGTGGTATCGGTAAACACATGACTGATCTCCCGCACCCGGTCGGCGCGAAAGTTCATACAGATAAGCGTATCACCATCGTTGATCATGCCGATGGGCTGGCCTTGCTCCACCATTACCGCAGGCTCCACAAACTCGTCGGTCTGCTGGGCATCGTAAGCGGCCTGAATGGCCTCACAAGCGCTGTCAAAGGGGGTGCCTTCACCCAGTGCCATCAGCCGATAACCTCGCTCCACCCGCTCCCAGCGCTTATCCCGGTCCATGGTAAAGTAGCGCCCGCACACGGTCGCCACGCGCCCGGCACCCAACTTTTGCAACCCCTCTTCAAAACGGGTCATATATTCCATGGCGGATTGAGGCGGGGTATCTCGACCATCCAACAGCGCATGGATATAGATCTCACTGGCCCCATTTTGTTTGGCACACTGCACCGCCGCCAAGATTTGATCTTGGTGGGAGTGGACACCACCGGGTGAAAGCAAACCATACAGATGCACCGCCCCCCCTGCCTCATTAGCGGCGCGGATGGCATCCAGCAATACCTGATTGTGCATAAAGGAGCCATCCTCAATGGCACAGCTTACCCGGGTAAACTCCTGGTAGACCACCCGCCCAGCACCCAAATTAAGATGTCCCACCTCCGAGTTGCCCATCTGCCCGTCGGGCAGGCCCACATCCCTGCCCGAGGTACGCACTTGAGCATGGGGGCGGTTGGCCAACCAGTCATCCATATGGGGGGTGGAGGCATTGGCAATGGCATTATTTTCTTGGGTATCGCGCAGACCCCAGCCATCCAGGATGACCAGCGTCATAGGTTTGGGACGGTGCGTTTGCATGGTCGAAACGTGCTCCGTATAAAGATAGCAAGGAGAGACGCGCAGCCAAGACAAGGCGCGCTATATCGGTTTGTCATCATACCACCAGCCTATGACGGAACCAAGAGCACCCTGTAAAGCTTTCTCGCAAAGAGGCTGCTTTTCGCTGTTTTTACGGCTTTAGTCGGGCCACAATCCCTTTTCCAAGCCTGGATTTTTCCCCTATTTCATGCCACCCCTCCCCTTGTTTGGCCGGTTTGGACCTCTTTTGCAGGTCCCTCACCCCTTGGGCGGGTCTCGTAGAAATCCCCTCCATGATTAGGCTACGCTGCCCTTATCGCGAGGCTGTCAAGGGGGATCGAGCTTTGTTGGATGGTGCTCTATCGTGGGCCACTGGGCAGCTCCTCATCTCAGGCTGAGCCCGCTTGTAACCGAATATACTTTGCCTAAGGGCATTTTAGCTCTACCATCCATGGGGTCATCAACACCGTTATGGGGCTGACATGGAAACCGCTGTGCAAGCATGGATTGTTTTAGGGATCATTGTTGTTGCGGTGGTGCTCTATGCCCAGGGTCGTCTGCCGATGGATTTGGTATCCCTGGGTATTCTGGCGCTCTTGGCCACGATCTTTCAGCTGGTACCACTCAGGGATGCCACCGGCAAGGTGGTTTTGGATGGGGTCGATTTTTTTCAGGGTTTAAGCAACCCCGCGCTGATCTCTGTGGCCACCCTGCTGGTGGTTGGGGAGGGCATTACCCGCACGGGAGCCCTAACCTCGGTCTCCACCTGGATTGATCGCAGGGCGGATGGTTCCTGGACCAAAGCGTTTTCATTGGTTTTGATCATTACCGCGTTAGCCAGTGCTTTCATGAACAACACGCCGGTGGTGGTGATTTTTATTCCCATTTTGGCCGGTTTAGCCAGTCAGTATAAGATCCACTCCCGCAAAGTTTTATTACCCCTCTCCTACATCTCCATTTTGGGGGGGGCCTGTACGTTGATCGGCAGCTCTACCAACCTATTGGTGGCTGATTATGCCGAGCGTATTTTAGACCACAAAATGAGCATGTTTTCCCTTACCCCTGTGGGGATTGTCTTGTTGATGGCCGGTCTTGCATACCTTATTTTCTGGGCACCTAAGTTGATTTCGGATGAGGGGCCTACGCCTCAATCGGGTGATCCTGTGACCCTGCGTCTGTTTACGGCGGAGATGCGGGTGGATGAGGGGTGCCCGCTGATTGGACAGCTTTTAAGCAAGCTGCAACAGGATATTTTTGCCAATGTCACGGTGTATAAGCTGATACGTGGTGCTTTGGTGGACTATACCGCCCCGTTTAAAGAGATTGTCATCAAGGCGGGGGATATTTTGTTGGTACAGGGCACGGTTACGGAGCTTAAGGCTGCGGAGTTTCGGGGTGGCATTACCATTACCCCGTACATGCCGGGCATGCCCCTTTCGGAGCAGGACAAAAAGCGGCGCATGTTGGCTGAGTTGGTGATTACGCCTGATTCGCGCATGGTGGGGTTGACGTTGACGCAGGTGCGCATGCGCCGTCAATTTGGGGTGGCGGTGGTGGCGATCAACCGCCCTGCGCGGGAGATCAAGGGGCGGGTGATTGACACCCCTTTACGCCCGGGGGATCTGTTGTTGGTGGAGGGGATTCCGGAACGTATTGAGAGTTTTTCCACCAGCCGTGATTTTTTGCTCTATTGGGGGGCACACAATGCGGTTAGGCAGCCGCAAAAGGCCCGTGCGGCGGCGGGGATCTTGTTAGGGATTATTCTGTTTGCGGCGTTGGATAGTCACGCCATGCCGGTGTTGGCGACGGTGGGGGCGACGCTGATGTTGGCGTTTCGCTGTTTAACGCTACGGCAGGCCTATAGTGCGTTATCGTCTAAGGTGGTGTTGTTGATTACGGCATCGTTGGCCATGGGCACGGCGATGCAGGGCACGGGGGCGGATCAGTTGGTGGCCCATGGTTTTTTATGGATGGTAGAGGGTTATTCGCCGTGGGTGGTGTTGGCGGCTTTTGGTTTTATGGTCACGGTGTTTACCAATGTGATTAGCAACAATGCCACGGCGATTTTGTTTGCGCCCATTGGGGTTGCCATTGCAGAGGGTTTGGGGGTGAGTTTTATGCCCTTTTTGATGATGGTGATTTTTGGGGCCAATGCGGCTTTTGCCTCGCCCATTGGGTATAAGACCAATTTGCTGGTCTTTAGTGTGGGGGGGTATCGTTTTGCGGATTTCTTTAAGGTGGGTTTGCCGTTGAATGTTGGCTATTGGCTCTTATCGACTTTGTTGATTCCCTTAATGTGGGCTTTTTAAGGTAGGGCAAGGGGTGATGGCTTTAAGGGGTTTGGCTGTTCACAGGGGGGTTGCATAGAAAGTGCGCTTCTGTCATACTCCGCGATTCCCGCTGATCGGAGGAGTGCCAGAGCGGTTGAATGGGACGGTCTCGAAAACCGTTGTGGGGGTGACTCCACCGAGGGTTCGAATCCCTCCTCCTCCGCCATTTCCCTTTTTCATCACGTCCCAGCAAGTCCAGAAAATCTTCAATTTCAACCGCATGATGCGCTAGCAGCGTCCAACCCGATCCAAAAATCTCTTGCCATCCAGCATGCCATTGTGGGTATTGAGAGGGAACCGGACATTATGAGCGTTGCCGCCGGTGTAGACATATCTGATGTGGCAACACTAAAACGGACAGTGTTTTACGCGGACTTGGACCACTCTGTTTCGTACTGAGAAGGCTCTGCCATTTTGAGCACCTGCTCTTTGAACTCTGGGGCAAAATTTTTAGGACTTCTTCTGCTCATTGGACACCTTTCTGAATGAGGTCTCATTTTCCCTCATTTTTTGTGTCCGTTAAAGTGTAGCCCCATCACTTTCTCAGGCTAATGCATACCAGGCACCACGTCCGCTGCCATGCAGGACAAGATGACCCTTTTCAACAAGTTGGCTTAAATGCTTCTTGAGCGTATTACGATTCACGCCTGTTAGCGTCGCTATGTCGCCGATGGTGACGCGACCATGTTCACGCGCATATTCGAGAATTTGCACGGATATTTCCGGTAAAGCGGAAAGAACAATTTTTTCCCGCTCCACTTTCTTGGCCAGCCGCTTCATCTGTTGCTGCAAGGCCCGCAGGAAAAACGTGATCCATGGCTGCCAGTTGGGTGCTTCTGTCCGTATGGTACCTTGAGTTTGGCGCAGGGCGAGGTAATAGCCTTCCTTGCTTTGCTCAATCACACTCTCCAGAGAGCTATACGGCACATAGGCGTAGCCAACTCGCAACAAAAGCAGCGTTGTAAGGATGCGGCTCAATCGTCCGTTTCCATCCTGGAAGGGGTGGATTTCAAGGAAGATCACGACAAAAAAACCCACAATTAGGAGGGGGTGCAGCCGTTTGGTTTCTACGGCTTCATTGACGAAGGCAACGAGTTCTTCTATCAGGCGCGGTGTATCAAAAGGCGTGGCCGTTTCGAAAACGATGCCGATCTGCCTGCCGTCCTCATCAAAGGCTGCAACGCTGTTGCTGGTCGTTTTATACTGTCCGCGATGATGATTGTCTTTGCTGCTGTATTTCAGCAGGTCACGATGAAGCTGCTTGATATGGTTTTCGGTGATCGTGATATCGGCCCAGGATTGAAACACCAGCTCCATGGTTTCGGCATAACCGGCGACTTCCTGTTCATCACGGGTTTCGAATGATTTGATCTGGAGATTTGACAGCAGGCGCTCTACCTCGCGGTCGGAGAGTTTGCTGCCCTCGATGCGGGTTGAAGAGCCGATGCTCTCGATAGTGGCCACGCGCCGCAGGGCAGACAGGCGTTCCGGTGCCAGCGTGCCGAGCGCACGCCAGGCCCCCTTGAATTCGTCGATTTCGGCGATCAGGGAAAGAATGTCCGTGGTAATCTGTAGCGAGTCTGTTTTGATCATGACCCAAAAATATACCCATTTTGACCTAATTAGCACGGGAAAATCCGCGAATGCACCCATTTTGACCCATTTAGTGTGGGTGTTATAAAGGATTGATGGCCTATCCCTTAATAAGCCGTCACCATATTAAAGGGAGGCCTCCGTAAAACGTCCAAACATTTAGGGTATTTGAAGACAACGAGATAACTATTTTCGAATAGTTCGTATGATGACAACCAATACGCCGCCATTTCCCTTTTTCATCACGTCCCAGCAAGTCCAGAAAATCTTCAATTTCAACCGCATGATGCGCTAGCAGCGTCCAACCCGATCCAAAAATCTCTTGCCATCCAGCATGCCATTGTGGGTATTGAGAGGGAACCGGACATTATGAGCGTTGCCGCCGGTGTAGACATATCAGATTGCCGGTGACCCTATGAGAAAGGCACGAAATCTGTTTGCCAAGCGTCAGGCTCCCACGCTACGATGGGGCAAAGAATAGTCCCGTCAGGCACCTCCTGGCGATACCGTAGAGCCACGGTTCTGCGGACTGAACCCCGCTTAGGCAACTTTGCGGGGTTCTTTCATTTTGGCTGGGGAATGATGGATTTTTTGCGGCAGTAAAACGCAACCCCAAGGAGTGATGGATATGACTGGAAAATGTCCCTTCTGCGGTCACCGCAACATGGCCGCCAAATAGGTGGAATACCTTTACCGACTGGGCGAGCAGTTCATGATGGTGACGGACGTTGCCTGTCTGGAGTGCGCGTTCTGCGGCGAACAAATACTTCGAGACCGCCGTTCTAAAGCGCATCAAGGCCGATTTGATGGCTATCCAGAACACCGGCAAAATGCCCATGCAGAGCATTCAGGTTCCAGTGGAAGATCACTCCATCAGCCAATAAAACCCATAGGCCGGAATTGCCAATTGATCGTTAAACCGTTGCGGACTCTCCCCCGTCGAGGCGTCCCGCAAATTATGGCTCTTTAAAAAGCCCAACTGCCTAAGCTGCTCCAACTCCACATACTGCGGCTTTAAATCAAAATTACAGATCACCAATACCTTGGCCGAAGCATGCATAAAATCAAACCGTGCATAGGCCAACAGATGCGGATTGCCCAAATCTAACATCTCACGGTTGTTAAAATCCGCAAACGCCGGGATCTCCTTGCGCACCGCAATCATCTTTTTTAACGCATTAAAAAGACGATACTCCACACTACCCGGCTGATTGCGCAGCTCCGCCTTATCCCAATCAATGGTTGGCCGATGAATCCACCGGCTATCTTCCCGCTTACTCTCTTGCTGCTCATAGCTATAGTCGTTCAAGGTGCCCAACTCATCACCATAATAGAGCAGCGGAATCCCCCCAAAGGAAAGAATCACACTGTGCAACAACAGAATCATTTGGATAGAGGTATGCACCGCCTCCTCATTGCCTTCGTAAAGGGCACTCTCCAAACCCGCTAACGAGGCTAATGTGCCTGAAATACGGGCATCCCCCGTCTTATCATTCTGCCCAAACGGCCTGCCCCGCGCTGGAGAGTCCGTGTAACCCCCCGTAAAATAATCCACCAAAAAACGACGGTGAGCAAACGGCTCATAACCTGCCTGACGAATATCCGTGTCATCAAAACCCAAACCAATGTCGTCATGACAGCGGATATAGTTCAACCATGTGGCCCGCTCCAACTTATCCGGCAAACTCTTAATACCCCGATACAAAAGCTCCGCCTTTTTCGTCGCGATGGCATCCCACAATAGCGCCATGAGAGTGGCATTATAGGCAATCTCACACTCCTTGGCGTTGATGGCATCCTCACCAAAATACTTGGTAATCTCCAAGGGGGAGACAATCGCCTCAGCAATAAACAATACCCCCGGTGCCGTCACCTGACAGCAATCCTTGAGCAGTTGCAGTATCAGGTGCGCCTCCCGTTGGTTTTGACAGGTGCTGCCTATTTTTTTCCATAAAAAGGCCACCGCATCCAAGCGCATAATATCCGCCCCTAGATTGGCCCAGTAGAGAATAATATCCAAAATTTCAATCAGTACCGATGGGTTGCTGTAGTTTAAATCCCACTGATAACTGTTAAAAGAGGTCATCACCCACCGGCCCATCTCTTCGCTCCAGGTAAAATTACCCGGCGCGGTCTGGGGAAAAATCTCCACCATGGACTCTTCAAACAGATCCGGCATGCTCCTATCTTTAAATACATAAAAATAGTTCTGATAGTCAGAATCCCCCTCACGGGCCCGCCTAGCCCACTCGTGTTCGTCCGAGGTGTGGTTGAGCACCACATCTAACGTCAATAACATCCCCCGCGTATGCATGGAATCCGCAAGCGTGGTTATATCCTCCAATGTGCCAGCACGGCTATCAATCTTACGAAAATCCCGTATGGCATAACCCCCATCACTCTTATTCGGCGGGCAATCCAGCAGGGGCATAATATGGATCATGTTAATACCCAGCTCTTGCAAATAGCTAAGCTTGGTATTTAAACCCTGTAGATCGTTGGCAAAACCATCACTGTAGAGCGCCATACCCACCCACTGCTGATGCAAAAACCAAGTGTGGTCCTTTTCACGCTCCAGATCAGACTCCCTATACTGGGCCGGACGCGCAATATACTGCCGCGCCATGGTCTCCACCAACCGCTTCATCTGCTCATTAAAATCATTCCGGTTGCCATACAGCACCTTGGCAATGGAGTGAATGGCATAAAAATTTGCACCTAAGCGGGTATAAAAATAGCGCATTTGATTTTGCTTGAGGATCTCCGGGTCCAACTCAAGCATAATTTCATTCAATAACGAATGGGATACCTGTTCATACATCAACTCTATCCTTTAAACAGCGACCTCGTACCCTGTCAGCGCAGGGATACTCAGCCCTTAATTAAAACCGCAACACTGGGGGTAAAGAGACGAGATGGCACACCTGCTTTCGTCACCCCCTGGCACGACCTATTCGCGCAATGCTTGAATAAGCGCTTTAAACTCAGGGTAAAAATGCACAACACCTTCAAGTATGCCCGCAGCATAGTTACCATTCATCTGCAAATGGCTACCCTTGGCCCGGTAGAGCTGCTCCGCCCCAACCCCCTCCACCGCAGCCACCACCGACAGGTCGGCATTGGCAACCAATACAGCGGGTATGGGGCTAAGCAGCACATCCAGATCATTGCCGCTATCACCGGCAAACAGGGTTTCATGCAACCCATAACCCAGCTGTTGCAGCAAAAACATCACCCCATGGCGCTTGCTGGCACTGGCAGGCAAAATATCCAACAGGCCCACCTGCTGCAACACATCTTCACTCCAGATCAGATTGGCTTGGATGTGGTGGGCGCCAAGGTGCTGCTCTATGGCCTCTATCAGCCGTGGGGCATCTTCCTCTAACCCACAATAGTAGCTTAGTTTATGCCGTGCCTGCTTCTCTGGCTCCTGCAACCGTAGGCCCGGCCAATCCTCCAGCAGCTGGTGTATCTGCCCTGCATGCATACCCTGCCATACCGCATCCAGCTGGGCTTGCCAAGCTTGGTTGGGTCGCCAAACCCCCTGCTGCACGTGGTAGAGGGTCGCGCCCACATCCGCCACCACAAAATCGGGTTGGGGTAGTTGATAGCGCTGTATCGCCTCTTCCACCAACGCCTGATGCCGCCCTGTCACATAGGCTAACGCAATGCCCGGTTGTGCCACAAAACGGCCAAACAACGCCCGCACCCCCGGCTGCTCAGGCTCTTTGCCATTGGGTATTAAGGTACGGTCCATATCGGTGCAAAGCAGCAGTCGTCTCATGATGCCGCCCCTTTGCCCGTACCAAAAAAGTCATAGTGGTCAATGGCCTCGATAATACCCGCCGCATAACTCTGCTGCGCAAAATAGATTTTATCAACCTCAGCCAGGGTCGAGAGCTCCTCATCATGACGGTTGCCCACCACCACCGCTTGGGTATTACCCCGCATCATATCTTCATCGGCCCCTGAACCACCGGCCACCAACATATTCTCCAAGGGGATGTCCAACTGCGCCGAAACCCAACGCAGCGCATACCCCTTTGAAGCACGGTGCGGCAGAATGTCCAAAAACTGCCCCCGTGAAAAAATGACATTCACCGTCTGCTCCTGTTGGTGCAAAATACGGTTGATCTCCTGAAGATCGGGGGCCACATTGGGATCCATATAGTAGCTGATTTTAAAGGGTGACTGGCTACCCTTAGGCTGCATACTCAAACCGGGTACCTGGCTGAGTATTTCCACAATTTCATGACGGAACCACAGGTGATTGATATGTTTTTTCCAGGCACTATCCAGCAGCAGATCAGGGGCGTAATAGACCTCGGTTCCTAAATTGGCCATAATTACATCGGGCTGGGGTATTTTGTGTTTGCGCATGACACTCAAGGCGCTCTCCAGATTGCGCCCGGTGGCGATGCCAAAACTCACCTGCTTACGATACTGCCGCATTAAGGCCACAAATGCACTCAGCGAGGTATCATCTCCCAACAGGTTTTGATCCAGATCCGTAATAATGGCCGCCTCTCGATAGTGGGCCGGTCTGCGGCTCAAGCACATACGCTGGAGCGGCCTACTACCCTCAACCAAGGGCTGGATCATGGCCAGATATTTTTCCACATGGGCCTGCCATGAATAATGGGCACGCACCCCCTGCTGCCCCGCTTGAGCAAAACGCTGCCACTGCCCTTGATCGCTGAGTATATCCATCAATGCCTGCGCAATGGCCTCCCCATCCAACGGGTCTATGAGCAGGCCATTTTTGCAATTGGAAACAATATCAATCGGCCCGCCATCCTCGGTGGCCACAAGGGGCAATCCGCAAGCCGCCGCTTCGATTAGCGTTAGCCCAAAAGGCTCGATCAAGGCAGGGTTAACAAATACACCCTTAGAAAGCGCCGCCAAGCGGTAGAGCTGGGGAACATCGTCAGCCTGATGGTGCTTGGGCATGGCCATTTTACCGTAGAGATCGTAGAGATCCATGGTCATGAGCAGGCTGGTGAGCACCTCTTGCGCACCGGCGTCCATATCCCGAATATCGTCGCGATTGCCTGCGATAATCACCAGATTTGCCATCTCTTGCAGTTGGGGTGACTGGCCATACGCCTCCACCAGGGTGGTGATGTTTTTGCGTGGGTCCGGTCGGGAGAGGGCGAGGATAATGGGTTTGTCAGGATGGGTTAAAAAGCGGGCCAACTGTTTGGCGATGTCACTTTGGGCTTCGTCACCCTGGGGCGCATAAAATTTATTAAGATCGGTGCCCGGCGGTATCACCTGCATTTGATCGGGCTGGTAATAGTCATATAAAACATACTGGCCTTGAATCTCCTGATGGGTACTCACCACCACGCTAGAGGCCGCCGCCAGGGTACGCTCTTCGGCATCAATACGGCGGCTGATGTTATAGATGGCCTCGATCTCCTGACGGGCCAGCCCACCGGC
Source organism: Magnetococcus marinus MC-1 (assembly GCF_000014865.1). Taxonomy (NCBI): domain Bacteria; kingdom Pseudomonadati; phylum Pseudomonadota; class Magnetococcia; order Magnetococcales; family Magnetococcaceae; genus Magnetococcus; species Magnetococcus marinus. The sequence continues at coordinate 4,395,999 of NC_008576.1, forward strand.
CAACAGTCGCTTGCGCTTGCTGCGCCCCAAAGAGTGCCCCGTGTGGATCAGTGGAATCTCTAACATGCTGCACAGATGCGCCCCCACATAACCGGCATCGGCATAGTGTGTATGGATAAGATGGGGCATATGGGGCTGTTCATGGATATAGGCCAGCGCATTATCGGCATAGTTATCCAAGCTATCCCACAACTGCTCCTTGGGCAGATAAGCCAAGCCGCCGCACTCGATGCGCACAATGCGGGCTTTATCTGAAAGCCTCTCCACGGGCTCGGCATAATCGCTGCTCAGTTGGGCATCCACCACCCGGCGGGTGAGCAGATCTACCCGCCCGACTTCTGGCCGCTGGGCCAAAGCGCGGGCCAATTCCACCACATATTTGGTTTGCCCGCCGGTATCGGCGTCACGTCCTAACTCAAGATTTTCACCTCGGATAAGGCCATGAGGACTGATTAAAATGAGGTAAAGCGGGTTAGCATAGGTATTCATAAAGCGGGGCCTCCCGGTCAAGGTTGTTGCTGCTGGGGCAAACTTCCCATCTGATCGTTCGGTACAGCACAGACCCACACAGTTTAACAGGAACCGCCCCGCTGCGGTACCGCTGGTGGGCGAATCTGGATTTTACTTGACGCAAAATAGCGGCTCGATCCCCCTTGCTTGCGGCACCAAACGGCAAGCGCCACCAGCACCCGCCCGAGCCGCTCGCATGGGGCAGAGCGGTTGCCCAACGGTTGACACGCGGAACATGGCTCTTGGGATGACGTGGTTAGCACGCGGTGCGTGGCGGGGTATTATGGGGTTGGCGACGGTGGGGTGATACGGCGGGCCACCATATGGGCTGGGGCCCCCAGCAGACGTTGTAGGCCAAACCATTTAAAGGCGCGCTCTATGGCAAGCGAGCCGTTCGGCCACCCTATTTTAAGATGCACTGGGATAGGCAGCACAAAGGGGCGATATAACCAGACCAGTTCAAAACCGACCTCGTGTAAAACCTGTCGCACCTGGGCTATATTGTAGGTGTGGTATTTATCGTGGTGCTGGGCACCATGACGGGAACGATCCAGCACCGAGCGGCCCCAACTACCCAGGCTGGCGGAGGGGGGAAAATCGAAGAGGAGATAGTTGCGGCTTAAACCGGCGGCAATTTGAAGAAAGCTCTGCCAATCCTTTATATGCATCAGCAAGCGGGCAAAATAGACCAGATCGTAGCTGGTGGGCTCATGGGCCAACGCCTCGGCGGGTGTGCAACGGATGATCAAACGCTGCCCAGCCTGGGCCAAGCCTGGACGCTGTTTAAGCTGCGCTAACATTGGCTCGGAGCGGTCGGTGGCGGTGATCTGTAGGTGGGGCTGGCGGCTCACCATAGCTTCGGTAATGCGGCCCGAACCGGCCCCCAACTCTAGGGCGGTGTGGCAGGTGGCATAGGCTACCTTGGGGTTATTGGCGTAAAAGTCGGCATCATGCGCCTTGAGATAGCGACCAAAGGCTCCGTAGAAACGTTTCTGCTCAAATTGAGCCGCTGTCTCTTGGTCCGCATAGTAATTTTGGGTGTTTGTTTCGTCATACATAGGTTCGGTTCCGCTGGGTGGGCGCCACCACCGTGGCATGGGTGCAGTATGCCGGGCCATGACGCTTTTATCAAAGTACAATCTTAGCCGTAAGGGTGTGCGCACCTTGGCTTAGGGTAGAGCCTGCATGCAGCACAACCCGCATATTGACCGGGCCGACTCTTTTGGTACAAAATAGTTTTCCCTTCCCCTCCTTTTGGATTCAGGAAAAAAATGAAAACTTCTTTTAGAATTTGGACTTTGATGGTTTCCATCTCGGCTTTGTCGCTATCTTTTTCTAGCCCACTCTTTGCGAAGTCTGCCCATGAAGAGCCCATGGATGCGGCGCATCATGCTGCTACGCCGGTGCACGGTGCGGCGTGTGTGGGTTTTGGTCCCCAGGCCCCACGGGATATTGATGCGGTCGAGGGCAGCAACGCACGTCTCTTCTCTTTTGCCCCCAGTAAGGAGCAGATGAACCTGTGCAATATCCATTTTCACACCCATGCCGAGCATAAGGCCAAGGCCTTTTCTATCTTTGCTGGTGCGGGTGAGCATGGTCATGGGGGCGGTTATCAGTGTGCCATCAGCCAATCCCTTAGTCCTGAAGAGTTGACCATGCCCAAGGAGAACCATTGTGGCGGGGTTAAGCCGGGCGATACCCTTGAGGTGCATTGGGTTTATACGTCGTGCGATGTCAAGCCGGGCAAGGGTTTGGGGTCATGCCTTTCTGAAGGGTGCAGCAACCCCAACCTACGGGTGGAATCCCAGGTATTTGCCGTGGTCAATGATGCCAATGCGCTGGATTTTGACAGCATGGATTATGATGGTACGGTTCGTAATGGCTACCATCAAGCCAAGTCGATTCCCGACAACACCGGCACCCCGGTACAGTTTTTGGGTTCGACCACGGGGCCTAAATACACGGAGCAGAGCTGTTCGCCCATGCAGGTTACCTGGAGCGTTCGCCCAGAGTGCGCCAAGATTGATATCACCAGTCTGAGCAGATGGTGCGGCGAGAATGCCTTTGCCGAGGAGCATGCCCACGGCGTGCGTACCCTGGTTACCAACCCCGCCTTACTCTCCACCATCCCTTAATGTAAGCCCCAGACCAGGAGAGGCCCCCTCTCCTGGTCTGCTACGCTTTGCCCATTGGGTGTAGAAATGGCTTCGTAGAGGGCCTTTCTCACTATCATCGTTCCTTATATTAGAAATAACTTGACATACCATTTGCTCCATGGTAGGTTGTGGTCGTCGCTTGCGGTTCCAGCAGCGTGGATTGAAACCTTATTTTAGATGATGTGAAAATGGTCTTGCATGGCCATTTTCGTTCTCTAATAAACTTCCTTATATTAGAAGATCAAAATTTGCCTTTGTGCTAAGTTTTTTCCCAGACTGAAGAAGCCATTTAAACCAAAACAACAGGAGAGATTACTACAACTATGATTACTCGTTTTCAAAAAAATCAGAACAGCCAAACGCCTCAGGCGAATTGCTCATTCCAAATCTCCGCTGAGCTTACACTAACGTCAAACGGAGTATCGCTCAGAAGCGGCCTCATTATTTAATTGTCTAAATTTTTACTCTTTTTTAGGTCTATAATAATGCTAATATTTTTCTTTAATCGGGATTAACTCAATATCTATCTTTTAATCTAAGATACATATCACCTTTTTTATTCGTGAGGCCATCATGTACCAACCCTTTATTGCCCATGCCCGCCAAGGGGATCACACCATTCAGACAGTGGATGCCCACCTTTATGGGGTTGCCGCCTTGGCCCGCAGCTTTGCGGGCAAAGTGGGCCTGCCCCTGACCGGTGAGCTCATGGGGCTATTGCATGACCTGGGCAAATACAGCGCAGCGTTTCAGGACTATATACGCAGCAACCTAGGGAAGATGGACCCTGACGGAGATGCCCCCAGCGCACCCAGCGCCAAAGGCAAGGTGGATCACTCCACAGCGGGGGCACAGTTGTTATGGGATCACCTGCTAGAGCAACCGAAAAGCCCCACCGCCCAGCGCATGCTGTTTCAGATCATGGAGCTCTGCATTGCCTCCCACCATGGCGGTTTGATGGACTGCCTAACCGCAGATCCCAACCATCCCACCCGGAATGCCCACCGTCAGCGCATGGAAAAAGATAAGCAGCAGACCCACCTGCCCCAACTCTTACCCCATGTGGATGCCCCCCTGCACCAACGCATCCAGCAGCTCTTGGCCGATCCACAGCTTCTGGAATCCTTTACGGCCCGCTATAAGAGCCTCTGTCGCGCTGGCTCTCCAACGGTTGTTCACTTCAGATTTGGGCTCCTGACCCGTTTTCTATTTAGCAGCCTGCTGGATGCCGACCGTCTCGATAGCGCCGAATTTGAGGAGCCCAAACGCCGTGATAACCGTTTAAGCCTTGGTTCAGCCCAGTGGCCAGCGCTCATCCAACGGTTAGAGGCCGAGCTATGTAGCTATGACCGCACTTCAGCGGTAAATGCCATCCGCCATACCATTGCTGACCACTGCCAGAGCGCCGCCAATCGCCCCCGTGGCACCTACACCCTGACGGTTCCAACGGGGGGTGGTAAAACCCTCGCCAGTCTGCGCTTTGCCCTGCACCATGCCCAACAGCATAAAATGGATCATATTTTCTATATTATCCCCTTCACCACCATTATTGATCAAAATGCCCAAACCATACGGCGCATCTTGGAACCCCACCCCCTGCCCGAAGGCTCTGTGGTGCTTGAACACCATAGCAACCTTAGTGAAGAGCGCTTGACATGGCAGAACAAACTCGCCAGCGAAAATTGGGATCGTCCGGTGGTACTCACCACCATGGTGCAATTTCTCGAAACGCTGTTTGGTGGGGGCACCCGTGGGGCCAGACGCATGCACCATCTGGCCAACAGTGTGCTCATATTTGATGAGATCCAGGCCCTGCCCCTTAAATGCACCCACCTATTTAACAATGCCATTAACTTTTTGCAGCAACAGTGCGGGGCAACCGTTTTACTCTGCTCCGCGACCCAGCCGCATCTACACTGTGTCAATGAGACAAAAGGGGCCATTCAAAGAGAGGCCAACCATGAGTTGATGCCCAATGCCCAGCAGCTTTTTAAAGATCTTAAACGGGTCCAAGTTAAGAGCCATCTCCACGCTGGAGAGCTATCCCTGACAGCGATCGCCCAACTGGCCCAAACCGAACAGCAGCGTGCCGGTAGTTGCCTGGTGGTGGTCAATACTAAAAAGCAGAGTCGAGCGCTGTTCCAACTCTGTCAAAAGAGCGGTGTCGACGGCCTCTACCATCTCAGTACCGACATGTGCCAGCACCACCGCAAAACCATTTTTAAAGAGATCCGCCAACGCCTCGATACACAACAACCCACACTCTGTATCAGCACCCAGCTCATCGAGGCCGGGGTGGATGTGGATTTTGACGGCGTGATCCGCTTTGCCGCCGGGCTGGATTCCATCGCCCAAGCCGCCGGGCGCTGCAACCGCCATGGCAAACGGCCCATGGGGACCCTGCATGTTGTCATGCCCACTCAAGCTCAAGAAAACCTCTCTCGTTTAAAAGAGATTGAAACGGCCAAAAAAGATTTTCAACGCATGGATAAGGAGATGCAAAACGACCCAGCCGACCTTGAACACGATCTGCTTACCCTAAAAGCGATGGAGCGCTATTATACCTATAAATATGGTCACTATAACAACAGCATGTATGAATATTTATCATACATTATTGACAGGCGACAGGTGGGCAGAGATGATACCTTATTATCTATCTTATCCGATCACGAAAAGGCTAACATTAAAGGTGAAGCGACCCACCAAGATGATAAAAAAACCGTACTGCGTCAGGCTTTTAAGCAGGCTGGGCAGATTTTTCAAGCCATTGACGCCCCGACCCGCTCGCTGTTGGTACCCCATGCGGAGGGGCGTTCGATTATCCAGCAGTTATGTGGCTGGGAAGGGGATTATAGAGAGCTTAAAAAATGGTTGCGGCAGGCTCAACCCTACACGGTTAACCTCTACCCCTACACGTGGGATCTCCTGTTAAAGGAGCGCTCTATTGCACAGACCCAGGAGGATTCTGGTATTTGGTATCTCATCAATGACGCCTATTACAGTGATGATTTTGGTCTTTTTTATGAGCCCCATGGCGAAAAGGAGATTTTAGATGTCTAGACAGAGAAACGACTTAGAGTTTTTACTCACCGCCCGCTATGCCCTGTTTACCGACCCTTTGACCCGTGGCGGCGGGGAGAAACTCTCCTACCACATTCCCACCTACGAAGCCCTAAAGGGGATCTGTAAATCCATCTATTGGAAACCCACGCTTATCTGGGTCATTGATGAGGTCAGGGTTCTCAATCGTATTCAAACCCAAACCAAGGGCGTCAAACCCCTTAAATTCAGTGGGGGTAATGATCTCTCCATCTACACCTATCTGGCTGATGTGGCCTATCAGGTGCGGGCCCATTTTGAGTGGAATATGCACCGCCCAGAGCTAGCCAGAGATCGTATCGAGGGCAAACATTTTAATATCGCCCGCCGCATGCTGGAACGGGGGGGACGCCAGGATATCTTTTTGGGTACCCGTGAGTGCCAAGGTTATGTAGAACCCTGTGATTTTGGTCATGGTGAGGGATTTTATGATAACGCGGGGGAATTGGCCTTTGGTCACATGTTCCATGGTTTTGACTATGCCGACGAGATCGGTAAAAACAGTCTGCACCGCCGCCTGTGGAGCCCAACCATGAAAAATGGCTATATCCACTTTCCCCGCCCCGAAGATTGCCCCGTGCATGAGTTTATTCGAGGGATGCAAGCCAAAACCTTTGACGATACCAACCTCTTAGATGTCGAGCAGGAAGAGGCTCTTTTGGAGGCCCAGCTATGAGTTGGATGCAGATGCTCCACACCACCTATGAATGCTGCAAAGATCAACTCGGCCCCATCTATCACACCACCCAGCAGGCCCATTTGGAAGTTGTGTTGGACCATTCCGGCACCTTCTTGCGGGCTCATGTTCCATCCTCCAAAACAGATTCAACCACCCTTATCCCCTGTTCAGAAAAATCAGCGGGGCGCACCAGCGGGCTTATGAACCACCCGCTCGCGGATAAGCTTCAATATGTTGCAGGGGATTATCTAAGCTTTGCTGGAGCGCTCTCTGAAAAAGAGCAAACCAAAATGATGGAGTCCCACCGCCTCTATAAAGAGGCCCTAGCCACCTGGGCGGACTCTCCCCAGAGCCACCCAACGGTTAAGGCTATCTACGCCTATGTGGCACAGGGGCGGCTGGTTGGTGATCTGGTCAATGCGGGCATTCTGCCCTGTGTCGAGGGCAGCATTCCCCCAAAATGGCAAGGCCCCAAAGAGGAGACACCGGCCATCTACAAGGCTGTTACCGGCATGCCCCTAGATGCCTTTGTACGTTGGCGGGTCGAACCGGCTCCAGGTGTGTGTGAGATTGAACCGTGGAACGATCCTCAACTTATTCAAGCTTGGATCGACCACTACCTTGCTCTACTGGAGGAGAGCGCCCCTCGTGGTACCTGCATGGTAACGGGTCAAACCGATGTGTTGTTGGCGCAATCTCATCCCGCCAAGCTGCGCCATGCCGCCGATAAAGCCAAACTGATTTCCGCTAATGATAGCAGTGGCTATACCTATCGTGGTCGTTTTTTATCTGCGGATGAGGTGTGCGGGGTGGGGTTGGAAACCACCCAGCAGGTTCACAATACACTGCGCTGGCTCATTGAAAAGCAGGGCTATCGCCAAGGTGACTTGCGCATTGTGGCCTGGGCGGTGGATGGGCGCACAACACCCGGCATTTTGATCAGTACCCAGGAACTTTTAGGAGATAACGTGCCTGCCGAGACGGAGGAAGAAGATGAACTTTTACCCACCTCTTCGATGGGCCACTCGGTTGATCAAAGCTTTGGTTTACGGTTGGGCAAAAAGATCTCCGGATATTATAGCCAGTTAGGGGACCTCACAGATATTGTGGTCATGGGTATTGACTCCGCCACCCCTGGGCGTATGAGCATCATCTATTACCGTGAACTCCAGCAAACGGAGTTTTTGCAACGCCTGGAGAAGTGGCACAGCCAGATGGCTTGGCCACAAAATTTTGGCAAAGATTCTCAATTTACAGGGGCACCCGCCCCCCGCGATATCGCCGAAGCCGCTTATGGGCGGCGTCTGGATGACAAACTAAAGAGCACCACCCTGCAACGCATCTTACCCTGCATTATAGATGAACAGCCCTTTCCCGAGGATCTCATTCACGCTGTTGTGCACCGAACCAGCAACCGTGTCGCCTTTGACCGGAGCAAAACGGGATTTCAGTGGGAGTGGGAAAAGTGCCTGGGTATCGCCTGTGCCCTGGTCCGGGGTTCAAACTTACGTGCACACATTAAAAAGGAGTATGCCATGGCTCTGGAACCCGATTACACCAGCAGAGACTACCTCTATGGGCGTCTGCTGGCACTTGCTGATTATCTGGAAGAACAAGCACTGCACGCAGCCAATGAGCACCGGGCCACCAATGCCGCCCGCCTTATGCAGCGGTTTAGCCAGCGCCCCAATGCCACATGGCTAACCATCTACGATGCCTTGTTGCCCTATAAAAACCGCTTACAGGTTAACAAACCTGGGCTCTATATCAACATGATGCGCGAGCTCGATAACGTGATGAACCTGTTTGCCATTGCCGACTACCAAAACGACGCCCCTTTAAAGGGCGAATATCTGCTGGGCTACCACTGTCAACGTGCGGTTTTGTGGGCCAAAAAGGGCGATAAAACCGGCACCCAAGCCACCGAAACTGAATAATCCATCCTTTTACAGGAGCCGTCTCTATGTCACTTTCTCATAAGATTGATTTTGCCGTTATCTTTGCCGTTAAAAATGCCAACCCCAATGGGGACCCCTTGAACGGCAATCGTCCCCGTCTCACCTTTGATAATCTGGGTGAGGTGAGCGATGTCGCTCTTAAACGTAAACTACGGGATCGGTTGTTGGAGGGTGGTCACGCCATCTTTGTGCAATCCAACGACCGCAACAACGATGGTGCCACCAGCTTAAAGGATCGGTCAGATAAGACCCTGGGCTCCAAACTCACTTCGGAAGAACTTGCGCAAAAAGCGTGTGCCCAGTGGCTGGATGTGCGCGCCTTTGGACAGCTCTTTGCCTGGAAAGGTACAAAGGGAGCGGGGGATGGCGTCTCGGTGGCGATTCGCGGCCCAGTCACTTTTCAATCTGCCTTTAGTATTGCACCGGTGGATATCAGCAGCATCCAGATTACCAAGAGTGTAAACACCGAAGGGGATAGCGAGAAAAAGGGCTCCGATACCATGGGTATGAAACATCGGGTAGACCATGGTATCTATCTCTTTTACGGCAGCATGAACCCTCAATTGGCCCAGCGCACCCATTTTTCTGATGAGGACGCCCAATTGATCAAACAGACCCTGCCCCGCCTGTTTGAAAATGACGAATCCACCGCCCGACCCGCAGGCAGTATGGAGGTGCGTAAGGTGCTTTGGTGGCAACACAACTGCGCGGCGGGGCAATATTCATCGGCTAAGGTACACCGTTCGTTAAGCGTGCAACACGATGGCAGCTATACCTTAACCAATCTCCCCGGTCTCACCCCTGAAGAGTTGGATGGTTACTGAGTTACGGTATGCCGTTGATCTCCGCCAAGCATGGTGCCGCCTCGTATGACGAGGCGGCACTCATTCCGCTGTCGGCCTTACAGCACTATCTGTTTTGCCCGCGACAGTGCGCCTTAATCCATACGGAAATGGTGTGGGAAGAGAATCTCTTTACCGCTGAAGGCAACCTGCTGCATGCACGGGTTGATCGCCCCGAAAGCGAAAATCGCGACGGCCTGCGCCGGGTCTATGCCCTGCCCATCCGCTCTCTGACCCTGGGCATGGTGGGCCGGGCTGATCTGGTCTGCTTTATGGCCGACCCCCAATACCCCAAAGGTCGCCCCTTTCCCGTGGAGTACAAACGGGGCAAACCCAAAAAAGAGCCCTGGGATCGGGTGCAACTGTGTGCCCAGGCCCTCTGTCTGGAAGAGAGCTTTCTCTGCGCCGTGCCCGAAGGTGCCCTCTACTACGGTGCTACCCGTAAACGCTACCCGGTTATTTTTGATACCCCTCTGCGGGAGCTTACCCTGCAAACCATCCGGGATGTTCATCATATTCTTGAAAATCAGCGCCTTCCTGCGGCCAACCCAGGTAAAAAATGTCAAAACTGTTCCCTTAATTTTCAGTGCCAACCCAACGCCAAAACCAGCTTGGGCAACTATTTCTATCATGAGCCATCCCCATGAGAACCCATTTAAACACCCTTTTTATCAACACCCAGGGCAGCTATCTGGCCAAAAAGGGGGAGTGTATTGATGTTCGTCAGGAGCAGCGCTCCATGGCTATGGTTCCCATCCATACGCTAGAGGGTGTGGCTTGCTTTGGGCAGGTCTCTTACTCTCCTTATTTGATGGCCCACTGCGCCGAGCATGGTGTTAGCCTCAGCCATTTTGATGAAAGGGGTCGATTTTTGGCCGCCATGCGTGGACCCACCAGCGGCAATGTGCTGTTACGCAGGCAGCAGTATCGTTGGGCCGATGATCCCCAGCAGGCGGCCCAAATGACCCGTTTTATCCTGCACGCCAAACTACGCAATGGCCGCACGGTCATGGCGCGCGCCCTGCGTGAACGCGGGCAGACAAACACGGCCTTGGAAACGACGGTCCACGAATTGGGGGTTTTGGTGGCGTTACTGGATAAAACCGATTCGGTAGAGAGTCTGCGTGGGTTAGAAGGGCGGGCGGGTGCGCTTTATTGGGGATCGTTTCAGCATCTTATTTATCAGGATTCGCCGGAGTTTAAGTTCTTTGGCCGCAGTCGTCGTCCGCCGTTGGATCGGGTTAATGCCCTGCTCTCTTTCCTCTATGCCATGTTGATGCATGATGTACGCTCGGCGTTGGAGGGGGTTGGGTTGGATCCTTATGTGGGATTTTTGCATCAAGATCGCCCTGGTCGGCCAGGCTTGGCGCTGGATATGATGGAGGAGTTTCGCCCCTATCTGGCCGACCGGCTGGCTTTGACGTTGATTAATCGTGGTCAGCTCGGTGCGAAGGATTTTGAGGTGCAGGCTTCGCAGGCGACCTATCTTACCGAGGCGGGGCGAAAAAAGGTCATCGTGGCGTATCAAAAGCGTAAGGATGAGCAAATAACGCACCCCTTTTTACAGGAGCACTGCGCCATAGGCATGGTGTGGCATTTACAGGCTCTGCTGTTGGCGCGATATATCCGTGGGGATTTGGATGGTTATCCTGCTTTTTTGTGGCGTTAAAAGGGTTTTAGCATGTTGGTATTGATTAGTTATGATGTTGCCAGTGGATCGGGTGGTGCCAAGCGGCTACGACGCATTGCCAAGGCGTGTCAGGATCATGGACAGCGGGTGCAATATTCGGTGTTTGAGTGTTTGATCACACCTGCCCAATGGAGCATGCTCCGGCAACGTCTATTGGATGAGATGGACGCGGATCAAGATAGCCTGAGATTCTATTTTCTTGGTGCTAACTGGCGTAACCGTGTGGAGCATGTGGGTGCTAAGGCGGGCTATGATCCCGAGGCCCCATTGATTCTCTAATACAACGCGCACCCCAGGTTCACACGCTTTTACTGGCGCATTCGCGTTTTTATATTCCCATGTTTTTCTTTGGTTTTTTATTCTCATTATGCGAATAGATGCCCATTTTTCCCCAAAAACTGAACGGTCCGCGCAAACCGTCTGTTTTTATCATAGAGATCACTATGTTATAATCGCGCGGTCGCCCCCTCCCACGGGGGCGTGGATTGAAACAGGAGGGTATGGAGGCACATATTCATTACTATTGTCGCCCCCTCCCACGGGGGCGTGGATTGAAACATCGACCTTATGCGTGATTTCGACTGGGGTGAAAAGTCGCCCCCTCCCACGGGGGCGTGGATTGAAACCTAAAGCCTTTGATAGCTCGGTCAAATATTGTGGTCGCCCCCTCCCACGGGGGCGTGGATTGAAACCATCAATTTGCAAGTCCACATCCCAGGTTGCCGCGTCGCCCCCTCCCACGGGGGCGTGGATTGAAACTGCAGCTGTTAAGGCCATGTTAAATATCTCCTGTAGTCGCCCCCTCCCACGGGGGCGTGGATTGAAACCTTATGGCAGCAACTGCACCTGATAGGGTTAATTGTCGCCCCCTCCCACGGGGGCGTGGATTGAAACATAGATGCGACTGGCAGGGTTGACCCACCTGTCACGTCGCCCCCTCCCACGGGGGCGTGGATTGAAACCGTTCTGTGGCTGAGGCTGCCCCACAATATTTGACCGTCGCCCCCTCCCACGGGGGCGTGGATTGAAACCGCGATTGGCTTGAAGATGCAATCCAGGTGAACATGTCGCCCCCTCCCACGGGGGCGTGGATTGAAACGCCTCGAAGCCACCTAGCTATAGAATCCGGCTTTGTCGCCCCCTCCCACGGGGGCGTGGATTGAAACTTTAACGTCTTGTTTTATATCGGATTGATTCTCGTGTCGCCCCCTCCCACGGGGGCGTGGATTGAAACTGCATTACGCAGGTCGGCGCCGCTTAGGTTTGCGTGTCGCCCCCTCCCACGGGGGCGTGGATTGAAACCGCCTGCTCTCGGTAGGCTCCCCATGGATCTGCCGTCGCCCCCTCCCACGGGGGCGTGGATTGAAACTGTTGCAACGCGGGTTATGATCTCAGGCAAAAAACGTCGCCCCCTCCCACGGGGGCGTGGATTGAAACTCTTTCATTTGACAAAGGGATCAAGGCTGAGCAGGTCGCCCCCTCCCACGGGGGCGTGGATTGAAACTGTCAACTCCTCGAAATATATTGCAGCATACTCGGTCGCCCCCTCCCACGGGGGCGTGGATTGAAACAAAGAGTTAGTTGAAACAGATGATGGAGTAACCGTCGCCCCCTCCCACGGGGGCGTGGATTGAAACTCAATTTTGCTTTGATTTTCAGTTGTTAAGTCAGTCGCCCCCTCCCACGGGGGCGTGGATTGAAACCATGGTTACACCTATCCAATGGTCTATCCTGTGCTGTCGCCCCCTCCCACGGGGGCGTGGATTGAAACCAAAGTTTTCGGCTGTTTTTGTTACCGCCACGACCGTCGCCCCCTCCCACGGGGGCGTGGATTGAAACCCAGCGTAAGTGCGTACCACCAGCTCCCACCCATCGTCGCCCCCTCCCACGGGGGCGTGGATTGAAACATTATCAAGCGCAACTAGGGCCTCATATTTTTCGGTCGCCCCCTCCCACGGGGGCGTGGATTGAAACAGCTCAACCATACGGTGGAAAGTAACGCCAGGGTTGTCGCCCCCTCCCACGGGGGCGTGGATTGAAACGGGTGACATTGTTGGAGCTATTAACACCCTTGCGTCGCCCCCTCCCACGGGGGCGTGGATTGAAACTAGGGATGCTTAGCGACCGTACTGCAACACGATCGTCGCCCCCTCCCACGGGGGCGTGGATTGAAACTTACCATCATTATACCACACCCATAATTTAATGGTCGCCCCCTCCCACGGGGGCGTGGATTGAAACTGGGAATGGGCAGCAAACCTACCAACGGATGAGGTGTCGCCCCCTCCCACGGGGGCGTGGATTGAAACTTTGTCCCATATCTCCCATACTGTTAACCGCTTGCGTCGCCCCCTCCCACGGGGGCGTGGATTGAAACACAGGCAGCATAGATGGTTTGTAAACAACATGGATCGTCGCCCCCTCCCACGGGGGCGTGGATTGAAACTGCCGCACAAGATGCCATGAAAAGACATGACTTAAGTCGCCCCCTCCCACGGGGGCGTGGATTGAAACACTTGATCTCCACGATAGCCAGACCTGCAGCGGGTCGCCCCCTCCCACGGGGGCGTGGATTGAAACCCGCTCAAGGCTGGCATCGTCTACCCATTGCGGCCGTCGCCCCCTCCCACGGGGGCGTGGATTGAAACGCAAAGCAGCATCGAAAGAAGTTGCTATAGGCGTGGTCGCCCCCTCCCACGGGGGCGTGGATTGAAACGCACTAGGTAAATGGAACCATGATAATAATTAGATGTCGCCCCCTCCCACGGGGGCGTGGATTGAAACGATATGTGCCATTGCTTTGTGTGGTGGAAGATCAGTCGCCCCCTCCCACGGGGGCGTGGATTGAAACACATAGTTCTGTAACCGTTCACAATATTTAGAAAAGTCGCCCCCTCCCACGGGGGCGTGGATTGAAACACCAAAGAGCAGTACCAAAATATGGTAGACGATGGAGTCGCCCCCTCCCACGGGGGCGTGGATTGAAACTTTGCGAGAGTGGCTTGCTCAGGGTCTCGCGCTGTCGCCCCCTCCCACGGGGGCGTGGATTGAAACCGGAACCTGGAATTGCTTGCCATTTTTTGAAGTGCGTCGCCCCCTCCCACGGGGGCGTGGATTGAAACCGGCGTGCCGACAACAAAAGCAGGGTTGGCGGCTGTCGCCCCCTCCCACGGGGGCGTGGATTGAAACTAACCATCATTATACCACACCCATAATTTAATGGTCGCCCCCTCCCACGGGGGCGTGGATTGAAACATATCTCCATGTCCGAAGGGTTAGATGTTAATTGGTCGCCCCCTCCCACGGGGGCGTGGATTGAAACTCTACTAGCACCACTCAGTAAAGATCATCGTAAGTCGCCCCCTCCCACGGGGGCGTGGATTGAAACAAAAACATCTAGAACTTTGTCTTTTGGGACATCATGTCGCCCCCTCCCACGGGGGCGTGGATTGAAACGCTGCTGCTCTCTGCCGTTGCTCCGCTTGTATCGTCGCCCCCTCCCACGGGGGCGTGGATTGAAACGAGATAATTTAGTCAGTCCCAATAGAGCGGTTTGGTCGCCCCCTCCCACGGGGGCGTGGATTGAAACATTTTGTCTACAGACTCACGCAGATATAACAACGTCGCCCCCTCCCACGGGGGCGTGGATTGAAACTAGCCATGCACGCAAAATGGTTAGCTGGTGATAAAGTCGCCCCCTCCCACGGGGGCGTGGATTGAAACATTAGCAACCATGTATTATTCAAATGTTGTATGAGTCGCCCCCTCCCACGGGGGCGTGGATTGAAACCACTCTCCACGCTTGTGCTGTACCACCGCTAGCAGTCGCCCCCTCCCACGGGGGCGTGGATTGAAACTCCTTTGCTCGCCCATTTCGGATATTGAGCGGTAAGTCGCCCCCTCCCACGGGGGCGTGGATTGAAACCTTAGTGTCCATGTACTCAACAAGGCCAGCCGACAGTCGCCCCCTCCCACGGGGGCGTGGATTGAAACAAGGACGCGAATCCTGACAAGATCATCTTAAAGCGTCGCCCCCTCCCACGGGGGCGTGGATTGAAACTTGTGCATCCTTCATAGGAGTAACTTTAACCCGCCAGTCGCCCCCTCCCACGGGGGCGTGGATTGAAACCAATTATCTATAGAGAAATACTCATCTAATGCCGGTCGCCCCCTCCCACGGGGGCGTGGATTGAAACTCGATCAGCAGTTGCAACTGGCAAAGGCTAAAGGCGGTCGCCCCCTCCCACGGGGGCGTGGATTGAAACGCAACATCCAGGAAACATCGCTGAGTATAACCAGTCGCCCCCTCCCACGGGGGCGTGGATTGAAACGTAAACTCTTGAAAAGGTTGAAAAATGTCAGAATATGTCGCCCCCTCCCACGGGGGCGTGGATTGAAACTAGTTTGTCTTAGGTGGCAACTCAGGAACGTAACAGTCGCCCCCTCCCACGGGGGCGTGGATTGAAACTTTAGATGGTTTAGGTTTCTTCCCAGAATCGGTGGGTCGCCCCCTCCCACGGGGGCGTGGATTGAAACTTGTTAACCGTACTATCTTCCAGCTTTGGCAAAATGTCGCCCCCTCCCACGGGGGCGTGGATTGAAACGAGTCGCACACCATGCCTACACCATCGGTTTTGGGTCGCCCCCTCCCACGGGGGCGTGGATTGAAACTTTTGAATCAAAACGATGTTATCAAAATAGAGCGTCGCCCCCTCCCACGGGGGCGTGGATTGAAACCGCGCACAGGAGAGGTGTATTGTTTCCCGGTTAGTCGCCCCCTCCCACGGGGGCGTGGATTGAAACGGCTCTTGTAGCCACCGCCTTACCCTTGACTGAGCCGTCGCCCCCTCCCACGGGGGCGTGGATTGAAACTGATCATTACAACAGCGCTCCAATGTCATAAGTGTCGCCCCCTCCCACGGGGGCGTGGATTGAAACTCCGCCGCCAGCTGCTCCACCAAAAATAGCAATAGTCGCCCCCTCCCACGGGGGCGTGGATTGAAACTTTGTCTGCTCAGTCATTACGGTAGGCCTGCCCAGTCGCCCCCTCCCACGGGGGCGTGGATTGAAACATTAAGAGGTCCAAGCTATGATAAACAAGCGCATTGTCGCCCCCTCCCACGGGGGCGTGGATTGAAACTGATTTGACGGTCGGTTAACATGGTAAGTCTCCTGGTCGCCCCCTCCCACGGGGGCGTGGATTGAAACTTTGCGAGAGTGGCTTGCTCAGGGTCTCGCGCTGCGTCGCCCCCTCCCACGGGGGCGTGGATTGAAACTGGACCTGCTCAGTCATTACGGTAGGCCTGCCCAGTCGCCCCCTCCCACGGGGGCGTGGATTGAAACCGATGAGCTACGGGCCGCCCATGGTGAGCATGTCAGTCGCCCCCTCCCACGGGGGCGTGGATTGAAACTGGTGGATTTTTGTTTACCTTTGGATAATCTCGAGTCGCCCCCTCCCACGGGGGCGTGGATTGAAACTTTTGGGGGTAGCTTTGGCTCTGGTTGTTGCCGTGTCGCCCCCTCCCACGGGGGCGTGGATTGAAACAAGGTTGCTGATACAAGCTATACTTACACTGCTGTCGCCCCCTCCCACGGGGGCGTGGATTGAAACTGTTAACTCCTCGAAATATATTGCAGCATACTCGGTCGCCCCCTCCCACGGGGGCGTGGATTGAAACCGCTCAAGGCTGGCATCGTCTACCCATTGCGGCCTGTCGCCCCCTCCCACGGGGGCGTGGATTGAAACTGCCGCACCGTAGCTATATACCATACCAACGCAGCTGTCGCCCCCTCCCACGGGGGCGTGGATTGAAACTGCCGCTAATGTGTCGGCCTGGATTGAACGCGCGTGTCGCCCCCTCCCACGGGGGCGTGGATTGAAACTTTAGTGTACTGCTGTATAGGCTGAATAGATGAAGTCGCCCCCTCCCACGGGGGCGTGGATTGAAACAAAACAAACTGTTATTGATGCATTCAGGAATGAAGGGTCGCCCCCTCCCACGGGGGCGTGGATTGAAACTCGGACTATGTGAAAGTTTACACCTCAACAGATGTCGCCCCCTCCCACGGGGGCGTGGATTGAAACTCTCCTTGACAATTTTATAGCAAGGTCGATAAAGAGTCGCCCCCTCCCACGGGGGCGTGGATTGAAACGCTGGTGGTCGAATCAACTGATACTCGCACCCACGGTCGCCCCCTCCCACGGGGGCGTGGATTGAAACCTGATATTAAATTATTAAAAGCACCTGAAGCCGGTCGCCCCCTCCCACGGGGGCGTGGATTGAAACAGGTAAACATGGCTCAAATGCTTATTAACCGCGACGTCGCCCCCTCCCACGGGGGCGTGGATTGAAACAACAAGTGCTTTACAAGCGAGCATTTGTTTGATTGTCGCCCCCTCCCACGGGGGCGTGGATTGAAACGATGGTAGTGGACAAATGCTTAGCAAGATGTGGCAGTCGCCCCCTCCCACGGGGGCGTGGATTGAAACATAACATTATCAAGCATGGATGGCGCTGCCCGCTCGTCGCCCCCTCCCACGGGGGCGTGGATTGAAACTCAACATAGGGGGAAAAGATCTCCCAGCTACCAA
The DNA here is from genome assembly GCF_000014865.1 of Magnetococcus marinus MC-1. Classification (NCBI taxonomy): domain Bacteria; kingdom Pseudomonadati; phylum Pseudomonadota; class Magnetococcia; order Magnetococcales; family Magnetococcaceae; genus Magnetococcus; species Magnetococcus marinus. Next base: position 4,413,528 of record NC_008576.1, read on the forward strand.
GTCGCCCCCTCCCACGGGGGCGTGGATTGAAACAAGGCCGACACAGGAGCTATGAAATGAGCATTACCGTCGCCCCCTCCCACGGGGGCGTGGATTGAAACAAATTTTTGACCCTCGTCATAGGGTCAGTATCAAGTCGCCCCCTCCCACGGGGGCGTGGATTGAAACCGCTCCAGCCTGATTGAGGCTGGAACAGGAGAGCTGTCGCCCCCTCCCACGGGGGCGTGGATTGAAACAAGCTCAATTTTACTCACATGTTTGGCTGCGGTTGTCGCCCCCTCCCACGGGGGCGTGGATTGAAACCGCTCCAGCCTGATTGAGGCTGGAACAGGAGAGCGTCGCCCCCTCCCACGGGGGCGTGGATTGAAACTGTCAACTCCTCGAAATATATTGCAGCATACTCGTCGCCCCCTCCCACGGGGGCGTGGATTGAAACGAGGTTTGCATCGCTCAGGCATGCACCGCTTAAGTCGCCCCCTCCCACGGGGGCGTGGATTGAAACCCAAGTTTTGCTTGTAGAGGCTCATTAAGATATCGTCGCCCCCTCCCACGGGGGCGTGGATTGAAACGCTACAATGGTATCCGTTGTTTCGAAACATTACGGCGTCGCCCCCTCCCACGGGGGCGTGGATTGAAACAAGCTATACTGGTTAGATCCATCTAAAGTTGAAAAAGGTCGCCCCCTCCCACGGGGGCGTGGATTGAAACGGCGACTTCTAACCTATCTGTTAACGTTGCAGGTGGTCGCCCCCTCCCACGGGGGCGTGGATTGAAACAAGGCCGACACAGGAGCTATGAAATGAGCATTACCGTCGCCCCCTCCCACGGGGGCGTGGATTGAAACAAGGACCTGCTGCTGCCTCACCTGGCGCAACAGGGTCGCCCCCTCCCACGGGGGCGTGGATTGAAACTACTTCAATGGATTCTTCGAAAGCGCTTTTCAGTTGTCGCCCCCTCCCACGGGGGCGTGGATTGAAACCCTCGACAATGTTGCTCATAACGTTTGCAAAATGTCGCCCCCTCCCACGGGGGCGTGGATTGAAACGGTTTGCATCTTCAATTGTTGCATTTGCTGTTGCGTCGCCCCCTCCCACGGGGGCGTGGATTGAAACAGTGGCTGCGTTGGTGTGGTAAATGGCTACGGTCCGTCGCCCCCTCCCACGGGGGCGTGGATTGAAACAACAAATCACGCACAAAACGTTGCACCTCGGATGTCGCCCCCTCCCACGGGGGCGTGGATTGAAACGTTGGTTGAACCATCCACGTGGGCCGCTCGCACCGTCGCCCCCTCCCACGGGGGCGTGGATTGAAACCCCTGCATCCTCAACCGGTGCAGGTTCGACAATAAGTCGCCCCCTCCCACGGGGGCGTGGATTGAAACCCATCCCCTATCTATATCTCGCGTGCTCATCGTGTGTCGCCCCCTCCCACGGGGGCGTGGATTGAAACTGCCAACAAGAAAAAACCATCTTCTAGCAATATAGTCGCCCCCTCCCACGGGGGCGTGGATTGAAACCATGCTTTCGATGATCCTGCCAGCATCATCGATGCGTCGCCCCCTCCCACGGGGGCGTGGATTGAAACTTCGGTTATTGGATCTTCCGATCCAACAGCACGGTCGCCCCCTCCCACGGGGGCGTGGATTGAAACGTATTAAGGGCGAGATAATCGCAGAAAAATACCAAGTCGCCCCCTCCCACGGGGGCGTGGATTGAAACTACCGTTGGGTGAGGTTTTGTTAGCTATCGATACGTCGCCCCCTCCCACGGGGGCGTGGATTGAAACGAGGTTCTAGCATTGCCAGCGAAACGGCAACAGCGCGTCGCCCCCTCCCACGGGGGCGTGGATTGAAACTCACCCGGCAAGCCTGTTGCTGCTTATGCAATGGGTCGCCCCCTCCCACGGGGGCGTGGATTGAAACGCCGAGGTAGTTGTGACTACAAAATCAAAACGACCCGTCGCCCCCTCCCACGGGGGCGTGGATTGAAACAACCGTTGTAAAAGCAAACATCTTGTAAGCAATAGTCGCCCCCTCCCACGGGGGCGTGGATTGAAACATGGTCAGTCTCCTAGTGCGTTTTGTCTGTTTTGTCGCCCCCTCCCACGGGGGCGTGGATTGAAACTTTATGCCTGGCAGCATAGTGCTTATCACGTAGCGTCGCCCCCTCCCACGGGGGCGTGGATTGAAACGTGATGAATACTCAGACCGTGAGGATTGGAGCCGTCGCCCCCTCCCACGGGGGCGTGGATTGAAACATTAACATCTTTAACCGTGTCTAAAGATGTAGTGGTCGCCCCCTCCCACGGGGGCGTGGATTGAAACGTTCGCTACGTTTTTTAAACTTTCCGTCTCTGTCGTCGCCCCCTCCCACGGGGGCGTGGATTGAAACCCTATCCCGATTTTGGCCTTTTTTTAGCGTTTTGTCGCCCCCTCCCACGGGGGCGTGGATTGAAACAGCACCACAACCCCGCTTTTAAACGCCAAACCTGGTCGCCCCCTCCCACGGGGGCGTGGATTGAAACCACATCCACAGCCAAATCAAAGCGCCCTACAGACGTCGCCCCCTCCCACGGGGGCGTGGATTGAAACCCATTGCCATTCCACTGGACAACCCGTTGACCAAGTCGCCCCCTCCCACGGGGGCGTGGATTGAAACTACCGAAGATTTAGTTATGCCGTTATAGCAAGACTTGTCGCCCCCTCCCACGGGGGCGTGGATTGAAACAGGTGGCTAGAGACACAAGGCCGACCAAGAGCCGGTCGCCCCCTCCCACGGGGGCGTGGATTGAAACCCCACATAGAGTTTCGGTTAGCCTGTTGCTGATTGTCGCCCCCTCCCACGGGGGCGTGGATTGAAACCATTGTATCAACAGGCACCACAGTTAGGGCCTTTGTCGCCCCCTCCCACGGGGGCGTGGATTGAAACTTTTGGTGGAACTGGCGGTGTAAAAGGGCCAGTTGTCGCCCCCTCCCACGGGGGCGTGGATTGAAACAAGGTCTGCTTAAGGATTAATGCCATGACTGCTTGTCGCCCCCTCCCACGGGGGCGTGGATTGAAACATTTGTGCAATAAAGCACATCGGGAGCGGTGCATATCGCCCCCTCCCACGGAGGCAGAAACTGAAATTTAATGCGTACGGCCTTTATGTACGAACCTTCATAAAAATAGCCAGGCTAAATTGTCTTTTCACATATGCCACTCACACGACTCAGTCTGCCTGTTTTTTTAAGCTCTGCACCCTGCTAACCTTACCTACCCATACCAAACCTTCATCACTCAATGCAGCCCCAGCGCGCTAACGGCATATCCCCCCTCCCAACATGCCAAATGCGTTTCATGCTCGCGACCCCCAACCCCCTCACCAAAATCTCCCAATAACCTACTTTAACTGCGCCAATAAATGATGGTACGTCACCTTGGCTCGCTCAAACTCATACTCATCCAGCTCACTTTCCAACTGCGCCATCAAGGGTTGATACACTTGCCCCGCCGCCATGCCCCTAAGCTGCTTAACCCGGTCTAAAGCTTCTGCATCTCCATCCCTAATTAATGCACCAAGCGCCAATAAACCCTCCTCCAGCCCCGCTTGCTCAGCCCCACTGGGCAACGCCTGCACATTGGCCACCCCAACCATCGGTAGCAGAGCCACGTTGAGCCGCTCGGCCAGCTGTGAAAAATCTCCCAATAACTGCGGTAACCGCTCATACGCGCCTGCTTTTAAGGCCTCTTCTAACTGGGCTGCACTTTGACTAAGCGCCATGGCCCCAATGGTACCTGTAAGACCTTTATAGGTGTGCACCAACTGAATTGCCTGCGCAAAATGACGCGCGGCAAATAACCCCTGAATCTCCACCACCACATCCTTATAGCGCTCACCGATCTCCTTCAAAATTTTTACATAGAGCGCCTCATTACCCCCAACATGCACCAATCCCTTCTCCATATCCACACCATCAAGCCGTTCCGGCACTGCCCCCGCTCGCGGCGAAATCATGGCAGCACGCCCCACAGCTGCCGGCAATACGGGCGGTGGCAGCGGGGTCGTCACGCTACCATCCAATGGTGTCAACTCAATCGGCGGCAGCAAAATCCCCTTGTTCCCTGCCTCTACAACCCCATCCCCCTTAATCACATAACGACCTAAAGTTTCAAATAATAGTTTTGGTTGTATCGGTTTTCCAATGTGATCGTTCATTCCCGCAGCCAAGCAACGTTCCCGATCACCCGCCATGGCGTTGGCAGTCATGGCAATAATCGGTAGATCGCTAAACTGCGGCTGTTTACGGATCACTTGGGTTGCCTCATAGCCATCCATACCCGGCATCTGAATATCCATCAACACCGCGTCAAACCGTTCCCCAGATAACACCCGATCCACCGCCTGCTGGCCGCTATTGGCAACCACCACCGTAACCCCCTCCCCTTGCAACAACTCACAGGCCACCTGCTGATTGATCTCATTATCTTCCACCAGCAATATTTGACAGCCAGACAACACCCGCTTTTCCCGCGTCCGATCCCTTCCCCCCGCATGTTGCTGGGCTTGTACGACATAACCTAGCACTTCTAACACACCCTCAAATAATATCGTCTGTGTAATCGGCTTGGTCACAAACAGCTCGACCAACTGCGCACCCGCCATCGCCACCACATCATCCCGTTCACTGGCACCAACCAACACCATCTTCGGCAACGTGAGCTGGGGATAACAGCGGTTTATCTCACCCGCTAACGCTACCCCACCCTTACCCCCGAACCGCCCCGCCAAGACCACCAAGCCATATGGCTCGCCCCTCGCAATGGCCTGACCCAGTGCCTCAATCACTTCCTCAACGGTAGCCAACGCCTCTACACAAAAGGAAAATATGGCTAAAGATTCCACCAAAATCTGCCGCACCACAGGGTTATCATCCACCACCAAAACCCGTAAACCTACCAAATGCATACTGGGCAAACGAAACCGACGCCGATCCTGCCGCTGAGACACTAATTGCGCGGTAAAAGTAAACTGGCTCCCTCTCCCAGGCTGACTTTCAACCCAAATATCCCCATCCATCATGCCAACCAACCGCTTGCAAATACTTAAACCCAAACCACTACCACCATAGCGCCGGGTGGTCGAACTATCTGCTTGTGAAAACGCCTGAAACAGCCTGTCTATCTGCTGCTTCGTCATGCCAATTCCCGAATCCCTTACCTGAAACTGCACAACCACATGACTCTCGCAATCCAGCTCCGCAGTGATGGCCACCACAATGTTACCTTGCTCGGTAAACTTTACCGCATTGTTGACCAAGTTGATTAATATCTGCCCGAGCCGTAAAGGGTCCCCCACCAAATGAAGCGGAACCCCACGGTCTACCTGAAAACTGATCTCCAACCCCTTCTCTTCAACCTTCATTGAGACCAAATTGGCAACATTGCTCAGCACATCATCCAAGTAAAAGGCGACCGACTCCATACTCAGTTTACCCGCCTCTATTTTAGAAAAATCAAGAATATCATTAATAATACCCAATAACAGTAGCGCCGAGTCATGAATTTTACCCACATAATCGCGCTGTTTAGCGTTGAGGTCCGTTTTTAACGCCAAATGAGACATACCAATAATGGCGTTCATGGGAGTACGAATCTCATGACTCATATTGGCTAAAAAATCACTCTTGGCACGATTGGCTTGCTGCGCCTCATCCTTGGCACTATGCAGCTCACGTGCTTGATTGCGTAGCATCTGTTCCCGGCTTACTGTATTTGTAATATCATGAATTAAAATGACACAATAACGCTCACCTGCCTCATTACGAATCGCCTTGATCTGCACCATCTGACTCATGCGCTGACCCAGCTCTTCATTTTTCGATGCGGTTTCTAATGGAAACGGAGTGGGATTCAGACGGTGGGAGAGCATGGTCGGTAAACCCGTGCGCAGCGCACTGACCACCGCACGATCCAAACGGCTACCCTGAAGTTCCGGAAACACATCCAATAACTTGCTGCCCAGCACATGGGCCGCAAACATTTGTGAACCCCGCTCCATCCACGCATTCCAAAACACAATGGTTTGTTGCGGGTCCAGTATAATGGTGCCCAAACCATTAAGCTCTAGCGCTTGGCGCATCAAGGTATTCTCTAAATCATACATATACACCCCCTTTATAAGGCAGAGAGAATCCTATCCAACTCTCTTCGTAACCGACGCATCGCTTGGGATGTAAAAAGCAGCACCACAAAACCACTGAGGGTATGCTGGGTTAAGGTATCATCTCCGGTTTTAAAATCCATCATCAATACAAATACAGGTTCCTCATTGCCCCCACTGTGCGCCATAAGAATCTGTTGTTGGGCGGTTAAATGAGAAGAGAGATCTAACAGAAAACGACTGGACCCCTTTAAAAATTCTGCCGCTTCAAACTCTAACTCCAGTGTCATCATCTGGGTAAAACTTTCCAGAAAGGCATTGATAATGACGTTGCCCACATCCTGAAGCGTCTCTTGTTCCAACTCTGTCAACACATCCAAGGGCATCTCCTCGCTAAGCAGGGTGCGCACCAGCTCCAACGAGTTTGCCCCTGGAAAGATCAACAAGGCGGTGCCTGACAGATCCCCATAAAAATTTTGGCGTACCGCTACCAATTTATCATCTTGGTCAGCGACCAACATGCGGGTAGCCTGCTCATAGGGCACCACCTTTAACAAGGGCAGCGAAAGTAATACCTCATTGTGTACCATCTCACTTAAAGAGTTGGCCGCCTTCCCCAAACCCATATTAAAAAACTCTTTAAGGGCATCTTCTTCTAACTCACTGAGGGTAAACATATACGATTCATTCACCTAGCAACTCCCACTGTCTGCTTGCCATCATTAGGAAACAGCTCTCTTCATCCCCAGCAAGGATACCCAGACCCATGCTCCTCTTATGAGCGGCCCGTCACGACTCTTTTTTTCTTGCCCTGCTGGCGCTACGATCATGCCTAAGCTACCCTTAAAAACGTTCTCAATGTTCAGCCATCACATTGTCATGGGCAGCTACAGAAACCCAAATGTTGCCAAATTGATAAGAGGGTTGGTCGCCATCCATGCCCGGCAATTTGAATCGCCATTTTCACGGTAAATGGATCTGGTATCGCACGATCCAGTAGGGTGGGATAAATAAATGAGGGGAGGCTTAACCATCCTATCCAAGCAAGGCCGCTCCAAGTGCCTGCCATTGGCCGGGCGGTTGGCGGATCGGTCTCTATCTCAAGACCCCTTTGAGGAATCTATGGTGTCTGCATAAGCAGATCTACTATTCCAGATAGTGCAATTGGTTACGCCCGCTATTTTTGGCGTGATAGAGGGCTTGATCCGCGCGGGCCAAGAGTGTCGTGGGTATATCTTCGCTACGGGGCACCATAGAGGCGATACCGACACTCACCGTGACATGGTTGGCCACGTTGGAGTGAGCATGGGCGATCCGCAACTCCTGCACCCCTTGCAGCACCCGATTGGCAACGGTCACAGCCCCCTCGCGGCTGGTTTCAGGCAACACACAGGCAAACTCTTCACCCCCATAACGGGCTGCCAGATCCATAGGTCTGGGCATGGCTTGAGAGATAGCGTACGCTACCTGTTTGAGGCATTGATCCCCTTGAGCGTGCCCATAGCAGTCGTTAAACCGTTTAAAATAGTCGATGTCGAGCATGATTAATGAAAAATTGTGCTGATAACGCAGCGAACGGGACCACTCATAATCCACAAATTGATCAAAACGGCGACGGTTGGCAATACCGGTTAGACCATCCATAATGGCCAGTTGCTTAAGCATGTCACCATGGCGTTTTAGATCAATATGGGTCTTGATACGGGAACGCACCACCAGTGGATGAAAAGGCTTGCGGATATAATCCACCGCACCGACCTCAAACCCCTGTACCTCATCGTCATCCCCATGTCTGCTGGTGATAAAGATAACCGGCACATCGCGGGAGCGAGGATCTTCCTTTAACTGACGACACACCTCATAGCCATCCAGTTCGGGCATGCTAATATCCAGCAGAATCAGATCCGGCAATAAGCCCTTCTGTAACCGATTCTGCGCTTGGGCACCAGTTTTTGCAGCAATGATGCGATAGTCGGCCTTTAAGAGTGAAGTGAGAACATCAATGTTGATCTTCTCATCATCCACAATCATAATAGTTGGCCGCTCTCCTTCGCCCGAAGGGCGTTTACCGTGATTCAAGGTACTCTCCACTGCTTATGTGGATGGGGCGCAGGATGTTATGATAGGCCCAGACCTATCGTCGTTCCAATAAAATGCTGCCTGGGTCGTTGGCTTAGTGCCGTCCCGGCCGTGCTACGCCACATGGGGCCACATGGGGTTAGGTTCACGCCTCGTACACCGCAGCACGCTGTCCGCTAACGGTTGCCAAATCGCAATATTTTCATATTAGGCGTATTTATTTGTTTATGTCCAGATTTCCCAAACCCCAGGTAGGTTGTTTTATGGTAACCTTGGACCCGCTCATGGTCGGTTTATCTCTCTCGGCTCGTCCCTCGTAGAGGTTTTTGGGAGATGTAGATCACCTAGACTTTACGCCTGATCTATAGCATTCTGTAACCGTTGGTCATCAATGCTCAGATCGACTGTTTTAGGGCGGCCACCTAATCCGGATATTTCATAAATCCCTTCGATGATCGCGTAGAAATTTGGATTTTAAAGATCAAGCGAGAGCGTCGAGGATTCATGAAATATCCGGGCTAACCCTTATGATGACCGAATCGGTTCATTTACGCTCTCTACTCACCATCAATGGTCTGTTTGACTCGGGTAAGCTCTATGTCTGATCCTCACACACCCCACCGCACTTACCAATCCATTAGTGGCGATGTGGAAAAACAGCTCTTGGATCAACTGGCTGAACTCTCCGAGGGATCCCGATTAACCCCAATCAGTGAGCAATCTGAAGAAGCTTGGTGCAATGAAACCGTGCAAGCCTTTGAGCTCATGGCCGCCACGGAGCGCGAAATGGCTCTGCTGCTGGCTGATGTACAAGCCGGTGAGCCCGTCTCAACAGAGCCCTTGGACCTCTCAATCGCTAAACTCAATGTCTCGCTGGCCACCGATCCCGAGGCCCTATTAAGCCTCTCACTGCTGCGTACCTTTGATGGCGAAGGGTTTGACCACACCATTAACGTCTCTGTCTACATGATGGCGTTGGGGCGTGGACTGGAGCTGCCCGATCAACAGGTGATCCTCTTAGGCAAGGGCGGACTGCTGCACGATGTCGGCAAAGTGCGCCTTCCTCAATCCCTGATCAATAAAACCACCCCCTTGGATTTAAACGATCTTCGTTTTATCAAGGATCATGTCAGATTAACGCTGGACAGCCTCTCTCGTATGGAGGCTTTGCCACCAGAGATTATGCGCCTCGTTGCGGAACACCATGAGCGGCTGGATGGCAGTGGCTATCCCTCAGGCTTGAAGGGCGACCAAATTAGTCCCTATGGGCGCATAGCCGCCATCTGTGACTGTTTTGATGCCATGACCTCCAAACGTAGCTATCGTCGTGCCAAAACGGGTAAGCAGGTGCTGCGGGAGTTGGTGCAAGAGGGACGCGAACGAGGCACCTTGGATGTTAAAATGGTGGAGCTTTTTATCCGCGTGGTGGGCATCTATCCCGTTGGTAGCTTGGTGCGTCTGGCCGATGGCCATCTTGGGGTGGTGATGCGCAACAATCCCCGTGACCTGTTACACCCGACCATTAAGTTGGTCGCCAAAGGCGAAAACAACCTCATCATGACCCCGCAGCGGTTGGATTTGGCCCGTCACCGTGACGACGAAAAATTACGCATTGTCGGTACCGAATCCCCGGCCGCAACCCGTATTGATCCCTTGGCCTTTTTACCGGCAGCCCATCTTTTCGTACCTAATAAAACCGGCTATGGCTTGGCTTGATCGACGGAGGCAAAGCGGTAATGGTTGCGTCCGCTCTGTTTCGCCATCTGCATGGCTTGGTTCGCCTTGGTGAGCAGCTCTTCAGCCTGCTCGCCATGTTTGGGATAGATGCTGATGCCTATACTAACCCCTATTTGACACCACTGGGGATTGATGGCAATGGGCATGCTCAAAGCGTCAATAATTTTTTGTGCCACCAGCGCCACATCCTCCGGCGCTTCGGACAACTGCCGCAGCACAATCGCAAATTCATCGCCCCCCATCCTCGCGACGGTATCCTCACTGCGCAATAATGTGCGTAGCCGTTTGGCGACCTCTTGTAAGAGTCGATCCCCAATCTCCACACCATAGCTGTCATTGACTTGTTTAAAGCGATCCAGATCCAACATTAACACCGCCAACTCACCCGCCCGTCGACTGGCTTCACGCAAGCCTTGTAGCAACTGCTCCTTAAACAATACCTGGTTAGGCAACGCGCACAAGACATCATAAAAACTTAGTTGTTGCATCTCATCTTGCGCCGCCATTTGCTGACCCATATTTGTCAAGATGGCAACATAGCTGATGCGTTCTCCTTGTTGGTTCTCAATACCGCTGATACTTAACCACTGCGGAAGGATCTCCCCACTTTTATGGCGACTCCATATTTGCCCGCTCCAGTTCCCCCCCTTGCGCAAGGCTTGCCACATCTGTTTGAAAAACATAGCATCATTTCGACCAGAATTAAAAAGGGTGGTAGACTGCCCCAATAATTCCTCGATGGCATACCCGGTAAGCTGGTACATGGCCGGGTTGGCCATTTCAATTTTACCCTTGGCATCTATAACCAAGATGCCCTCATTGGAATTTTCCATGATGCTTGAACTTAGCTGCAACGTGTGCTCAATCTGCTTGCGCAAAGAGATATCACGAATAACGGCCACCACCCAATTTTGTGCATTCTGGGAAAAATGGTTGGCGGAGATCTCTATAGGGACCTCATGCCCCCCCTTACCCATACCCAACAACTCCACCGTGCGGCCTACCACCATCCGGCCTTTACCGCTTTTTTGGTACTGGGCAAAGCCCTGCTCAGCCTGCTCACGAAAGCGCGGTGGTGCCAATAGTTGATGCACCTGCTGACCCAACACCTCGCTCTCGCTATAGCCAAAAATTCGGCTCGCCGATGGGTTCCAAAAAACAATCTCCCCCCGATGGTTAACCACCACCACGGCATCATGTATCGCTGTCACAATTGTGGTAAACAAATTTTCACGGGCCGTAAGCAGGGCGAGTTGTTGCTGGTCTCGACTTAGCTGACCGGTGGCCCGCAACAGCAGAACGATCAACAATAAAGCTAAGCTTGCCATCACCGCGAGCATGATAAGGGAGCTGCTGCGTACCACCTGTTCCAACTGCTTTAATCGCCAGGAAACATCATAATAGAGTTCAAACGCCCCAAAAAATCGTTCTGATTTCATGATTGGCACATAGGTCTCTACCACATCTTTACTAAGCTGCCGCCCTTCCATACTGGGAAAGCTACGACGCACCAACTTGGTAAAGATTTTTCCCTTGGCAACCTGAGTGGCAAAGTAGTCGTTTTTGTTAACCTGATCTAAATCTTGAGGATCGCTCGAATAGACCACAACACCTTGGGCATTGAACACTTTCACCTTTTCTAAACGCGACTCTTTTTTAAAGTATGTAAGCTGCTCCAAAAAGGAGTGCGGCAGCTGATTTTTGTGGATACCCAAGGGGGATTTGACCAACGGCTGGGCCAAGAGGTTGCCTAAGTATTGCGCCTCATGCTCAATATCCTCAACCACACTCTGAACAAATTGGGGGAAGACCCAAAATCGTTCTAATAATGGGATGGCGGTAAAACTGACCACACAGAACAGCAACAAATTTCTAACAGCACTGTTCTGCTTGAACAGACGTAGGAAAGAACCCTTGAACAAGAACACGGGCTTCTCCTTCAAGCACGCTTATTGTCGGAAACTACACAACCGTGAGTGTAGCAGGTTTAACCGACGTTGCCCAAGTGTGAACATGCACACCCTACCAACAGCATGGCAGGTCCGATCAAACGGGCCAAGCGTGGTTGACACGCTTGTAAAAAATAGGGGGGCGCCATTACGGCCAATTTTGCACATCACGGTTGACCAATACGCCACCTTTTTTATTGTCTCGTCCCAAGGAGTAGAGATCAAACACACCGTGGTGACCCGGATAGACGTAATAAAAGGAGCGGTTCCATGGATCTAAGAGTGCAGGGGGTGATGTATAGGGACCCTGCCATTGTGGCGCGCCCCGTGGGGATTCGATTAAGGCATCCAGACCTTCATTTTGGCTGGGGTAGTCACCCACATCTCGGCCATACTGGAGTAAAGCTTCTTCCAGAATTTTCATGCGGTTTTGGGCAACCTCAGTCTGACCCCCACGTAGCTGCTCTATCAATTGCCCGCCGAAGAAAAACCAGATAAAACCACCCAGCGATAGAACCACCAGCAGTTCGACCATAATGATACGCCAGCGTTTGGTGTGAGGAAGTGGCGGTTTCATATGCAGATCCGGTATCTATGGTGAGTGTCGGTCGCCATGGGTTGCGAGGCAGCGTCGCACAGGTTACCACACAGCGTAGCTGTCGGGTTGATCCACTTAGGCCGCATGTTCTTACAACCATAGGTTTGATTATAATCGACCATACAGAGTTTATGGTACTTACCATGGAGCAATCTTGCAGCCTACCCGCTTAGGGCGACAATCCCAAGGGTGCAAACCCTGTGAGCTTTACCGCACCGCACCCGTGCAGCCTGTTCGAACCACAACGGTGGATGCACTAGAAAAGGCCGTCTAAGACCAATATTACCCACACGTTTCAGATACTTGACGGATTTTCTATGCCATGGTATTAACATACACTGACTATCTTAACCCCATACGGTCATTTTAGACCACCATTAATCTTTATTAAAATTTAAAGATCCATACGATGACAACCCTGTTTTTTTCTTTAGAACCCTTAATAGTCCCATCTTTCTGTTATCACTAATAATTTTAATCTCTATTTCCCATATGGTTAGAATTTTAGCTCAACATAATACCCATAAAAATCATAACTAGTACTTTTTATTGCCTATGGCGTGGTATTTTTTTGTTTGACTAATACATTTAATCCGGCGATAATGCCAATCAAGGGCTTACAAAACGTGCGATGCGGACGTAACCCAAACCGGACTGTAGGGAACAATCTTCGCGATTGTTCCCTTTTTTTATGCGCGTGCACGCTCTAGTTCGGCCAACCGCCTCCCAAAGACCTTTCGCATCATACGCCTGCCCCTAATGGAGATGATCCATGGGTCTGATTTTTTAAGGGTCGCCTTATATTTTGGGCCCATGGTTATGTGAGGTTACATCTTTGTGCGTCTATGGCATACTGGCCGACACGTAGATTGGGCTTGCGAGATAAGCGCGCTGTAATCTGGAGCCATTTGATGACGATTTAACTCAAAACAGCACACTTTGGTTGGTTGTGCAGGGTTTGGACATACCACTCACGTAGGAAAATTATATGGCTTTTGCGCAATCCGATTTAAAGCCTGAAGCACGACCCTTTTCCTTAGATATGTGCCAGAAGGGGTGGCTCTGCTCGGCGTTGCTTATGTCGCTCTGGAGCCTACTGGTTTTAAGCTCGTTGCTGTGGAACCTATCCGTACAAACCGCCCATCAACAACAACAACTGCTTGAGCGTAATCGCCACACCTTTCAGTTGATCCAATTCACCCGCCAGTGGAACGCCCAACATGGTGGTGTTTATGCCCGTGTGACCGCAGAAACCCAGCCCAACCCCTTTTTAAAAAACCTCCCCCAACGCGATCTAACCAGCACGGATGGGGTGGCACTCACCCTGATCAATCCGGCCTATATGACCCGTCAAATTGCCGAACTGGCGCGGCACTCAGGCATGCTGTTTCACATCACCAGCCTTAAACCACTCCGTCCCGCCAACCGCCCAGACAACTGGGAAGCGGAGGCACTCAAACGGTTTGAGACCAACCCCTCCGAACGGCTTGAACGGCTCGGCCATGGTGATTCGGCACTCTACCGGTATATGGCACCGCTCTATGTGGAACAATCCTGTCTAAAATGCCATGCCACTCAAGGCTATCAACTGGGGGATATTCGCGGGGGTATTAGCATCACCGTTTCGGCCAAACCGTTGGACGCCGCTCAGGTCGACGTGACGCAAAAATTGGTGGCAAGCCATGCGGGCATCTGGCTGCTGATGAGCTTGATATTAGGTTTGGTCTGGCGGCGTCATAACCGTTACGTAGAGACCATCAAGGCCCATGAGCAACAGTTGGAGACCCGCGTTCAGGACCGTACCGATGCCCTTCGTCAAGCCAATGATCGTCTGGAGCGGGATCGCTCCCAATTGCAGCAGATTATTGATGGCGTCAGTGAACCCCTTATGGTGATCCGCACCGACTATCGCATTGTGCTCATGAACGAAGCGGCTCGCAGCTATAACCCTGAGTTAGCCACCAAACAGGCAAACTGCTATTGCCATTTGATGACCCACCAACGCAATACCCCTTGTGAAGGCCATGACCATCCGTGCCCGTTGGAACAGGTTGTACGGACGCAACAGCCTTTCAGAACGGTACACCGCCATATAAACCGGGATGGCTTGGCGCGCTTTGTCTCCTTACAAGCGTCACCCCTCTTCGATCAAAACGGGGCATTGTGGGCGATTATTGAATCCTCTCGGGACATTACAGAATATATGTCCATGCAGGAGCAGCTAAAACAAGAGAGCGATACTTCCAACGCCATTATTGACGCCCTTAGCGGGCTATTTATCCTTTTGGATGCGGATGGTTGCCTCGTCCGCTGGAACAGCAATTTAGCGAAAATGACCGGCTTAGACGAGCAGAGCTTTGCGGGACGCTCGATCTTGGATTTTGTGGCACCCACCAGCCGCAATGCCTTTATCGAAGCCATGGAAAAAGTGCTTACTGAAGGATTAGCCACACAAGAAAGCTACCTGCAAACCATGGGTAGGCAACAGATCCCCTTCGCTTTTCAGATTAACCGTATCGAGATTGAGGGTAAGCTTTATTTGAGCGGTATGGGTGTGGATATTTCTGAGCAGCTATCTATGCGCCATGCGCTGCAAGAGAGCCAAGATATCCTGGACCAGGTTCAAAAGGTGGCCCAGTTAGGCGGCATTGTCTGGAAACCTGCCTCTGGTTTCATGCAGTGGTCAGCACAGGTCTACCCCATGTTGGGTTTGCAACCTGGACAACGCAGTCTATCCCTGCGCACCTTATTACATGGTCTATCCCGCCATGCGCGAAAGGGGTTACTCCAACGTCTGGGTGAGTTACGCGATACACGTCACCACGTTATCGAGCGTGAGCTGCACCTATTGGGTTTTGATGGCATTAAACGGTATCTCCACTTGCGTGGCCAACATCGCCAGAGCCATGATCAAGAGCACCCACAGATATTGATCACATTGCAGGATTTAACGCCGCATAAAATTATTCAACATCAGCTGCAACATCAGCTTACTTTTCAACAAACCCTGTTAAATACCATTCCCATACCGGTATTTTACAAGGATCGCCAGCTGCGTTACCAGATCGCCAATGAAGCCTTTAGCAAATTGCTTAACCAACCCCTAGAAACGCTCATTGGGCGTACCGTTTATGAGACCTCACCACTAGAGATGGCAAAAATCTATGATATAGCTGACCATAATTTGCTCGACCATCCCGATAGGGTGCAGCAATATCAGGCTACCATACAGCCCCAAAGCGACAATCCGCATCATGTGGTCTTTTACAAGGCTGTGGTTCCAGGGGAGCAGGGTCAACACGCTGGTATTGTCGGTGCGATTTTGGATGTAACCGAACAGACCCGTGCCCAGAAAGCCTTGGAGGAATCAAACCGTCGCTTTGAGACGGTTTTGGGCTCCTTAGAATCCTATCTCTTTGTGACCAACATTGAGAGCAACATGGTCCTTTTTACCAACCATGCGGCCCGTTTGCGGTTTGGTGAGACGGTTGGCCAACCGTGTTGGAAAACCTTTCACTTAGGGTGTAAAGAGGGCGGCTGTCAGAGTTGTATCCAGGGCGGCGCTTCGATCCCCCATCACGGACACCATTGGGAGTACCACAATAAAGAGAGTGGTGAATGGTACACCATCCGTATACGTTTGATTCCCTGGACCGATGGGCACTATGTCCGACTGCTGGTTGCCAACGATATTACGGTACTGAAACAGGCTCAGGAGGCGAGCCGTCAAGCCATGGAACAAGCCGAACGGGCCAACCGAGCCAAGAGTGAATTTTTAGCCACCATGAGCCATGAGATTCGTACCCCTATGAACGTGGTGGTCGGGATGAGTGATATTTTGCTGGAAAGTTTGCCCAATCCTCAAGCGCAAAAACATATTCAACTTATTCAAAAGGCGGGCACCACCCTGCTGGATCTGATCAATGATATTTTGGATCTATCGAAGATTGAAGCGGGGCAATTGGAGTTGGAACATGCGGTCTTTAATCCAATATTATTGATTGAGGATACCATCGCGATTTTCCAAATGCAGGCCAAACTAAAAGGGTTAACCCTTACCAGCAGCATGACTGGTCACATTCCCCACGCTCTGATGGGGGATCGCGCTCGTTTGCGTCAAATTTTGGTCAATCTCCTGGGTAACGCCATTAAGTTTACCGAAAAAGGATCGGTTGAAGTCCAGGCGGGTTATGCAAACCAGCAGTTTTGGTATGCGGTGGTTGATAGTGGTGTGGGTATTGGCTCGGATTCTCTATTGAGAATCTTTGATAAGTTTACCCAGGCCGATAGCGGTGTAGCGCGGCGCTTTGGCGGAAGTGGCTTAGGGTTGGCCATTTGCAAAAATTTGATGGAGCTTATGGGGGGTACCATCGAAACCCAGAGTACGTTGGGTCAAGGCAGCCGTTTTTACTGTGCTATCCCAGCCCCCATAGCCGATCACCTTTTACCCAGCGACGTCGTGACCAAAGAACCCATCACGGCGGCTTTGCCTGCATTGACCATTCTATTGGTCGACGATTCAGAAGATAACCGCATCCTCGTTCGCACCTATTTAAAACAAAGCCAGCATAAGCTCGATGAAGCCGTGGATGGTGCTCAAGCGGTCAAAATGGCCATAGAAAAACGCTATCATCTCATTTTTATGGATATTCAAATGCCGATTATGGATGGCTATCGTGCCACAGCAGAGATCCGCGCCCACGAGCAACAGCAGGGTTTGTCTCCCACGCCCATTTTGGCTTTGACGGCCCATGCGCTGAGTGCAGACGTTGAAAAAAGCCTCGCTGCCGGCTGTAACGAACACCTGACCAAACCCATTCGTAAAAAGGATCTGCTAAGGGTGGTTAATCATTTCGCCGCACAGCTAGAGACCGATGAAAACAGCCCTGTTTAGGTGTGGTTATCCTAGGGCAGACAGCAATCCCATGACCGATTACGGACGGAATAATCGTGCACACACTACCCACAGCAAGCGCTATCCCTGCGCTGGTTTTTTGCACATTGGCGAGAGCCAGCAGTAGGTGCTATGGAGTGTGCATGCGCAGCTGCGACTCAATTTCTAAGCGGTTAGGTGATCCTTACCTTCAGAAAAGGGGGAGCTTACGCCCCCTTTGCTGTTTCACCCTCAATTTATTTTTTCATCCAAGCGGGTAAAACCGAGCGTTTCTTTAGATGTTGCTGGCCTACACCCAAGAACCTAGCGCGCGTCATTCTAACACTTTTCTTACTCATATATTGGACATAACGACAGCATCCCTCTTGCCGTCATAGGGATATCACTTGAGTTACGGCATTGATTTAATTACACTGGTAAATGGGAGGAAGATAGCATATTGACCGGTTGCAGTTTGAGTAGGGAGTTGGTGTGATGCAGAATCGGAGACCCATCCAGATTGTTCAACAAAACAACGGCACTTTCATAAAACCCCCTCAACGATTTGAGGTTTCCTGCCACAATGAATTTTTGCGTGCCATTGAACCGCTCGCGCAGGTACCACTTTATTTAGTCGATCTTACTGAGACCAGTTATATCGACAGTGCAGGGTTGGGTATGCTGCTTTTACTCCGTCAACGGTTTTGCAGCGACACCGCGCGTGTTGAGCTGCACATCATACCGGGTCATGTACAGAAGGTACTGGCGATATCCCGGTTTGATCAGCTTTTTACCTTAGTTATGCACGAACAACCCATTGTTCATGATCCCGAAACATTGGCCATGCCCCTGCTACAAAGCGCTGGATTGTATTAAGCACCCTGCCCGCCTTGGTACTCCTCGTCAAAAATCTGTGCATGATCCTTTCCATTCCACCACGCCAATGACGTCCTGACGTGCTTTTTAGGGTGAGACATAATATAATATATGTATTATATATTTCTTAATATTTATACTCTTTCCAATATATCGTTAAAATTTATAACCAACCTTTACTTTGATAATTTTACTTGAATGATTTACACTGCTGAGTTGTCATGGCTAGTTCATGTTCCGTTGTTTGGTCGGTTCCGTTATCGAGCGCACAAAAACAGGTATCTCATGTCCGAAATCTCACTAATTCCTGCCACTTTATTGTTGGTGGAGGATGACCCTGACCAACGCATTATCATGCAGCGTAAACTGCAACAGCAGGGTTATAAAGTCATTTGTGCTGAAAATGGCGAAGAGGCGGTTGATCTATACAACAACAACACCATTGATTTGGTATTGATGGATGCCCAGTTGCCGGGCATGGATGGTTTTGAGGCTTGTTTTCTCATCACGCATACGGAAACAGGTTCACGTTGTCCGGTCATGATGATCACCAGCTTGGAGAATTCTGAATCTGTGGACCGTGCCTTTCAAGTGGGGGCGGAGGAGTATGTTCCAAAGCCGATTCATTGGAAGGTGTTGATGCAGCGTATACGTCGGCAGATTAAATCGCGCCGGGTTCACCAAGAGGTTGTACAGGCCCGAGATGCGCTTTCACAAGCTTATTCAGAAGTGACAGAGGTTCGTGAGCGTTTATCTTTTGAGCGCCGTTTGGTTGAAGAAATCGTCTCTCGTATGCGTCAATCAGCTCCGATTAACAGGCATAACTTGCGGACTCTGTTTAATCCTGTTGAGGCAACCTCAGGTGATATTATTTTATCGGCCATCCGTCCAGACGGTGCCCAACATGTGATGATGGGGGATGCAACT
The DNA here is from genome assembly GCF_000014865.1 of Magnetococcus marinus MC-1. Classification (NCBI taxonomy): domain Bacteria; kingdom Pseudomonadati; phylum Pseudomonadota; class Magnetococcia; order Magnetococcales; family Magnetococcaceae; genus Magnetococcus; species Magnetococcus marinus. The sequence continues at coordinate 4,432,708 of NC_008576.1, forward strand.
GGCCATGGACTACCTGCTGCGATTATCGGCCCGTTGGTTTCAGACATTTTTTACAGTATGACCAACAAGGGCATGGCCCCTGCGGTAATTTTGAGTGAACTGAACAGCCAGTTGAATGCTAAGCTACCCACCGGTATTTTTTTGGCCTGTTGCTGGATCAGTTTAAACAGCAGTCGAGACCATTTAGAGTATTGGAATGCGGGAACCCCCGATATTTTAATGGTGCGTCAAGGGAAGATTTTCAAGCGCGGGCAGTCGTGCAATATACCGTTGGGTGTTTTGCGAGCAGGCGACTTTTCACCAACACTGCATACCGTCTCCGTTCAAGCTGGAGATCAAATTTATGCCTATTCCGATGGCATCGTCGAATGCAGAGATCCCCAATTGGAATTTTTTGGGCAAGAGGCTACCGACGCTCTACTCTTAAATACGGCAACCCATAGGGAGACCCCTTTGACCGCGATCACTGATCAGTTAGAGGCTTTTCATGGAAGTGCCACATTTGGGGATGACGTGACCCTTATCGAAATCACCTGTTGAGGGGGGCATGGAGCCTCATTTGCTTTAGAGCCTATTGATTCTACGCGATGACAGATTATTGATTTAAAATAAGCTGCCATTGGCTGTGATCATCTTAACGTTTCGGTTTTTTTATGCGGCTGGCAAAAGGCGTTACGTGGGTGAAGGGATTTGATCTCTTCACCCATTTTATTGTTGATCTTGGGCCATACCATAGGGAGCAGGGGGTGGTTAGCGGTGCTAGGCGGTTATCGATTCCATGATTTGGCTTGGATGGGGGCTTGACGGGTTTTGGACGATTAAACCGGGGGTAAAAATGGTTCGAAGCTTGAATTTCTTAATGAAATGATTGACAACTGGAGGAGATGTATTTTTCCAGAAGATTGCTATAGTCTGGATAGACGCATGTTGATGTTTACCATCCGACACAAAAGCGCAAAGGTTTTTTGCATATGGGCCAATTTATATGGATACACTGGGTAAAAAACGGAGCATTGGGAATGCTGAGAAACATGCTCATCATTCTGTTGATGTTGGCAGTATGGACACCTGTAGCACGGGCGCAAGAGGGGCTATCGCCATTATTGTTGGCGATTCATCCCTATCTTAGCCGGGATGAGTTGTTGCATCGGTTTACCCCACTGGCGGACTATTTAGCCGAGCATCTCCATCGCCCGGTCGCCGTACGTATAGGAACAAGCTATCAAGATCATCTTTACCATATTGCCCACGATAAAGTGGATCTGGCACTGTTGGGTCCAGCGGCCTATGTAGATATGTTTCAGCAGTATGGAAAAAAACCGTTACTTACGCGTTTTGCGATTAAGGGAATTCCCTATTTCCATGGGTACATTGTGGTACGCAAGGATAGCCCGATTAAACAGCTAGAGGATTTGAAGGGGCATCTCTTTGCTTTTGGGGATCCTAAATCGACCATGAGCCATTTGGTGCCTCGCTCGATGTTACGGGAAAAGGGTATAACGGTATCGGCGTTATCGGGTTATGCATTTTTAGGCAGTCATCAGAATGTTGCGCTGGCGGTTTTGGCGGGGGATTTTGATGCAGGTGCGATTAAAGAAGAGGTTTATCAGACATTTAAAACGCGGGGGTTGAGGGTATTAGCGACCACACCAGCGTTTTCTGAACATCTATTTGTGGCACGTAGCACGCTGGATGAGGTGCTGGTTCAACAGGTTCGCCAGATAATGTTAGATATGTATCAATCCCCGCAGGGGCGTGCGGTATTGACGGGCATTAAGGCGAATTTGACGGCGTTGGTCCCTGTGCATAATGAAGATTATGATGCATTGACCCAATTGATCAACAATTTGGCTGAAGCGGGGATTCGCTGATTATGGCTGTCCATGCTGGATTGTTACGTCACGGTCTGGTGTGGTTGGTGCTTGCTCTGTTATTGACGATGGCGGGGCTGGGGTTGGCGCAGCAGCAGCGCAATCAGTTGTACGAGGAGGCTCGTCGTCAGGCGGAGACGGAGTTGCATCTTATTCAGACGGTGGTACAGGGTGCTTTGCAGTCGGGGGATTATAACGAGGTTCAGCCATTTTTGGATCAGTGGGGCAATAGCAAGGGGGATGTGGTGTTATTACGCATTACCTCGGCCTCGGGTTCGGTGATGGCGATTTACAAGCGTGTGTTTGAGGTTGAGTCACCTTTGCGGTTAAACAGTGAATTTTTGTACTCATATCGGGGTAAGGCGCAGTTGATGATGGTGAAGGATCTTGCCCAGATGGATAGCAAGGTTCGGGTGGTATTTTTACAGTTTATCGCCATGGAGAGCATCATATTACTGGCGTTTGCTTTTATTTTGCACCAGAACTACAAGCGCCGCTTAGAGGCTGATTTATTGGAGGAGCGCACGGGCCGGTTGGATGAGGCCAATCAACGTTTGCAGTGGGAGGTATTGGAGCGGCAGCGGGCGGAGCGTCGTTTACGGCGTGCGCATCGTTATCAATCGGCGGTGAACACGTTATTACAGAGTTTGTTGGAGTCGAATACGGCTGAGCAGCAGATGATGTTGGCGTTGCAGTTGTTATCGGCCTTTCCTGAGCAGAAGGACCGGTTACAGGCGGCATTATTTATTCAGGAGCCGGATGGTCAGCACTATGTACTGGGTGCGCAGGTTGGGTTAGCGGATGTGCAGAAAATGTTATACACGCGGATACCGGCGAACCGGGCGTTGTGTCATACGGCGGTGGTTTCGCGCAAGTTGACGTTGATTAATGTGGAGGGTGGTAATAATGAGGCGATGGAGCACATGTTGCCGTCGCCATTTCCGCATGGAGCGTATTGTGTACCGATTTTATTAAGGCGGCGTCCCTTTGGGGCGATTACGTTATTATTGGGTTCGAGTTATGTTTCGGATCAGGAGGCGGAGGAGTTTTTGGAGGCGGTTGCGAACTCATTAGCGGGGTTGATTGATCGTCGGGAGTCTGAGGAGGCGGTTAAGCGGCATCAGGCGGAGGTGGAGCGTCTGAATACGGATTTGGAGTTGCGGGTACGTCATGCGGTGAATGAGAACCGTCACAAGGACATGGTGATGATGCGTCAGAGTCGCATGGCGGCGATGGGGGAGATGGTTGGGAATATTGCGCATCAGTGGCGTCAGCCGTTGAATGCGTTGGCGTTAAATTTAACCAATGTAGAGGATGCTTTTACGTATAATGAGTTAGATGCGAAGACCATGAATGAGCAGATGGAGAAGGCGCGTCGTTTGATACGTCAGATGTCGACGACCATTGATGATTTTCGCAATTTTTTCCGTCCAGACAAGCAGCGTGTTCGGTTTGAGTTAGGGCAGACGGTACGGGAAGCGTTGGAGTTGGTATCGGCCTCATTTTCGCATTATCAGATAGCGCTTACCTATCAGCCATCCAGTGAGGATTTATGGGCTTATGGGTATCCTAATGAGACGGTACAGGTATTGATGATTATTTTGAACAATGCCAAGGATGCGATACAGGAGTTGGGGTTAACGGATGGCAAGGTAGAGGTTAATTTATCGGAGTCGGGGCGTATGGCGGTGATTGCCATACGGGACAATGGAATTGGCATACCGGATGAGATATTAGATCGTTTATTTGATCCTTTTTTTACGACCAAGACGGAGCGTCAGGGTACGGGAATTGGTTTATACATGGCGAAGATGATTGTTGAGGACAGCATGGAGGGTCAGATTCAGGCGGAGTCGAGTTCTGAGGGGGCATGTTTTTATGTAAAGTTACCGTTGGCGGTGGAGGTGTAGGGCATTTCACAGGCCGATATGGTAGAGGGGGGGTTCAGTGATTCTGAATGCCTTTATGCCTAGGGAGTCCCATTATTAAAAGGGATTGGGGGGTCTGGGGGGAAGCTCTGCTTGCCCGCCCAGCGGGTCTGGGCAGCGCCCAGTGGGGTTCGGGGCGAAGCCCTGAGATCTTTTGACTTTTAAATCTTTTGATCTTTTAGCCCCGTACCGATGGAGCAAGGGCGCAGGGATTGATTAGGAGAGCACGGGTTTTGTAGGGGCGCGGTACGGGGCGTAGGGTAGCGATGTCACGCGCCAGCGTGGCGGGCGGTTGGGCACATGGGCACCGAGGGAGGAACCTCTACATTCCCCAGCCACCGCTCAGACTGAGACTGAATGCCTTTATGCCTAGGGAGTCCCATTATTAAAAGGGATTGGGGGGTCTGGGGGGAAGCTCTGCTTGCCCGCCCAGCGGGTCTGGGCAGCGCCCAGTGGGGTTCGGGGCGAAGCCCTGAGATCTTTTGATCTTTTAGCCCCGTACCGATGGAGCAAGGGTGCAGGGATTGATTAGGAGAGCACGGGTTTTGTAGGGGCGCGGTACGGGGCGTAGGGTAGCGATGTCACGCGCCAGCGTGGCGGGCGGTTGGGCACAGAGTGGCTGGGGAGAAAAACCCGCTTGGGCACATGGCTGATGGGGGAAATCACATCATGCGCCCCAACCACAGCCCGGACCTAAACCCCGCTGGGGCATTTGGCATCCCCTATTGGAGGTCCCTTGAAAAAAGCCTCAAGGGACCCCCAATAGGGGATTAAAAGGCTGGCTCGCTGGTCGCTAAGCGGCAAAAAGACGCCGCTTAGCTCCCCTGGCGAAGGGCGAGCCTAAAAGCCAAGAAAAATCAAAAGATCAAAAGCAAAACCCTGGGAGGAGACAGAGAACTTCTCCCCCCAGACCCCCCTCTAACCTTTTTTTAATCATAGAAGCTAAGAAATTAAGTGCAAAACCTAAAGAACGCGCAAAACCCTGAGAGGCAACATAGAACACCTTCCCCCTCCAACCCCCCATTATCGGTGCCACCATGGCCCCACGCAAAATTATCCATATCGATATGGATGCCTTCTTCGCATCCGTAGAACAACGCGACTTCCCCCACCTACAAGGTAAACCCGTGGTAGTAGGCGGCCTAGGCCCCCGCGCCGTAGTGGCCGCCGCCAGCTACGAAGCTCGCCAATTCGGTATCCACTCCGCTATGCCCATGGGACGCGCGAAAAACCTGTGCGACCAACTCATCATCCAACCAGGCCGTATGCAAACCTACAAAAATGAATCCCACCACATCCATGCCATCTTTCAACGCTACACCAACCTCATCGAACCCCTCTCCCTAGATGAAGCCTACCTGGACGTCACAGAAAATTTTCTAAACCTCAATTCCGCAACCCAAATCGCCCAACAGATCAAAACCGCAATCTGGGAAGAGACCCATCTCACCGCCTCCGCCGGAATATCCGTCAATAAAATGCTGGCAAAAATCGCCTCCGCTATGAATAAACCCAATGGCCTAACCCTTATTCGACCCGAACAAGCCGCCCAATTTATCGACACCCTACCCGTTAAACGCTTTCACGGTATCGGCCAACGTACCGCCGAACGCATGCTGCAATTGGGTATCGAAACCGGCGCACACCTGCGCCAATGGGACCGCATAACGCTGATTAAATGGTTCGGTAAAGCCGGTGGTTTCTATCACGAGCTGGCCCACAATATCGATAACCGCCCCGTTAACCCCAACCGAGAACGTAAATCCGTCGGTGCTGAACACACCTTTGACCAAGATATTTTTGCCAAACCCCTCATGCAACAAGCACTCAATACCATCCTTGCCGAACTGTGGAACCGCTTAGATCAACTTCAACTGCGCGGCTCAACCCTGACCCTAAAAATTAAATTTGCCGATTTTCAACAAATCACCCGCGCCCATACCGCACAACAGATTATCTCTACCCAAGCCGAAGCCGCCCGCATTATCACCGCCCTACTGCAACGCGAACCCCTCTATGATCGGGGTGTACGTCTACTGGGTATCAGCATGGGCCATCTTTGCTCCAGTCAAACAGCCACCACCCAACCCCAACAACTGAGCCTGTTCTAGGAGTAAGCCCATGCCCCCCCTGCCCGCCACCATGACCGGAATATGGTTTAACCAAGGTCAGGCCCAGTTGCGCCATGATCTACCCCTGCCCCAACCCGCGCCCCATGAAGCGCTCATCCATATGCAGTGGGTGGGGCTTTGTCATACCGATTGGGATTTGCTCAAGGGTTACAAAAATTTCACGGGCATTCCTGGCCATGAGTTTGTTGGACGGGTGATCCAGTGCCAAGATCAAACCTGGATGGGTAAACGGGTGGTGGGTGCCATTAATAGCCATTGCGGTCACTGTCGCTGCTGCCTGCGGGGTGCGGTTAGTCACTGCGAGCAACGTAATGTGTTGGGTATTTTAAACCGCCCTGGGGCATTGGCAGAATTTTTAACCTTACCCCTAGAGAATCTCTACGAGCTCCCCCATGCCATGCGCGATAAGCAGGCGGTGTTTACTGAGCCATTAGCCGCCGCAGGACGCATTGTGCAACAGGCCCCTGTCACACCGGGTGAAGCGGCTTTGGTTATTGGAGATGGCAAATTGGGTCTATTGGTGGCCCAGGTATTGGCCATGCATGGCGCGGTTGTACGATTGGTGGGCCGGCATCCCCAGCGTTGGGAGCCATTGCATCGCTGTGGAGTTGAGGGTGTGTTGGTCGATGAGATAACGGTTGCCCCTCTTATGGATCGGGTGGTGGTGTGTGGGGGGGGTGATGCGGGGTTACGAATGGCCCAAGCTATGGTTCGCCCTACGGGATTATTGATGATTAAATCGACATTTGATGGTGTCACGGGGTTGGATCTAAATGATGTGGTGATCCGAGAGCTGCGGGTGATGGGTTCACGCTGTGGTGATTTTGCACCGGCTTTAGCTTGGTTAGCGCAGGCAAGGGTGGAGACGGATTTTTTGATCGAGGGGTGTTTTGGATTGACCCAAGCAGAGCAGGCCTTGGCGCAGGCTTTTCGTCCTGGCGTATTAAAAATTCTTGTTCAAAATGATCTAAAAATTGTCCATAGGTAGGCTTGTTTGAGCGGTGCGTCAATGTTTTACCGCATAAATCTTGTAGAGTTCACAGGATGAGGGAATGCCATATTTTGGTCATGGTATTTTTACTCAATTGATGTGTGATTTTCATGTCTAACCTCTATACATGCGCTGCGTAAGTGGTCGCTTGGCTACTTTGTTATCTTAAAGAAAAGCCATTAGGAGGCTTTTTCTGTCATGTTTTACCGTCGACTGATCAAGTGGCTTCGTTGGTTGTACTGTCCGACGCGTTACTGTTTGGTTCCTGTTCGTATGCATCCTCTTACTGTGGAGAAGTTTCGGCGGTTTTGATCCTCACTTCCCAACTGTGCCCACCTTGCTTGCCTGCCACACGCCCTCGATTGTTTGACTTCAAACCCTGCTGTGTCTCCTTGGGAAGGCATGGCGGGGTTACTCCTCTCTTTGGGAGGGGGGAAAGTTTTCTCTCTTCTTAGGGTTTTGTGCTTTCTTTAGGTTTTGCGCCTAAGGGTCTAGCTTCTATTATTGAAAAAAGGTTAGAGGGGGGTCTGGGGGGAGAAGTTCTCTGTCTCCCCCCAGGGTTTTGCTTTTGATTTTTTGATTTTTCTTGGCTTTTCGGCTCGCCCTTCGCCAGGGGAGCTAAGCGGCGTCTTTTTGCCGCTTAGCGACCAGCGAGCCAGCCTTTTAATCCGTATGGACGGGGAAATTGGGGCTTTTTTCAATTTCCCCGTCCATACGGATGCCAAACGCCCCAGCGGGGATCAAGCTTAGGCTGTGGTTGGGGTGCATGATGTGATTTCCCCCACCAGCCACCATGTGCCCAAGCGGGGTTTTCTCCCCCACCAGCCACCATGTGCCCAAGCGGGGTTTTCTCCCCCACCAGCCATGTGCCCAACCGCCCGCCACGCTGGCGCGTGACATCGCTACCCTACGCCCCGTACTGCGCCCCTACAAAACCCGTGCTCTCCTAATCAATCCCTGCGCCCTTGCTCCATCGGTACGGGGCTAAAAGATCAAAAGATTTAAAAGTCAAAAGATCTCAGGGCTTCGCCCCGAACCCCACTGGGCGCTGCCCAGACCCGCTGGGCGGGCAAGCAGAGCTTCCCCCCAGACCCCCCAATCCCTTTTCATAATGACACTCCCTGGGCATAGAGGCATTCAAGATCCCTTGCATAGACCACCCTCTACCTACCCCCAATCTTACAAACCCCCATCAGCCACCCTAGACCCCCACCCAACAAACATGAAAAACTAACCCGTAAACTCAAAAAAATAGATCAAAGGATTACGCCCTTGAACTTTACCTTTATCCACTGCGCCGACATTCACCTCGATAGCCCCATGCAAGGGCTCGATGCCGCCCTGCGCAAAAAATTACCCCCAAACCTGCTGGAAAACCTCACCCGTAACGCCTGGAACAGACTCGTCGATGAGGCCATCTCCAAACAGGTCGCCTTCGTAGCCGTGGCCGGCGACCTCTACGATGGCGATTGGAAAGATTATCGAACCGGCCACTTTTTAGCCGGTAGCGCTAAACGACTGCACCAAGCCAATATCCCTCTCATCATCCTGCTCGGTAACCATGACGCCCAAAGTAAATTAACCAAAAAATTAAGCATGCCCCCCAATGTCACCATCCTCGACCACCATAAACCACAAACCATTCTACTCCATGACCTGCATACCGCCATCCATGGCTGGAGCTACCCCCACCCCGCCATCTCCGAAAATATGGTCATCCACTACCCACCAGCCCACCCCGAATACTTTAATGTGGGGCTGCTCCATACCGCCATGGATGGCCGCGAAGGACATGACCCCTACGCCCCCTGCCACCTTAATGACCTGCTCACTCTAAATTATGATTACTGGGGCCTGGGCCACGCCCACCGCTTTGAACAACTCAACCAAACACCACCCATCTGCTACAGCGGCAACCTGCAAGGTCGACACATCCGCGAAACCGGCACTAAAGGCTACCTGTTGCTCCAAGTGGATAAACAGACCGTTACAGAGATTACCCACTGCCCCGTCCATACCCTGCGCTGGGAACAGTGTACCATTGCCCTAACCGAGCAAGATGAATCCTCCTGGCTCAAAGCCATTCGCCACCAACTGCAACAACTCGACCCTAACCAGCCCACCCTGGTACGCCTAACCCTACAAGGCCATAGCCCCCTGTTTAGAGATCGTGACCGCCTCTATGCCGAATGCGAAGCCGCCGCCCAAGAGATCCATGATCAACTGTGGATTGAACAAGTTAAAATGAGCAAAACCACCCAACCCCAACCCCTCGGAACCGATAGCGGCCACACCCTGCTCAATTTGGCCAACCAGCTCAGCCAGTCACCCCAACAACAACAGCTCCTGCGTGACGCTCTGCTGGAACAGATGCGCGGCCCTGCCAAAAAACGGCTCGAAATCCTGCTACAAGAGGGAGCCCTAAACAACGCCATCGAAGATGGCTTGGCTCAACTGGAGCCTATTCTTAACGGAGACAATCCATGAGAATCAACCATCTCACCCTCTCCCGCTATGGTCATTTTACCGATCGCCACCTGCCCCTTGGCCACCCCTCAAACCTTACCTTGCTGGTGGGCGCTAACGAAGCCGGTAAATCCACCACCCTGCATAGCATTCTTGACCTATTGTTTGGTATTGAGCCCCGTTCCAGCTATAATTTTCTACATAACTATCATGATATGCGTTTAGAGGCCGAACTTGACCACCAAGGTCAAAGACACCTTATAAAACGGCACAAAGGCAATAAAAACACCCTGCGCGGCGCCAACGACCAACCCTTGCCCGAACATTTATTAACCGACATGTTGGCCGGTATGCAACGCGCAACCTACCAAAACCTGTTTGCCCTCAATCATGAGCAACTGCGCCTTGGTGGTAACAAGATGACCCTCGCCGAAGGGGATTTAGGCGAGCTGCTGTTTGGGGCCTCTGGCGCACTGCAAGGGGCCGGCAGCATTAAAACCCAACTGAATAAAGAGGTGGAGCGCTGGCACGGCCTTAACAAGCGCAGCGGCCCCATGGTCGACGCCACCAACCGGTTAAAGACGGCCCAAACCGAGCTGCACGCCATTACCGTCACCGATCATCAGTGGCAACAGTGTCAAGCCGCGTTTGAACAGGCCAAAAATCACCATCAACAGGTCAACCAAAGCTATAAAACCCAGCTCAAACAGCTCGCCGAGCTGCAACGCCTCAAGCAGCTCATCCCCCATCTGCTTGAGCTGCAACAGTTGGAAAACCAACGCACCCCGCTGCTGCACGAACCCCGCCTGGATGCCAACCTGCAACAACAATGGCAGACCCTAGAAGGGCGTTGGATGACCCTGCAAGGCGAGCTTGATCGCATCCACACCCTCCAACACAGTACCCAACAGCGGCTGGATGAGCTGCCCGCTGCGGTTAACTGGTTACACCGAGAGCAAGAACTTACCCTGTTGGAAGAGAGCCGCACCCAGGTGCTGGGCGACCAACACCGCACCCCCAAGCTCAACCAGGAGATCCAACAGCTGGATGACCAAATCCGCACCCTGGCCATTCAGCTCGGCAAATCCCCCAACAGCGATTGGCGTACCCTGCAACAGCAGCAACCCACCACCCTCCAGATTCAACGCCTCAACGAAGCCATGGCCAGCCATGCCCGATGGGAACAGAGCTATCAACAGAGCCACTCCCAACAACTCACCATCCAGCAGCGGGTCAAAGCGCTAGAGGCACAACAGACCACTCAGGCCCTTTCGCCCCTACACCTGGAACAGCTTAAAACCGCCCTTGCGCAATTGGGCAATCACGCCCCCTTGCACCACTATAACCAGTGCCAGGAACGCCAAGTTGAGCAGCAGAAAAAGCTCGCCCTCAGCCTTGCCCAACTGCCCTGCTGGAATGGGGATCTAACCGCCCTACAACAGCTTATTATTCCCGCTCAAAGCCTGCTCCAGTCCCACACGGAACAGTTTCAACTGCTGCAAAAAAAAGAGGCTCAGCACCAACAACACAGCGAGCATCTCCAACAGCGTATGACCCAGCTACAAAACCAGTTACACACCTTGCAACAGCAGGGTGATCTGCCTACGCCTGAGCGTATTCAGCAGCTACGCCAACAGCGCGATACCCTCTGGCAGCAGCTCTTGCACCATTGGTCTGACACATCCCCCCAGCAACAACACAACTATGCGGCCCTGGTCCAGCAAGCCGATCAACTGGCCGATGCCCGGGATCACCACGGTCAGCAGATTCACGCCCTGCAAAAGGCCCAAACCGAGGTGCAACACCAACAACAGTTGCTCCATAACCATCAACAACAGGGGCACGCGCTGCACCAGCAACAGCAGCAGTGGTGGCAACAATGGCGCAAGCTTTGGCCCACCAGCCTGCACGGGCTAGAGCCCCAAGCCATGCAGCGTTGGCTGGAGCAACGCCAAACCGTTTTACAAAACCAGTGCGATCTACACGCCCTGCAAACCCAGTTTGGCATAGCCCAACAGCAGCTTGCTGAAGCCTGCACGACCCTGCGCCAAACCCTGCACCCCTGGCCCCAACCCGGCGATGACAGCGCCCCCTTTGCCACCCTCTTTGGCCGGGTCGAAGCAACCCATAGCTGGGCCCAAAAAGAGCTGGCGAAACAAGAGGCCGCCCAAAACCACCTGCTTGAAGCAAAACAGCAGATGGCCCAACTACAAAGCCAATTACAAGCGTTACAAAAAGCGCAAGAGCAGTGGCAAAAACCCTGGCAGGCTACCCTAACAGAGCTGCAACTTTCCCCCCTGTTACAGCCCAGTGAAGTTGTTAACCTACTTAACCAATGGCAGTTATTGACTCAATTGCTGCAACAACGCAGCCACATGGACCACGAAGCCGCCGCCATAAACCAACGTGAAACGCTCTTTAATGAACAGGCCGATACCCTGTTAAGCGAAGTAGGCTGGGCTCCCCAACATCCAGAGCAACGTATGCAGGCCGTCGCCGTCTGGAAAGAGGCCTTTACCCAGGCCCGTAGTGTGGAAAAACAGCGCCACGCTTGGCAGCAAGAGCTGGCCGAGCAGCAGCAACGCCATCAGCAGTTACAAGCCGACCACGCCGATCTTGCCGCCCAGCGGGCTGCCCTGCTGCATCACTGTCAAGTGGGGGATGCCAGCCAAATGGCGGAGCGTTTCGAGCGAGCCCGACAGCGGCGTGAGCTCGATCAGCAGTGGCAACAGAAACAACAGCAGGTCTTGGCGGTTGCCGAAGGTTGGAGTGTGGACGAAGCGAAAGCTGCCGTCACCGATCTGGATTTGGAGGAGATTCAACAGCAGATTCACCACACCGAGCAAAGCTTAGCCGACTGGCAGAACCGCCAAGAGCAGGCCAACCAAGCGTTGACCGCCGCTGCCCAGCGTATGGAGGAGCTTAAACGGGGTGATCCCGTGCAGTTGGCCCAAGCGTTGGCCGATGCCGAAGCGGAGTTGACCCACGTAACCCGTCAATGGATGGCGGCTTTTGTGGCCGAACAGCTTTTTCAAACCGCCCTGGAACAGTTTTCCCTCACCAACCAAGGACCGGTTTTAAAGGCTGCTCGCCACCACTTTAGCCAACTGACCAACGGGCGCTATCCAGATCTGGTCATCGACTATGCCAGCGGTACAAATCCCACTCTCATGGTCAAAAAGCGCTGTGGGGGCACCCTCATCATCGACGCCCTAAGTGAAGGTACCAAAGATCAACTCTACCTAGCTCTACGCTTGGCTGCGGTAGAGCACCATGTGGATCAGTTGGGTTATGGTCTACCCTTTATCGCCGATGATCTGTTTGTTAATTTTGACGATACGCGCACCATGGCGGGACTGCAAACCTTGGCGCAGCTTAGTAAAAAGACCCAAGTGCTGATTTTCACCCACCATCCCCACCTGGTCGCTCTGGCTCAAGCGCAGTTGGGGACGCAGCTGCATGTGGTGCAGCTCAGTTAAAGTAGAACGCTGGGGATAACAGCCCGCCCATGGCGGGCTGAGCGTCACCACCCGCGCCGGATTTATACAGCTGCTGGCCTCGACAAATCCCCCGACCCGTTACGGTGGCGAACCTGCCCCATCTGGTGCTTTTTTCGGCTCATAGAGGGGTAAAAAGAGCGGGCAGGATTGATTGTTCCAACCCTGCTGTTTGGGGCTCTCCATATGCATAACAGGTCGCTTGTTAGGTTTAGCCCGCTTGGGTTGATGGCTGCTCAATAGATGCAAAATCGTCTCGCCTTCCTGCATGGCGGTCAAAAAATGTTCGCTGATCTGCCACTGGGGATCAAGCAGTGGCGATTCGGCCAAATGCAGCATGCTGGCGGCAATATCCAGAGCGCGCAGGGTACGCTCCAGATCCCCTGGGCTGGCGTTGTTGGGTCTGGCGGCCTGCTCTAACTCCTGAATCACCAAATCCAGCCGCACATCCAACTGCCGCATCATATCGCGCATCTCAGAGGCCGCGTGACCCACTTTGGTCAAGGCATGCACCGTGTCCCGCATATCCTGCACCGCCTCATCGCTGCGGTCCAGGTTTGTCTGGGCCGCTTGCATCGCTTGTTGGGCCTGCTCAGAACGGTCTAAAAAGGTCTGAATGAGCGCCTTTTCCAAGCGTCTACGCCGTCCAAAGGGCATCCAACGGCCATGCTTTTGCTCGCTGACCTCGGTTACCCCCTGCACCAACCAACGTATGGCTGTATTGGCCTTAATACGTTTGACCAAGTGCATAATGCAACACGATCCAGAGCCCTCTTCACAGGCACCTTGGGCACCAAAAGCACCAACCCCAATCAAGGCCGAATGGACCCGCTCGGCATGACTGTCATGCATAATTATGGCCGCCTTGGCGCACAACAGTTTCATGCGGGTTAAACGGTTTAACAACCGTGTGTGTTTGGAATCCGCAATGCCAGGAATGCGTTGGCTTACCTGCTCAATCTGGCCTAAGCGGCGCTGCATAATATCCAACCGCAAACTGCCCAAACCCTCCAATTCCCAAATCACCGCTTGGGCCACATCCCGTAACCGGTCGCGGGCCTCTTGAAAGCTCTGCTGAGCATGTTGATCCATTGAGGCCGCCGCGCGTGCCTGCTGTTCGGCGCGAGCCCCCTCCTGCAACGCCATACCCGCTAAGACACCCTTTGCCAACAGATGCATGGGAAACATAGTGTGCCACCCTTATTGAACACCGTACTGATCCATGAAAAAATGGAATCGCCATTCCTAGGCAATCACTTACTACCAAGCAGTTATAAGGCCATATTGCTATCCAGTCAGCATTGAATCGTTCAATGCTTAACATTCATGAAACCATGTTTGTAGACTTTTTTCATGAATTATTTCAGCTTATTATTGTTTAATGCCACCATGAAGGACGGGAAATGAATTTTGGGTGATGGTTCGGGAATCTTTATGCAACGCGCTCTACATTATGATAACCAGCATGCCCGATGCGTTTTGCTTGGTGGGCGGGGGGAAGGCACCACAAAAAAAGTGGGCACCTCTTTCTAGGCAGAGAAAAAGGTGCCCATTAAGGGTCATTACAGGTCTACTGAACGGGGGAACTTTTTCCAGGACCATCGCACCGTCCACCACCACGCTGACCGCGTGGGTGGTGTCCACGACCCTTAAACTCAAACATCTGTTGACGCGCTTCCGGTGACAAGGTGGCCGCCGCTTGCATCATCATACGGTGAACCGACTCTTGCGCCTGTTGAGCCTGTAGTCGCAGCTCGCGAAAAGCCTGCTCAAGGGCCACCTGATCCACCGGATCGGTGATTAATAGCTGGTGTACCTCTGCCTTTTTTACACGCAATTGGCGTAATGAGTTATCCATGGTGGGCATGTGTACCTGCATGATGGGCGTCAATTTTTCACGCGCCTGATCATCCAGGTTCTGCATGGCCAGCCCCATCCTATAGGGGTTGCTGCTCAACGAACCATGCATGGCCAGATAGAGTGGACCACAGCGCCAATAAGAGACACCCAACATACCCACAAAAAACAGATTTAAGGCAACCGAACCAAACATCACCACCACCAACCAACGCGGGAACGTTCTCATGGCTCCCACTCCGTGAAGGATTCTGGCCCGTAAGCCAGGAGCTGCCAAGTTTCCATGGTCTGACTCTCTGCCAACAAAGGCTCGCTGGGGTTTATATCCGGAATCTGCAATCCTACCAGCACCCCAAACAGTACCGAAGCCGCCAACGCCAAGGCCGGCTGCCAAACCCGCTCAAAAGGCCACCACGGGGTAAACAAGCGCTGGCGGGGGGCTCGTGGCAACTCTTGTAACAACCGGCCTATCAGCGCCCCATGTGCCAAGGCCGGTGGTGCCGCATCCAGCAGCTCATCCAGTTGTTGCGCTTGCGCCAAGATTGCCTGCATGGCAGGTTTACGGGCCAGCAGGTCCAGTGCTTCCTGTCGTTCAAATAGGGGCCAGCGCGTGGCTTGCGCCCCGTAGGCCTCGATTAACGTTTGCAAACGCGCTTCATCCATGGTCTCTCTCTTGTCTGCCATGATGCGCTCCTATACCCCACGTTCCAAATCCGCCAGCATCACCCGTAACTGCTTGCGTCCCCGACTGAGCAGTGACTCCAACGCTTTGACCCCTATGTTCATGATCTCCGCCGCCTCTTGCTGACTAAAACCTTGATGATGCACCAAGGTAATGGCCGCGCATTGACGCTTGGGTAGTGCCGCCAAGGCCGACTCAATACGCGCAGCCTTCTCTTGACGGTGGTGGTGCTGGAGCAGATCCTGGCGGGGATCTTCTGGCTCTGCAATACTATCCAGTGCCACCCCTTTTTTGCATCTAAGGCGGTCTATACAGAGGTTGTAGGTCACGCGATGCAGCCATGTGTTAATGCGAGCCTCAGGCCGCCAACTGGCGGCCTGCTGCCATAACCGCAAAAAGGCATCCTGCACCACATCATCGGCCTCAGACTCCCACCCCTCCAAGAGCCGTCGCGCCAACCCATAAAGCGCATGGGCATGACCGCGCACCAGCTGCTGAGCCGCTTGCTCATCCCCACCAGCTACCCTTTGCAGCAGTTCTGCATCGGCATAAGCGGCGTCTAGGCGTTGAGCTTCGTCACGATTGGCCAATTGAAGCATGCCTCATTCAACCCGATTTGGGAGGGGGGCGGGAAACACTGACCCCCTCCAATTTACCCTTATTGAGCGTTAGGAGCGTACCAGCCAGGGGCATAACCATAGGCCCACGGAGGTATGCCATATCCAGGGTTCATGGTGTAGCCAGGGTTCATGGTGTAGCCAGGGTTCATGCCATAACCGCGGTTCATACCACGACCCATGCCAGGCTGCATACCACAGCTTTGCCCCCTCATCTTATTATGATACCCCTGACCCATACCTTTACCTTGGCCCATACCCATACCTTGGCCCATACCCATACCTTGGCCTGGACCCATACCGAAACCCTGTCCAGGCTTTCCTGCGACAAATTCGCTGCTCTCTACTTTGCCATCTTTATTGGTATCTAGGTTGTCCAACATGCTCTCAATGCGGGCTTTGCGGCGGGCTTGCTTGGCTTGTAAAATCTCGTCAGCGGTGACAAATCCATCTTTGTCGGTATCCATCGCTTCAAAGCGCTCGGTGCGATGCGCACTCCACTCTTCAGCGGAGACGGTACCGTTGCCATCGGTATCCGCCAGACGCATACCATGGCCCTTGCAGCCACACCCCCCAAAGCCACCATTTGGACCAGCCCACAGATTTTCGCTAGCGACCAGCCCCATACCCAAGATAGCGGTTAATGCGATTAATGCCGTTCCCTTTTTCATGACACGCTCCGATAGGTTATTGAGCATGGGACACGCTGTCTCATCTGCTCTTGCCTATTAAACGTCAGGGGAAAAACGATTCCTTCGCGATGGTGGGGATTTTTTTTAGCAACCCATTATCCATGCATGGGCCATCTATAGGGTCTGTTGATCCATACATACCATGATTCAGGTTGCCAGGATATTGCACCCCATCAACCTACGGGTATCACAAACCATTTAGCTCGTTGGGTCGGCTGAGCTGAGCAGATCTTGCACCGTCACCCCTTGCAAGGCGTGCCGGATCGCTTCGTTGATAACCACCCAATGGGGGCGCATATGGCAGGCATCGAACTGCTCACAGTGGTCGGTCTGCTCGTCATCACAGCAATCGGTAATGGCAACGGCGGTGCCTTCAAGTGCGGTTATCAACGCCTCCAGTGAGATCTCTAGAGGCAATTTTGCCAACCGATAACCACCTTTTAACCCGCGCACACTGCACAACAGTTCAGCCCGCACCATAATCTTGAGTACCTTACGTACACTGGGTTCCGGCAGCTTGGTATGCTGAGCAATCTCGCTGGCACTATGCACCCGTTCTGGAGCCTTGGCCATATGCATCATTACCAAGGTACCATAGTCAGTCATTCGGCTCAGACGTAACATGAATCGCGCACCTCTGCGGCATGGGATGGATGGATAGCCGGGCCATCATCGCATATACAGACCACAGATTGGTACTATTAAGATGGCGTCACCTCGGCCAACCAGCGCCCTCTCCCCATGGGTCACGCCCATACATGTTGCTTTTTCTCCACCTTAGGCCACGGTAAAACGACGCACCATTTCATTTAACTTGCCACTGGTTTGGGCCAGCTGTTCGGCGTAGTCGCTTACCTCCTGGGAGATACCTTCAAACTCACTGGTTACATGACCAATATTGTCCATGGTAAGGGCAACCCGACGGGTTGTTTCTGCTGCTTCGGTCACAAAATCGCTAATTTGCCCTTGGGTAAGGGAGGCCTCCTCAACCTGATGATTGATCATACCTACCCCGCTACTGCTTTCAGAAACCCGGGCCGCAACCTCACCAATACCCTGTGCAATCTCCCCTAAGGATCGCGATGCCTCGCCCATCTGTCCCGTCAAAGTACCCATTTGTTTCGATAGGCCATCGGTATTGGTTGCGGTTAAGTCCATGGTTTCTGAGACGCGGGTTAGAATGCTCTCCTGCTCATCCGCCACCTGATTGATGCTGGCATTCTCTTCATGAATACGTTGAATTACCTTGGTCATCTCCGCACTACTACGGGCTACCTGACCACTGCTATCTTGAATATTATCCACTTGGTGGCCAATATTGAAGGTCGCCTCTGCCGTCTGCCGCGCCAGCTCTTTAACCTCGTTGGCGACCACGGCAAAGCCTTTACCCGACTCCCCAGCACCGGCGGCTTCAATGGATGCATTCAGGGCCAACATATTGGTCTGCTCCGCAATATCATTGATCAAGCCCACCACCTTACCAATCTCAAGGGCGGATTTTTCCAACTCACCAGCCAACCGATTGGTGGTCTGCACCTGCTGCTGCGCCTGTTCAGAACCTTGGCTGGCACTGGTGCAGCGTTGACGCATCTCCCGCACAGCCAACGCCAACTCGGTTACCGCCTCACGCACCGTATGTACGGCATCGCGGTTCTGGTTGGCCCCTTCGTAAAGGTGCTCTAGCGAGCCATCTACCAGCTTTACGGCTGTGGCTACGCCGGACAAACCTGCATCCGCCTGTTCACTGGCCGCAGAAATCGCACTCATGTCACTGCTCATATTGGCAATGGTATGGGAGATCGTATACAGGTTTTCAGTGCTGTTACCCACGGCGGCCGATACCTCGGTCATTTTTTGACTAACCTCTTTAGAGGTATCACACGCTTGGTTGGCGTGGCTTCGCATATCCCCGGCTCCACGGGTGAGCAGGTTGGACATTTTTAACAATTTTTGCGACGCTTGCCCCATATGCTGTGACTGCTGGGTAATCTCCTGCACCAACTGCTGGAGGGATTGGGTCATCTGTAACATGGCATTAACAATGCTGTCGGCATGGCTCTTACGAGCCTTATCTAGCGTTTTATCACCTATGACCAAATTACCTCGGGCTACCCGACCGGCCATGTGCGCCAGATCCTTGGGTTCACACCCCAAGGCGTTTAAAATAGAGCGCCCTACCAGCAAACCAAAGACTAGAGTCAATGCCACAAATCCCATCAGATAAATTGCGGCCGTTCGAGCATCACCCTTAAAAATTTCATCCACATCATCAATATAGATGCCCGAACCGATGATCCACCCCCACGGCTGAAATTTTTTTACGCTAGAGACTTTAGGCGAGGGTTCCGTGGCGTTGGGCTTGGTCCAATGGTACTCCACCAGAGCATCGTCAGCCTGTTGCAGCGCGGTGACCATCGCCACAAACAGCCGTTTACCCGCTTGATCGGTTACCTCTGTCAGGTCTTTGCCATCCAACGCCGGTTTAAGTGGATGCATAATCATGGTGGGATGACTGTCATTTATCCAAAAATAGTTACTCCCATCATATCGCAACACCTTAATCATATTTTTGGCCTGTTCTTGCGCCTGTTGGGTGCTCAAACGGCCCTGCTGCTCCAAGGCATTAAAATGTGCCAAAATGGTGTAGGCTGACTCAACCTGCATGCGCACAAAGCTATACCGATCTTCTAACATGCGCTCCTTTTTGGAGGCTATTAAAATCACCCCTATCAGTACCATGAACAGACTGGCTACACCGATAATCATACCTACACGAGCGCGCAAAGAAGTCTCGGAAAGTTGTAGCATTTTAACTTACCTTATAGAAAGTTTTCGTTTCACTCACCCAATCAACCTTAAACCTATAACCGTTGAATACGCCTTTGTTTACCGTGATGTTTGATGATAAATATTGATTGTTCCACATATCACGTTCACCCTATCTGTGTACATATAGCCTCTCTTCACCCGTTTTTTGAGTGACTTCATTTTATTATAGTGAACAAATGCATCTAATAGTTACAGTTAGTTTCGATTTGTTTCTTTTTTTATCTCATAACTCTCATTAAGCACTTTAGAATATTTCAATATTATGTTGAATGCGTCCCTATACGTACGGTGGTTTTATATATACAGACTTATTCATATGGCTTTATTAAAAACCAAAGGCGCGGCTGTTCACTTGTGCATTTCCGCCCTACGGCACCCTTGACCTGCCAAACGGCTGGCGCGCGAGCTTAACCTTCGATCTTAACGGTTGCTCTTGGCCTGCTATAGCGCCATACTTGACAGGTTTTTTTCAGATGTTTAGCGCCAATGCAGGCCATGCATCACGGCCATCTCATACGGTTTGTCGTGGCTTTACCCCACATGGGTTTAGGGGCTGCCCCTAAGCCGCCAAACCTTGTTCGATTTACCCGTGCTGGGAGACGCGATCCTATGCAGCTACCGTGGCAGCAGCTGTTGAGTACCCAACGTTCCGGTCATCAAACCCGTAGCGAACATGATCGGCGTAACCCTTTTGAAACCGATCTGGACCGCATCACCTTTTCTACCCCCTTTCGGCGCTTAAAAGATAAAACCCAAGTACATGCTCTGCCCGATAACGACCATGTGCGCAACCGTTTAACCCACAGCTTGGAAACCGCTTCGGTGGGACGCTCCCTTGGCGTTTTGGCGGGAGATCGGCTTTGTGATCGGTCTGGACATTGCGAGGGTCTGACCCCACCCCACTTTGGCTATGTGGTGCAGGCCGCTTGTCTGGCCCATGATATTGGCAACCCCCCCTTTGGTCATGCGGGCGAGGATGCCATTCGCAGTTGGTTCAAACAAAACAGCACGGTTTTGGCCGATCTTACCGAACCACAGCGTTTGGATTTTCTCCATTTTGAAGGGAACGCCCAGGGCTTTCGCATCCTCACCCAACTGGAATATGGACGCCGTGAGGGGGGCTTGCGGCTGACCCATGGGGTTTTGGCAGCCTTTAGTAAATATCCCCGCAGCGCACGGCCAGTAACCGGTTTGGGGGCTGGTCAGCGAAAAAATGGACTCTATCAATCCGAACTGGACCAATTTAGCCAAGTTGCGCACACCACCGGCCTACGCCAAGTGGCCCAACAGGCTTGGCAGCGCCACCCCATGGCCTATCTTATGGAAGCCGCCGACGATATTTGCTATGCCCCCATTGACCTGGAAGATGGCTTTGAATTGGGGTGGATACCCTTTGACCACATTCAGGCGCTTCTGGCTCCCATCGCCCAGTTTGAGCCCCGCAATCGTGGCTCGCAGCTGGAGCAAGTGCGTTTTTTGCGCACCATGGCCATCACCAAGTTAATTGAAGCCGCCGTGGATCAATTTGTCACCCACCTTCCCGCCATCATGCAGGGTACCTACCCCCACACTTTGCTGGAAAGCTCCCCCTTGGCACAAGCCGTTAAAACCGCCAAACAGGCTGCTCGACACTCCATTTTTAACCATGAGGCCGTACTCTTGCGGATTGCTACCGGCCATCGAGTACTCACCGGCTTGCTGGATATGTTCTACCCTGTTTTTATGCGGTTGCACCAAGCCGCATGGCAGGTTCAAGCCTTGCCAACCTATGAACGCCACTTGGCACAACTGCTGGGGCAAGATCTGCTGCAAACCCTGCAAGCGCAGCCCACCCAAGATCTTTACGCGGCGTTACAGACACTGACCGACACCATCTCAGCCATGACCGACGGACAAGCCATGCGGCTGTTTCGGCGCTTAAACGGTATTCAGTTATAATGAGGGCTGAAGCACATAAGGGCCAAGGAGTCCAGCATAAAGGAGATCTGAGCCTTTTTCCTCAAGCCAGGGTTAGCCATTGAACAACAGGGGGGATCTACAAGGGTGGGGTATGCTAACGGCAGCGACCAACACCAACGATAAAGCAGCCCGAGTAGACTCACGGGCCAGATCATGAACCGCTACAAGCGTACCCACCACGAAGATGGATTTTCATCTCGTGGTGGGTACGCTTATAGCGATCTCAGAGCTGTGGGGAAATAAACCAACCATTTACTGCGGCCAGCCATTCACTGCGGGATGCCTATTTATAATCAAGGCATGCGGGGTGAGAGGTCGTCCCTGAAAATAGATAAAAAAAACCCAACCAGCGGGAGCCGATCGGGTCAGCAAGAGTTTGCACGCTGATGATTATAAAACAGAGTGGTACGTTTACAAACCCTTTTTTTGACTTTTGGATGCTTTTTTTTAGGAAACCCCTTTGAAGATGGGATTTACAGGGGGAGAAAGCGCAATTTGTCAGGTTCATTTAGGATCATCCCCGCGATGAATCATCGAAGAGAGAGCCAGGGTAGGCTCATAATGTCTACCCTATTTCCCAAGGGGGCTCAAGGAAGTTTCTCCCCAGAGAGCCTTAAATAATGGTCGCTTTCCGGTTTTAGACCGAACAGAGCAAGCACATCCTCAGGGGATTCTGTTGGGGTGCATCGAAGTGTCATCGTATCATCGACCTGCCCGTTGGCCCACAACCCAGATCGGCAACCGCTGCGTAGTTTCCATAGGGGTAGATGGCGTATGGGGCTATGTGCATCATTCCCTTGGTCATAAAAACGGGGGTGCGTTGGCGACCAGGGTTGGTGAAACCACTGTGCCTTGAGCACTCCATACAGATCGACCCATTGCATGGGCTGGCTAGGCCGTTGCGCCCAACCGGCATCACGGCTATATAGCGCCAATAGCGGTGCAAAGCCATGCTCCAAACAGCGGTTTTTCTGCCATTGCACCCCCTGCCCCATCGCCCCACCATGCAGTAGGATAATCAAAGGGCGATCTTTAAACCGCTGCTTGAGGAGCTGGATTTTCATTTGGATCGCCTGATTAAGCGACTCAAGGGCCTGTTTATAGCGCATACGTTGATGGGCCATCCATAAACCATCATCGTAGGGCACCTCAAGGGTGAGCTCTGGCAAGGCCAGATGCTCCATAATAAACAGCGGATCACCCTCTGGTACCGTGCTGTAGTCATACACGAGGGCTTGGTGGCGTGCTTGGTTAAGCTGCTCATGGCTAACCCGCCGCAGCCAATCTTGTACCAGCGGTGCCGGTATGGCGCGCAGCAACCGCTGCTCCAAGGGGTTGAGCCAAGCGTGGTTTTGGGTATGCGCCAACAGATTTTCCCCGATGTCTGCCAGATAAGGCGCTTGCTGTTGGGCATCGGCATAAAAAATTTGGTAGCCCTGTT
Organism: Magnetococcus marinus MC-1; assembly: GCF_000014865.1. Taxonomy (NCBI): domain Bacteria; kingdom Pseudomonadati; phylum Pseudomonadota; class Magnetococcia; order Magnetococcales; family Magnetococcaceae; genus Magnetococcus; species Magnetococcus marinus. The sequence continues at coordinate 4,455,670 of NC_008576.1, forward strand.
GCCGCAGAAAGTGCAACCAGGGCCGCTGGGCCATCTGCTGCTTGACCAACCACTGCAACCATACCCTCGGCACAGGCTGCTCAATGACCCGCTCAAACAGCCGATTCTCCATACCCCACAGGCTCCACAACGCCAAGTCGGTACGGGGATGGCTCAACAGGGCATCCCTTGCCACCCTAAAGCCGTGCTGCTGTAGTGCGGTAAGAAAGGTGTGGTTATCCCCAAATGCGTTGGCCTGCAAGACATCCCCTCGGGGATAACCTTGCAGTTGGATTTGCACAATAACCGGGGCCGAGGCCATTTTTAGCGCAGGGGTGGTGTCACTGAGCGGGGGCTCTCTTAGCTGTTGCAGCCGTTGGAGCAAGCTCCAAGGTAGCTGATGCGCCAACACCAAAACCCATACCACCACCATCGCACCATTCAGCAAGAGGGTTAGACCCCTCCCCCACACGGCGCGTACCATTAAATAACCCCAGATGGTACCCATCAATAGCGCGGCGGCCCACAGAGGATCCCACTGCATCAAACTTGCGGTGCTCAAGGCCGCCACCAACATCACCCGGCTCCAGGCCCGTGACCAACCCTCCCGCAGTAAGACCAAGCCCAATAGCGCCAGCAGCACCAGCAAAAAGCCCGCCCAATTTAAAGCCGGTAGTGCCACCGGCCCCATGGTACCAATAAACAGATAGAGTGTCTGAGCATGCCCAAGCAGCAGTCGCGCCGCCGGTTCAGTTAAAATGACCATCAGAGTAAACAGCCCAGCCCGGTGGCGGTTACCCAGTAGGCTCACCCCCAGCAGATAGATCAGCAGGGTCAAACCATAAAGCAGCACAAGGGGGCGCAGGGCATACCCCCATGTGTATAGATGCGGGGCTTGTAGCCACCACCACACCACGGGCAAGGGTACCAGCAGCAGCAGATACCATGGATAGGTTGGAAAGCGACACCAGAGGGTGCCTGCACTGGGGGAATTAACCATATTCATCACAATGGGGGCATTCATGCACAAATGGGTTCGTCAACACCCAAGCAACATAGCATAGGCATCCACCGACAACCATGTCAGAGTATCTTAACGCCCTTTTAAAGCGGGGAGAGATGCAAAGGGGGTAAGCCCCTGTGAAAGGGGCTTTTGCCAAATGGAGACAAACCGTCCGCGAGATGACCAAACCCTACGGCAACCCCTCAGCGTGGGGTGGCTTAGCTCCTACCCTAACGTACCTAGCGCTTAGACCATAAACCGTGCCCACCTTACAGAGGATCGAGGTCGATCACAACTTGACGCACCACACCCAGCAGGGTGTAACGATAACGGGAGAGATCCACGATGGGATAACGAGGATTGAGCGGTTTTAGATAGCGCCCACCACCCTCAAGTACCAGCTGTTTAAAGGTCGCTTCGGGTTCACCCTCGAGGTGCGCAATAACCAGATAGTTGTTTTGTGCCACGTAGGCAGGGTCCACCAAAATCGTGGAACCCTCTGGAACCTTGGGTTCCATGGAATCCCCACCCACCTTCAGGGCAAAAGCGTGGTTACCAAAGGGTTTGGTAACTTCCACCAGATCATAAACCTCGCCCATTTGCTGTGCCTGATAGCCAGACTGGCTCCAGTGGATCACATTCGACCAGTTGAGCATGGGCAGCCTACGTACAGCACCGCTGTTTTGTTCGTTGGCAAATTCACGCAGTGAACCGTGACCAATGGCTAACCACTCGGGTCGTACCCCTAAAACCTGGGCAAATTCCGCTGTATATCCGGATCGTCGGGTATGGCCCGCACAGACATGTTGTACCGTCTGGGGGCGAATGCCCACCCGCCGCGCCAACTCCGATTGGGACATACCAACATGGTCCAGCGCCATACGCAACCGCTCACCTAGGGTGTTAAATTCCCCCACTGTCTTACTTGGGTCTGCTAATGAAGAGTAGTCAGACTCCCCATGTAGATCTTTTTTCATCACGATATCCTCAAGGACGGATCATTCCAATGTATTCGTGGGAAGCATGCGGGAAAATCGCCACCTAAACCCTCGTGCCCTTAACTACATTATGATCCATGCATTATTACTAAGAGTGTCCCATGCGAAGTAAGTTTCCCCATTGGTAATTTGCTGAGTATCATACACAATTTAATTGTGATATGCAGCACACATACAAATGGCTGTATTTACAAAAGATTGGCTTGAAATGCCGTATTCACCCACCCCGCTTGCCCAAGACAGACAACCCTTGCTTCGAGGGTTCACTGGATCGTTGCTTTTATCTGAATATTCAATTGATTAATCAATATACACAACCGCATATCCAGAAGCCCGCTAGGGTAACACACTTTTATATCCATCCGGAAATATGAATTTTCTATAGGTGTAAGATTTTGCGGTAAATGTTGCTTTCAACTGTTTTTACCTGCACTTTTCAGCATTATGCTAGGGATGATCTTCACATTAACCAACAGGTGAGTAACTCATGCAAAAGATTGGATTCATAGGACTTGGTATTATGGGCTCTGCCATGGCCAACAGCTGCCACCATGCAGGATACCAATTATGTGTATATAACCGAGGGCATGCTCGACTAAAACCCTTTATTGATCGGTCGATCCCCACCGCAGCAACACCCCAAGCATTGGCCACCCAGAGCGATTATATGGTGATTATGGTCAGCGACCCAGCCGCCTTGCTCGAAGTGCTGCAAGGTCCCGTCGGTGTATGTTCGGCGGATTTAACCGGCAAGGTGGTGATTAACGCCAGTACCGTCTCGGTGGAAGCCAGTCAGCAGGCGGCCACTCTGGTGGAACAGGTAGGCGGCGCTTTTCTTGACGCGCCTGTTTCTGGCAGTAAAATACCGGCACAAACAGGTAAATTGGTCTTTCTGGCGGGCGGGCATCACGCTGTCATACAGCGCTGCGAGCCCCTGTTGTTAAGCATGGGCAGTGCCGTGATCCCGTGTGGCGCGGTGGGGGATGGCACCCGCATGAAACTGGCCATGAATCTGTTAATGTCCGGCATGGTGCAAGCCCTGGCCGAAAGCCTGCTGTTGGTGCGCAACAGTGGCCTAGAGGATCAACTGTTCATGGATGCCATTAAAAATAGTGTGCTGTTCGCCCCCATCCTAGGTATGAAGGGGCAGGCCTTTTTAAACCGCGATTTTGAGCCCCACTTTCCCCTCCATCTTCTCTATAAGGATCTTAATTTAATCCATGCGCAAGCCCTTGAGCACCATGTCGCCCTGCCTGCGGGGGATGCCATACGTCAAGGTTATGCCCAAGCCATGCAGCAGGGCCTGGGTGGTCTGGATATTGCTGCAATCTTACAGGTGCTGGAAAAAGGCATCGACACCCCATAAACCCAAACCCTTATGCCGCAGGTTTACATGATCTCCAGCCCCGCGACCCAACGGCTCAAACTGCTCCAGGATGCCCAAGAGCATCTGTTACGTGGCCGCTTGCCTACCGCGTGGAATATCCTGGATCGAGCACTAAGGAGCACACCGGGTGATGCCGCCATCCTATCTCTTATGGCGCAGATTCAACGGCAACGCGGAGATTTGCCACTGAGTGAAAAACTGGCGCGCATGGCCATCGCCGCCCACCCTGAGGATGGTCAAGGTCACCTCGCCTTGGGCCATACTCTTGCTAAACAGGGGCGCAGCAGCGAAGCGGAAAAATGTTGGCAACAGGCCGCCATCCTTGATCCCACCAATCCAGAACCCCATCTGAGTATGGCGCAACTGGCCGAGCAAGAAAAACGCTATATCGAGGCCGAAAGCGCCGCCGACCGCGCCTTAAGCCTGAAACCCGATCATCTTCAGGCCACCATGATCCGTGCCCGCTGTGATGCCATGCGCAACCAGCCAGACCAAGGGGCCAAGCGGCTGTTAAAACTCTCCACAGCCAGTATGTTGCCGGCTCAACGGGTGGACTATTATTTTGAGCTGGGGCACTTGCAACAGGATGCCCGACGTTATCAACAAGCCTTTGAAAGTTATAGCGAAGCAAACCGTCTGCAACACTTGACCGCCCAACCGAGCGAGAGCCCCCGTGCCGAGCAACTTATCCCCCAACTGGCGCAGTGGAGCGCAGCCTTACCGCCACCCAACCCCACGCCCATCGCAGCCCCAGGCAAACAGCCGGTTTTTATCATGGGCTATCCCCGCAGCGGCTTTACCCTGCTCAGCCAGATGTTGGCCGCCCACCCCCGATTGGTGGTTATGAGTGGCTATCGCCTGCCCAGCAGCCTGGTTGAGCGGCTGGCCCCCCATAGCTACCCCAGCGGTTTGGCCCAGTTGGACCCGCCTACGCTGGCGGCCATGCGTCAACTCTACTTCAAGCATGTTCAGCGCATTATCGGGGCGCTACCAGCCCCCGCTACTTTGGTGGATATGCACCCCTTGCATATTTTGGATCTGCCCATGATCCAGCGACTTTTCCCCCATGCCGCCATTATTCACCTCACCCGTCACCCCATGGATGCAGCGCTACAATGCTTTATCCGTCACACCCACGCCCATGATCCCGCAACCGTGATGGTGCGCTCCCTGCACGAGGCTGTCGCGCTTTATGTCGCCATGATGAATCTCTTAAACGCCTCGCTGCGCCTACAGCCTGCTACCCTGCACACCCTGCGCTATGAGTCCATCGTCGAAAACATGCCCATGGCGGTGCAGACCCTCTTAACCCGACTGAATATTCCCTGGGATGACGCCATCCACCGCTACCGGGGCGTGCCCATGCGGCGCTTGTTTAATGCCCAGGGCAGCCTGCCCGAAGCCCCCCCGCTACATAGCCGTCAAGTGGCATTATGGCCGGTTTTTCATAGTTATCTGCGCCCTTTCATACCCCTGCTCGACCCCTATGCCCACTATTTGGGTTTTACCAAACCCAGCACGGTGGCACCCCGCCGATAAAGCTATGCAACCCCATAATAAAAAAGGCCCAACCCCCGAAGGGGCTGGGCCTTTTTTATCTTAGCAGGCTCAAAACAAAGAGAGCTTACTTATTGTTGCTAAGGAACTCAATGATCGCAGCACGCTCATCGGCTTTATCCGCACCCTTGAGCTTGAAGGTCATCTTGGACTTGGCTTTGGCATCGCCCAACACCCGTTGCAAGAACTTGGTGGGATCTTGGAGATACTCGTCAATCAGAGCGGCGTCCCATACCACACCCTTAGCGCCAACGTCTGGCAGCACAGAGCTCTTGTTATATTTGAAATCAGCGTTGCTACCAGCAGCACTGCCTACGATACCAAACAGGTTGGGACCTTGCTTGCCTTTTTTGCCCGCTTCCCAGGTGTGACAAGCGCGGCACTTGTTCATAACTGCGTCATCGGCAGCGTGAGCAGAACCAGCGAAACCAACAACGGTCAACGCAGCGGCGAGGGCAATGTGGGAAAACTTCATGTCTAAGTTCCTCCAAAAACTACGGAAATGTAGAGTCAGATTGTTGAGCCTGAGTTGCGGATTCTAGCCCATTTGTTGCTTTGGGCCAACAAAAAAGGGGGCTTAGCCTGCTAACTGACGCCACATTTTCTGTTTTGGCAGCCACAATCCATCCATTTAAGCCATTATTCTACCACATCTATTTGTGGTATCCAGGCATGTTATAGAGAAGGGCATTTTTTTATTCAACACATCCTCTTTAACACCGCCTTATCTTATTTTATGTAAAGGCTAGAGCTGTTTTGTTGCCCAGCACGCTCCAAAAAAAAGACCACCTCGTTTTTTTTTCAAGGTGGTCTTTTTTGCACTACCCGTTAGGATTGGCCCTAACCCATCATGTGGGGGGTGGCATCCGCTTTGGGCCGGGGCTCACGTACAGGCTCGCCCGTGATCATAAAGTAGATATCTTCTACCACATCGGTAAGATGATCACCCAGACGCTCCATATCCCGCGCCATGAACAGCAGGTGGCTCGCCCCGATGACCTCTTGGCTGTGGGTTGACATATGCTGCAAGGTTTCACTAAACGCCGCATTGTTCAGCAAATCAATCTCTTCATCCCCACTCCATACCCGTAACGCTTTACCCACGTCCCGGTTGGTATAAGCAACCACGCTATCCTTAATCGCCTCCGCCAGACGCACGGCCATCTGTATGACGGGCTCAATGGTGCAGCTGAGGTTTTGGTTGCTTAGGGTGTGAATCCGCCGCGCGACATCTTTGGTATAATCCCCCATCCGCTCCAGATGGTGGGCCATGCGCATGGCGGCAACCGTGGCGCGTAAATCCACCGCGACCGGCTGGCGCAGCGCGATAAAACGCAGCGCCAAGCGCTCCACCTCGGTTAACATGGTGGTGAGCTTGGCATCCTCCACCACCACACCATCGGAGAACTCTGAACGCATACCACGCAGAGCCTCAATCACACTATCTAACTGCTGGCCTACTTGCGCCAACATACGCAGAATATGGTTTTCAATCTCGACCAAATCGCTGTCTACCACGCGAAAGGTGTGTTTTGCTAAAGGCGCATTCATCGGCTGGCCTCCTTGGCTTTTTCAAGGGAGGGATTCCTCACCTCCTCTAATGTGGCACTATGTGGCAAAATCATATTGGGTTTGATCTGCCTTCCCTTAACCAGATCCACAAAAGCCTTTAAGATACACGAATCATGGTCTTATATTGGCTTATCCAACCATTTCCGCAAGCTTCTGTTCCCTGAATAGACTTTATAATGTCACACAAATTTCACAATGTCGACAGAAAAATGTCACTTTGCTCCTGTAAGTCACTTTTCTATGCCAGCACGGCCAACTGTTGCACCGGTTGCATCGCGCCCTCTCTTTGATGTACGCCTTTACACCCCACACCACAAGAGCGCAGCCCGATGAGAGCTGCGCCCTTTGCAGTTGTGAGACACGTGACGGGGAGGCATCGACGTCCGCATCCCGCCCTGCCCCAAACCATCCTCCCTGATGGCTGGTCCCTTAGTGCCCAACGTAGAGCTGGGCAATGACATCCTGATACTGCTGTATGACAGCCGTACGTTTTACCTTTAATGTCGGTGTTAACAGTCCATTTTCAACCGTCCATGGCGCCACCGTGGCGGCCCGCATAATCTCCGCATAGCGGGGAAAACGATGCAACCGGTCGTTCATACGCGCCACCAATGCCATCTCATCCAAGGTCACACCCTGGGCGATTTCGCTATTAAGCACCACCAACGCCGCCAAATAGGGATAACCCTCCCCCACCACCAGCACTTGCGCAAACAGCGGATCCGCAAGAATTGCCCCTTCTACATCCCCAGGGGGGATTTTGCGGCCCGTGGCTGTCACCAAAATCTCCTTTAACCGCCCCACCACCTTAATGTGGCCCGCCGCATCCAGCTCCCCTTTATCCCCAGTGTGGTACCACCCCTCTTGATCAATCACTCGGCGGGTTGCCCTGGGATTGTGCCAATAACCGCTCATGACACTGGCCCCTTTTACACAGAGCTCCCCTTGCGCGTCGATGCGCACCTGTACACCCGGCAGGGGTTGTCCAACGCTGCTGGGCTCATTATCCCCAGGGGTGTTGACACTCACCACCGGGGCTGTTTCCGTCAAACCATAGCCCTGCACCAATGGCAAGCCCAGACCCAGGAAAAATCGCGAGATGTGGGGATCTAATGCAGCCCCCCCCGACACCGCTAGGCGCAGACGACCCCCCAATTTTTTGAGCAATTTATGGGCGACCAAGGGCTTAACGAGGGGCCATAATAAACCTTTAAGGTGCAACCCCCTACGCCCTTGCTGGTGTTCAAAATGGTCCCAACCACTCTCCACAGTGTGCTGAAACAGTCGCACCTTCCACTCTGGGGCATGCTGCAACTTGGCCTGTACCTCGCCGTGAATGCGCTCAAAAATGCGGGGCACCGAAATCAGTACGGTTGGCTGCATCACCGCCAGATCTTCAGAAAGGTAGGGAATACCCCGTGAAAAGGCCACCTCACAACCGGCCATCATGGGCAGATAACACCCCGCCGTGCGCTCCAACGCATGGGAGAGGGGTAGAAAAGAGAGAAACCGATCATCGGTATAGGCCCGTATCCGCGCCAGCGCCGCTGAGGCATTGGAGAGGAGATTACGGTGGCTCAACATCACCCCCTTGGGTGGACCGGTGGTGCCCGAGGTGTAGACCAAGGTCGCCAAACCGTGGGGATCGGTGGCCCCCGCCACTCGCAACCAAGTTTGCTTACCCTGGGGTAGCCAATCTCCAGCCGCCACACAATCCCCACAGCTTTCACTACAGTGGCCCTGTAATACAACCACGCGCTTAAGCTGCCTTAACTGAGCCAAGTGGGGCTTTAAGCTCTGCAATTGGCGCTCATCCTCCACCAGTAACAGTTTAACCCCGGCATCCTTGAGGATATAGACCATCGCTTCGGGCCGGTCGTGGGGATAGAGTGGCACCACCACCAAGCCCAAACTCATGGCCGCCACATCGAACAGCACCCACTCCATACGGTTGGGCATGCAGATGGCCACCCGACTGCCCTGCTTTAGCCGCTCATTTCTGAGCGCCGCTTGCCACTGCGCCGCCTGCCGGGCCGCTTGCTGCCAAGTATGCGGCTCCCAACGGGGGGCGCGATCCTCGGCAAACTGCCAATAGGCGATACCCTGGGGCGTCCGCTCACAGCGTATGCGGAACAGGTCCGGTAGGGTGGGTGTTTGCTGTAACGGTATCAGATCGGTGCCATGATGCATCCACATGACGCGCCTCCCTCTCTTGTAACCAACGCCTCAGGCTGGGCGCCATCCACCCACTATGGGGGGCAAAGCGGCTACCAAAGTGCGCCTCTAACTCCTTAAATAGAGCGATGATGGAGACCTCTCCGGTGCGGGCCGCATAAGCCATAGGCCCCCCACGGAAGGGCGCAAAGCCAGTGCCGAACACCATGCCTGCATCCACCAGATCCGCATCCGCCACCACCCCCTCTTGTAAAATGGCCGCAGCCTCATTAAGCATGGGCAATATCAGCCGGTAGGTAATATCCCGCTCCTCCATAAAGGCGCGTCCCCGACTGCCCGGCTTGGCCCGTCCCCGCCCATAGCGGTAAAAACCCGCACCGCTCTTGCGCCCCAATTGACCGGCACTGACCAGCTCCAACAACCGCTGCGGTACACCGCCACCCACACTACCCACCAGCTCCCGTGCCACCGCCTTGCAGACATCCAACCCCACCGCATCGGCCAGCGCCAACGGCCCCATGGGCATACCAAAGTCCATGGCCGCTTTATCAATGCGGCGCATATCCACCCCCTCATCCACCATGCGCACAGCCTCCATCAGATAGGGCATCAACACACGGTTGACCAAAAATCCCGGACGGCTCTTAACCGGTAGCGGCAAACGTTGGATCGCATGCACAAAGCGATAACCCATCTGTAACGCCTGCATGCTGGTCTGGGGACCCTCCACCACCTCCACCAGCGGCATACGTGCGACAGGATTAAAAAAGTGCAAACCCAAAAGCTGCTGGGGACGTTTTAAGCCCTGGGCCAAGGTCTGTAGTGGTATGGCCGAGGTGTTGGTGGCCAACAAGGCATGCTCGCGCATACGCGGCTCCAGCGCGGCGTAGAGCTGCTGCTTGGCCGTCACATCCTCAAAAATCGCCTCAATGACCAGATCCGCATGACACACCCCATCGCCCCGCTGGTCGGGCATCAAGCGATCCAACAAATCCCGCGTGGCCAGCCTATCCAAACGTTTTTTGCGGGCCAGTTGAGTGGCCTCTTGCAGCGCCCGCCCCAGCAGCTCGGTGGAGAGCCCTTGCAGCGACACCTGCATACCCTGCAAGGCACACCACACCGCAATGGCCCGCCCCATCACCCCATCCCCAACCACATGCACATGGCGGGGGATGGCACCATCAGCGGTTTTTGCCAAACCCTTCAGACGATCCTTAAGATGGAACAAACGCACCAACTGTTGGGTGGTGTGGCTGCCCATCAATGGTGCCACCGCCTGCTGTTCACCCAGCATCGCTTGCCCATGGTCCGCCATGTTCAAACGCCAATGCTTGAGCAGCGCGTGAGGGGCTGGATAGTGTTCCAAAGGCGCCTTTTTGTTCACTTGGCGGGTCATCACCGCCGCCGCCACCCAGCGCCATGTGGGCCGACTCAAGAGCCGATCCAGCAGGCTACGCCGTCGCGCCTTGGGGGGATGGCTGAGCATATCCCGAGCGGCTCGTACCATGAGCCGTTGCGGCGACAGTTCGTGTACCACACCCAACTGCAACGCCTGTTTGGGGTGGAGCAGCTGCCCATTGAGCATCATCTGCATGGCGGGCAGCTCACCAATGGCGCGGGTCAAGCGCCAGGTACCACCCCAAGCGGGAAAGATCCCCAACTGCACCTCGGGCAAGCCGATACGGGTGTTCCCATCCTGGCAGGCAATGCGATAGTCACAACTTAATGCCAATTCCAGCCCACCCCCCATACAGTGACCATGGATTAGGGCTAGGGTTGGATACGGGGTTTGTGCCAGACGATCCATCACCCGTTGGCCCGCCGCAATAAGCGCCTGAGCCTCATGCAGGTGCTGCATCTCTGCAAAACTCTGAATATCCGCCCCGGCAAAAAAACCCGCTGGTTTGGCCGACTGAATCACTAAGGCTGCCGGTGCCCATTTTTCCAGTTGCAGCAAAAGGGTGTTCAGCTCTTCCAACACCCCACGCGAGAGCAGATTGGCGCTGCGCTCCGGTTGATCCGCCGTGAGCCACACTACCCCTGCATCATCCCGTTCCCAATGCCAATAATATCCTACACAGCTCGGCGTTTTCATGACGGACCTCCCATGCCTTCCACCAGCATCGCGCCACCCTGCCCCCCACCGATACAGAGGGCGGCAATACCACGTTTCAGATGGCGCTGCCCCAAGGCGTGCAGCAGATGCAATACAATGCGGGCACCACTGGCCCCCACCGGATGGCCCAAACTCACCGCGCCACCGTCCACATTAAGACGGGCAGGATTCATATGCCCCAGAGCATGATCCACCCCCAACATCTGGGCACAATAGTCCCCATCGGCCAGTGCTTCACTACAGGCCATCACCTGGGCAGCAAAGGCTTCGTTGATCTCCCACAGATCAATGGCACTCATATCCCATTCCAGCTCTTGCAATAATGGCGCGATGGCGTGGGCTGGTCCCAACCCCATCTGCTCCGGTGCCAACCCCACCCACTGGGCCGGATAGAGCTTGCCCAACGGGGTAAGCTGGTAGTGTTCAACCATGGCCTCACTGGCCAACAGCAGCAGCGCAGCGCCATCGGTAATCTGGGCACTGTTGCCCGCTGTGATGCGGCCATGGGGCGGTTCAAAAGCCGGTTTAAGCTTGGCCAGCTTCTCCTCCTGGCTATCGGGCCGTATGCCATCATCCTGGGCGTAGATCTGCCCTTGCGCATCGTAGAGCGGCGTCACCTCGGCGGCCATGCGCCCCTCCTCCCACGCCGCCGCCGCCCGTTGATGACTGCGCACCGCATAGGCATCCATGCTCTCCCGCTCAATACCAAAGCGGTAGGCCAGATTCTCCGCCGTCTGCCCCATGGAGAGGCCGGTGGTGGGATCGGTCAACCCCTTCAATAGCGTGATAACCGGTGCCATAAAACCGGGACGCCACCCCAGCAGGGTACGCAACTTGGCCAACGGTGTACGACTGCGCACCAGTTGCCCCATCCAACGGCTATAACGGCTGTTAAACTGCAACGGCGCACGGGACATTGCCTCCACCCCACCGGCCAAAATCAACGCCGCCTCACCCCGGCCAATGCGCCGCACCGCCGTATCCAACGCCTGCATGCCCGAACCACAGTTGCGCTGCACCGTCCACGCTGGGGTGCGCACCGCACACCCCAGCCGTAAGGCTACCACCCGCGCAATATTCACCTCATCGGCCGCCGGGGAGACACAGCCCAAAATCACCTCATCCAAGGCATCCGCATGAAAGGGTTGCCGCATCAACAACGCACGCCCCGCCTGCACCCCTAAATCCGCCGCACTGAAAGGATTTGGCCCCCCTGTGGTTTTGAGAAAAGGGGTACGCATCCCATCAATCACATAGACCGGTTGCATCTTGTTTTGCTCGGTGGGTTTCATGCTGCCACCTCCTCTCCCAACCAACAGACCGCTGGAAACTCATCCACCCGCACCACCCGCATACGGCGCTCTAGGGTATCATCCAACTGTTTGGCCTCCAGTTCCGAGATCACCCCCTCCTGCACGGCGCTTTGCAGATACCCTTCCGGTACATGCATGCCGTTGCTGAGGATGGGATCCCAACGTCGGGACTTCATCCACTGGATCAAGCGTTTCTCAGCTTCGTCACTGCGTTCGGTGGCGATAAAGGCCGCCTCTAACTCAGCCATGGAATCCCCTTCATCCCCGCCACCCAGATAGATCCCCGCCGTCAGCCGCTCACGCGCCGGACCGCTCTGCTGCATCAGGATTGCCACCCGGTGTAAATGGTGTTGGGGCAAACGGCGTTGGGCTAAACCGGTGGGGAACACCACCAGACGCATGAGCAGCGCCACCACAGGATCGGGGAAGTTACGCACCACCTCCACCAGCGCTTGACGCACCTGCAATAGGCTATCCTCTAGGGCGGCCTCCATGATGGGGCGATCCTGGGGCGGGGAACCATCCTTGCTGTAGCGATGCAGAATCGCACTGGCCATGTAAAGATGGCTCAAAGCATCCCCCAACAGCGCCGACAGTGATTCACGCCGTTTGAGAGACCCCCCCAACCGCGCCAGGGCGAGGTCCGACATAAAAGCAAAGGCGGCACTCCAATGGCTAATGCGTTGGTAACACTTGCGTTCGGTAGCGCACACCCCTTGTGGGGCTGCGGCACCAGCGTTCCCCAACAGCCCATAAACCAGAGCCCGCAGACCATTCATCATGGTGTAACCCACATGCGCCCATAATAGCCGGTCAAAGGCAATGACTCGCTCTGCCACCGGCTGTTGCCCCGTGACCGCTTCCATCTCTTGCAACAGGTAGGGGTGGGCACGAATGGCCCCTTGTCCAAAGATCATCATGGTACGGGTCAGGATATTGGCCCCCTCCACGGTGATGCCGATGGGAATAGCCTGATAGGCGTGCGCCAGTAAATTATGGGGACCCCGACAGATGGCGGTACCCCCCCATATATCCATGGCATCATTGATGGTCTGGCGCATCCCTTCGGTTAGGTGATACTTAACAATACCCGCCGCCACACTGGGGCGCTCACCTTGGTCTAGTATGGTTACGGTCAGAGTGCGGGCAGACTCCATACGATAGGCGTTCAGACCAATCCGGCCCAGCGCCTCTTGTACCCCTTCAAACCGGCCTATGGCGAGCCCAAACTGTTTGCGCACCCGGCTATAGTTGCCACTGCTACGCGCCGCCAGCTTGGCCGCACCCACACTGAGCGCAGGCAATGAGATACCCCGCCCTTCAGAGAGGCACGCCATCAACATTCGCCAACCCTGGCCAATGCCCTGCTCGCCGCCAATTAAATAGCTCATGGGGATAAAAACTTGGTGACCACGGGTCGGACCGGTGAGGAAAGGAACCCCCAGGGGGTCATGCCGGGTGCCAATGGAGACACCGGCGGTTTGGGTGGGAATTAATGCCAGAGTTATCCCCAGATCCCGTATATTGCCCATTATGTTATCTGGATCATAGAGCCGAAAAGCCAGCCCCAATAGGGTGGCCACCGGTGCTAGGGTGATGTAGCGTTTATCCCAATTGAGGCGGATACCCACCACCGTCTCACCCCGGAAGTTACCCCGACATACCACACCGGTATCTGGAATCGCCCCCGCATCGCTACCGGCCCGTGGGCTGGTAAGGGCAAAACAGGGGATCTCGCGCCCATTGGCCAAACGGGGTAGATAGTAACGCTGCTGTTCAGGGGTACCATAGCGCATCAGCAGTTCCGCCGGTCCCAATGAGTTGGGCACCATCACCGTTACCGCTGCGGTAACACTGCGGCTGGCAATCTTGGTGATCACCGCCGAATGACCCCGCGCCGAGAAGCCCAATCCCCCATATTCTCGGGGGATAATCATGCCAAAAAAGCCCTCTTGTTTAAGCATCTCCCAGAGGTCGGCGGGCAGGTCGTGCTCCTCTTGCTTAATACGCCACTCATCCAAACGGGCGCAGAGCCGCTGGACTGGACCCTCCAGAAAGGCTTGCTCCTCCTTACTCAAGGTGTCTGCGGGCAGATTTTGCAACTTGGACCAATCGGGCCGCCCAGAAAAGAGCTCCCGCTCCCACCAAACGGTGCCGCTCTCCAGCGCCTCGCGCTCGGTCTGGGAAAGGGGCGGCATGGCACCTTGCATCAACGCCATGATGGGTCCCGACAGCAAACGACGTCTTAACATCGGTAGGCTGATCACCAGAAATAGCGTGAGCAGCGGTATTACCACAAGCCATAGCCACATGTTCATGATTGCCTCCCATGCTCGGTTGCTATGGGGTCCGGCTTCTCTGGCGCGGTCATGGTCAAACAGAGCTGCTGCGGCCTCATGCCCCAACCGGTGGTTTTGTTTAAAACAAACCACCGTGCCCCTATTTGACGCTCTGCTTCTCCTTACCGCCACGCTGACCCTGCACCGAATCCCGTAGCTGATGTTGGGTGCGGTGTAGCCAGTGCAGAACACGGCTCCAACCGCCCTCATCGTTGTCATCCCAATGCAGCGCCAACCATGGTGGGCGCTCCATATAGGGCAGGTGTAAGAGGGTCTCTTGCCACCAACTACGCATCTGCCCCTCGGCCCAGTGTGCAGGCCGCCAAGCCTGCTCCTGGGTTAAAATTTCCGTACCCGGCGGATAACACTCACGGGCTCCATTACAGATCCACCCTTCCGTATCCCACGGCAGAGTGCGGTAGCCATCGGCCTCACCCAACAGGGGATATTTAACCACCCAAAAATAGGGAGAATGGTCAAAATCCCGGGGCATGGTCAAACGTGTGTTACGCCGAAACAGTTTAAGATTACCCTGCGCATCCCGCTTGATGATCGGCAGAATGGGATAGTCCACCGAACCAAAGGCATCGGCCAACATGGTGGAACAAACGGTAGTAGCAACCTCCCCCGCATTGTGCACAAACAGGGATGAGTGCCAACGCCGGGGTATAATGCTGTAAGGCAATAAAAATCGGCCTAGATCAAGAACTTGCCTTATATCATAATCAAACCCTAAACGGGCAATCGCGTACAACACCACACGATCCCGATCTCGATCACTCAAACCATGGGGGCGACAGATGCGTAAATGGTCATCCCGGTAGGCTTGCAAGGGTGTCACCACCGTACCTTTACCCAACAGCGCCTCAATCAGCAGTGGCTCGTCTAGCTCGCCTTCATAGTGCGCGGCCACTTGACGACGCAAAGCGGCATCCCTTATATCATTTAATCGCCCGACAAATAGGGCCGCATGGGACCATGTGCTTTGGGTAATGGTCTTGATAACCTCTGCAATGCGGCTACGTCCCTCGACCAATATGACATCACCCGGTATCAACTCGGTGCGTATACGCTGAAAATTGCAGACCGGCAAACCCTCGGGTGCACGTTCCTCCATCAAATAGTCGATCAGACGCCGCATCCACCTTTGATAGATGGTCATGACGGCTAGCCTCCCCTAAAGCTCCCCCGCACCCATGAAACAGGCAGGAGAAACCACAACACCGCAGCAGAGCCAAGCGTTCAAACGTCCTGTTAAGCAGGCTCTATTGTCTATTCATTGTTTTAATGTCGGACATTATCATTTGCTAATAAGTTCCCTTTGGGCCGCCATTATCATAACCTTATGTAACCCTGTTCCCCCTTTTAAGAGTGTGTGATATGCCCGATTAAATGGGTCTAATGACCCACTTAATCGTTGTATCAATATTTTTATCCTTTTGAATATATACATATTTTAAAGTGGTACAATGGTTGCGCAAGGGTAACGGTTCAGACAACCCCGTACAACCCAAGGAGCCTCTTTGCATGAAAGCGCGTTCTCATCTGGCTATGCTCTCCGCCCTTCTCGCCCTTCCCATCACCTCGGTACAGGCCCAGCAGAGCACCACCCTGGCCCCATTGACCGTGGAAGATACCCTGTTGGAGGAGGATGGCGCGGTTATTCTCTATATGGATAACCGCAACAAGGGTCCGGTAGCCGATGGCGGCGAGTTATTAAAAACCATTCCGGGCGTTTCAGCAGCCCGTAAGGGGGGGCATGGTTTGGATCCCTCCATTCGGGGACAAAACCAGACCCGTTTGAACATTGTGCTGGATGGTGCCTTTGTGCATGGGGGCTGTCCCAACCGTATGGATCCGCCCTCGGCCTATGGAGCTTCGGAGAGCTATAATTCTGTTACCGTGCTCAAAGGGGCGCAGAGTGTCGAGTATGGCGCGGGGGGCAGTGGGGGCGTGGTGCTGTTTAATCGCCAAACCGAAACCTTTGATGCCGACGAGCGCTATCGGGGCAAAGCAGGGGTAGGTTATCGGGGTAATATTAACGCCCTAGAGAGCTATCTGGATATGGCCAGCGGCACCCCCAGTGCTTTTATTCGCTTTATTGGTAACTATAGTGATGGTAACGACTATAAAGATGGCGATAACAATGTGGTACGCAGCTCTTACACCGAAAGTACCGGTAATCTGCTGCTGGGTTGGACCCCCGATGCCGAAAACCGTGTAGAGCTTTCCCACGAAGCCAGCTATTCCAGTGATATGCTCTATGCCGGGGCCGGTATGGACGCCCCCTATACCCGTAATAATGTGACCCGCTTCAAGTTTGCCCGTGGCCTGCACGACGGGGTGATGCAAAAGTTGGAGGGGCAGATCTCCTACTCGCAAGTCGCGCATTTAATGGATAACTACAGCCTGCGCACCGCACCCGCTGCGGCCATGTATATGCAAGCTCCCTCAACCTCTGACACCTTAACGGGCAAACTGAGCCTACAGTTTAACCATGCGGGCATGGATTGGAAGGTTGGGGTGGACCATCAAGGCAACCAGCGGGATGCCGTACGTTACCGGGGCACCGTTGGAGCGGTGACAAATCTGCAATCCTATCTCTGGCCCGATGTGACCACCCTCACCACGGGGCTGTTTGCGCAGCTCGACCGCCCCCTAGGGGAAACCAACCGCCTCAAGGCTGGGCTACGCTACGATTATGTGCGTGCCGATGCAGGCAAAACCCATGCTACCCCCAACGATGCCATGGGGGCGTTGGCCAAGTTGAGTGGGCATGACCTCTACACCACTTATTATGGGGGGTCAACAGACGCCAGTACAGAGCACAATATGGGTGGTTTTTTACGCTATGAGCAGGGCTATTGGGGAAACCAAGGCAACTTTTATGTGGCGCTCAGCCGGACGGTGCGCACCGCCGATGCCACCGAGCGTTATATGGCAGCCAACCATAATACCAGCGCAGACAGTCGCTGGGTGGGGAACCCCTTTATCAAACCGGAAAAACACCACCAGTTGGATGTGGGTACCCGTATTCAATGGCAAGCGCTCAAGAGTGATGTCACTCTTTTTTATAACCGGGTTGACGACTATATATTGCAAGACCACCAGCATAGCGCCGGGGCCGATGGCAATGCCACCGTCTACCACAACGTGGAAGCAACCCTGCTGGGCGGTGAAGCGGCCTTTACCTACAACTTTGATCCCCATTGGGTGGGGGGCATGAGCTTGGCTTATGTTTATGGTCACAATGAGACCAGCAACCAGGTTTTGGCCCAGATTGCCCCCTTTGAGGCCGGCTTTACCCTGGATTATCGGGCAGACAGGTGGGATTTTGGCGGCAAATTAAGGGTCGTGACCAAGCAGACCCGCGCCGATACCGACAGCACCACGGCTACCGGTCTGGATACGGACCAAACCCCCGGTTTTTCCACGCTGGATCTCTACAGTGCCTACCGGCCCATGCCCAACCTGACCCTCAAAATGGGTGTGAACAATCTGTTTGATAAGCGTTATGCCGAACACCTTAATGCAAGCAACAGCTTTGATGCCACACAGTTGCAGGTGAACGAGCCGGGCCGCACCCTATGGTTTACCCTGGGTACTGAGTTTTAATCCTTGGTTTGGCTGCGCAAACTGGGTGCCCTATTGGGAGCTGGCTTGCTGCATGCGGGTGTGTGGTGGGGGTTGGCGATGCCAACCCCAGCGGTTCAGCCCAGGCCAGCGCCAGAGAGCTTTCAACTGGTGCTGCTGGATCTGCCCACTCAACCAGCACCTGCACAGCCCGCCACCGTAGCGCCCCAAGTGGGGCCTGAGCCCCCAGCCGAACCGCTGCCTCCGGTGGCTGAAACCGTAGAATCCCAGGTGGTGCCTGAACCTCTCCCGGAACCGCCGCCACCGGTCGCCGAAACCACAGAACCCCAGGTGGTGCCTGAGCCTCTCCCGGAACCACCGCCACCGGTCGCCGAAACCACAGAACCCCAGGTGGTGCCTGAGCCTCTCCCGGAACCACCGCCACCGGTCACCGAAACCATAGAACCCCAGGTGGTGCCTGAGCCTCTTGCACCATCTGCGCCCCCACAGCGTGTGCCTGAATCCGTGCTCCCTGCCACCCCCCGGGCACACGCTCAGGCACCACCCCTGCCCAGGGTGGTGCCGCCCCCTCTACCTAAACCCCGTGCTCGGCCTGTGGTGTTACCGGTGACAGCGGCACAGCCCATGTTGGTCGCACCGCTCCCTTCATCCGGGGCCATGGCCAAGCCTGTGACGGAGAGGCCCAGCAAGGCAGCCCCCCCAACAGCGCCTCGGCCGGCGGCGGTTATGTTTCCCTATATTCCCCCGCAATATGGAGACAATCCCCTACCCGCCTACCCGCCCAGGGCGCGTCATGGGCGTCTACAGGGCTCGGTTTTGCTTGAAATTCAGGTATCCAAAACGGGGCTTGTGATAGGGGTGACAATCCTGCAAAGTTCGGGGCATCTGATTTTGGACCGAACGGCCCGCCAAGCGGTCAAGCGGTGGTCTTTTAAACCCGCCTTACGGCACGGTTTAGCGGTGGCTGCCACGGTGCAGGTACCTATTCATTTTCGTCTGAACAGAGGAGCTAAACCCCATGCATGAACTCTGGTTTGGGTGGTGGCAAGATGCTGACGGCGTGGTCCGTACGGTTTTTATGCTGCTCCTGTTGGTATCGTTGCTGAGCTGGAGCATCATTCTTTATAAGGCGGTGCAACTGAGCACGTTAGTGCATCGCATGCGCACCTGTTATTTGGTCTGCCAGCAGGGCAAGATGGATGCTTCCCACCCGGATTTGGCCCTGTACCAGCCGTTGCTGGATTTTTACCAGCGCAACCCGAGCGCCCAACACAGCGATCAAGAGCGGTTATTGGGGCAGCTACTCAAAACACGGCGTTTACATTTGGAGAATGGATTATCCTTTTTAGCCAGTGTTTCGGCGGCCGCCCCCTTTATAGGATTACTTGGCACGGTTTGGGGCATCATGCATGCGTTACAGGGGCTGGGATCGGAGAATAGTGCCTCGTTGGCGTTGGTGGCAGGACCGGTGGCGGAGGCGTTGGTGGCCACGGCCTTGGGTCTGTTTGCTGCCATACCGGCGTTGCTGGGTTATAACCTGCTGGTCCGTTTGCTCAAGCGCTTGATGGGTTATGTGGAAGGAATTGGCATCTATGTCATGTTGAGCATGCGGCAGGGGCTACGGCCATGATGGGTTTACCGGATGATGAGGATGGCATGTTGCATGAGATCAATGTCACGCCGTTGGTAGATGTGATGTTGGTACTCTTGGTGATCTTTATTATAGCGGCGCCGTTGATGGCGCGGGCGCTACAGCTCAAACTGCCGCAGGTGGCGGCCCCTAGCTTTCAAGCCAGTCAGGTTTTGGAGTGGGTGGTGTTGGAAAATGGGCAGTGGCAGTTGGATGGCACGCCCCTTACAGTGGAGCAGATGGAGGCCCGGTTACAGGCGTCCATGGCGGTTCAACCTGAGTGTGTGGTTCGTCTTTCGGTGGCGGCGCAGACCCCCTATGACCATGTTGCGGCGGCCATTGCGCTGGCAAAGGCCAAGGGTGTTACCCGCTTGGCCTTTGCCACGCAGCCGTTGGATGGACGGCATTAACCCTGTTTAGGGTTTGATATAGCCCAAAATCCGCTGTACCAACCGGGCGGCCAGGAATTCGGAGGCTTGTTGGTTGGGGATGGGGGCCAGTTCGGTGATATCAAAGCCGATGATTTCGCATTGGGCGGTGATACGGTCGATGATTTCGCCCACCATATACCAATCCAGTCCACCGGGTTCTGGGGTACCGGTACCGGGCACCACAGAGGGGTCGAAGCCATCTAGGTCGATGGTTAGGAACACTTTGGGTTTGAGTAGTGCGCCCATGCGGTCGAGCCATTGGGTATTATTTTGGCGGTGCCAGCGCACGATATCTCGGGCCCAGAAGATTCGCTCATTGAGGCCGTTATAGCGCACATGGCGGATCTCTTCGCGGCTGATGGAGCGGATGCCCAATTGCACGGCGTTGAGGCCCATATCCCATACACGGCGCATGATGCAGGCGTGGGAGTGGGGGGTATCGTGGTAGCTATTGCGCAGGTCGGCGTGGGCGTCGATTTGCACCACGGTAAAGTCGTTGCCGTGGATGGTTTGGTAGGCCTTGATGACCCCTTCGGTGACGGAGTGTTCGCCCCCTAGGCCCACCACCATACGGCCTGCTTGCAGGTGAGGTAGTGTGGTTGCGTAGATACGTTGTACCACCTGTTCGGGGTTTAGGTTTTCCAATGAGGGGGGTTGCAGGGTATGGGTAGGCAGTTCTGGCAGGATTTCGCGTCCGTGCAGTTCGTCCCAGACTTCCAGTTGTTTTGAGGCTTCTAGGATGGCGCGGGGGCCTTGGGAGGTACCGGTGCCGTAGCTTACGGTTCCTTCGTAGGGCAGGGGTAGAATAACCACGCGGGCTTCTTCCAGGGTTGCTGGGGGGGTTTCGCCGAAGGATGGATAGGGTATATTGGGCATATTAGTGATCCATGACGAGAGAGATTCAGAGTATCATCCCAGGTTAGGTTTTTACCGGGCATATATAGAGGCGTTGGGATGATGGGTGTTGTTTTTGGGTTTGGCTGTGCGTCTTTTGCTGTTTTTTTCCGGCTTTCCGCACCTAACGTTATGGCTTCTATTCTTAAAAAAAGGTTAGAGGGGGGGCTGGGGGGAGAAGTTCTCTGTCTCCCCCCAGGGTTTGGCTTTTAATTTTTTGACTTTTTTGCTTTTAGGCTCGCCCTTCGCTAGGGGAGCTAAGCGGCGTTTTTTTGCCGCTTAGCGACCAGCGAGCCACCCTTTTAATTCCCTCTGGGGGGTCCCTTGAGGCTTTTTTCAAGGGATCTCCCAGAGGGAATGCCAAATGCCCCAGCGGGGGTTAGGTCTGGGCTGTAGCAGGAGTGCGTGGTGTGTTTTCCCCCTGCGCCCGTGTGCCCAACGTGTTTTCCCCCTGCGCCCGTGTGCCCAACGTGTTTTCCCCCTGCGCCCGTGTGCCCAACGTGTTTTCCCCCTGCGCCCGTGTGCCCAACCGCCCGCCACGCTGGCGCGTGACATCGCTACCCTAAGCCCCGTACCGCACCCCTACAAAACCCGTGCTCGCTTAAAAAAAATCCCTGCACCCTTGCTCCATCGGTACGGGGCTTTACAAAAGATCAAAAGATTTAAAAGTCAAAAGATCTCAGGGCTTCGCCCCGAACCCCACTGGGCTCCGCCCAGACCCGGCAGGGCGCCGCCCTGCACCCGCTGGGTGGGCAAGCAGAGCTTCCCCCCAGACCCCCCAATCCCTTTTAATAATGGAACTCCCTGGGCATAATGGCATTCAAGATCACTCAGACATACCCCCTACCGAAAGGATTGCACCAACGAACCCACCACCAACACCCAACCATCCACCAACACAAATAAGATCAACTTGATCGGCATCGAAATCACCAACGGCGGTAACATCATCATACCCATCGACATAACCACACTCGCAACCACCATATCCACAATCAAAAAAGGTAAATAAACCATAAACCCTATCTGAAACGCCGTCTTTAACTCCGATACCATAAAAGCCGGTATCACCAACCGTAAAGGCGCCTCATCACGCTTCTCAACCTGCTCCATACCCGCCAAACGCATAAATAACCCCAAATCACTCTCTCGCGTCTGCCGTAACATAAAATCCTTCACCGGTATCACCGCATTATCCCACGCCTGCTCACCCCCTATCTGCTTGTTCAAATAAGGGTTCAATGCCGTGTCCCACACCTTGTCCATCACCGGACCCATCACAAACATCGTCACAAATAACGCCAACGCAATCAAAACCTGGTTCGGCGGCTGACCCTGTAACCCCATCGCCTGCCGCACAAATGACATCACCACAATCACCCGTGTAAACGATGTCACCATCACCAATATGCCCGGCGCTAACGAAAATAACGTCATAAACGCTAATATCTGTAGCGCAATACTCACCTGCTCCGGATCCGCATCCCCAGGATTACCTCCACCCTGTAACGATAACCCAGGTAAATTAACCTCAACCGCTAACGCATCGCCAACCAACAGCACCATGAACGCCATCGTGACCAATCCAAAGCCCGCTAACGGCCATATCCACCGACGTCCCTTCATCACTTGCCCACTCCATTCACCGCGTTAACCTCTTCCTCATCCAACTCCGCCAATAAGGAAACCCCCTCCTTACTCACACCCACCAACCACGCCCGCTTGTGAATGCGTATCACCCGAACCCCCACACCCTGCCCCAAATTACGCCCCGTCAATAACTCAATTCCCGTATTGGAACCCATGTGATTGTGCAACCTGCGTCCATACCGATTCACCAACGCCGCCACCACAATAAGTACCAATAAAAAACCAACAATGCGTAAACTCTGACCCACTAAATCCAACTCATCCGGCGTCGCCAAACCCACCGACGTAACCGCCTCCGCCGCCCCCACCAAACCCGGCAGAAACCCCAGATAAACCATGATAAAAAATCCCACAACCTTAACCATCGTCTCTCATCACCGTCCGTGAAAAAATCCTAAATGAACAGTGTAACGTCACCCCATAGGCAAACGCCATGGACCGCGAATAGAAAAAAACGCTTTTCTACCCCAACCCATCCATGACCTACCGTCAACACACAAGCAACGACACCCCCGCAGAGATCATACACCCCATAAAAAAACGGCCCCCAATCGCTCAAGGGCCGTCTTTTCCACTCTATCCACCGGCTGACAATGCTAACGCAGATTCTCCAACCGCTCCTTCAACGAAACAATGTCGGTAATACGTATACCCAACTTGTCCTTAATCATCACCACCTCACCATACGCCAGCAGACGATCATTCACGTAGATCTCCAACGGATCATCTGCCTCCTTCTCCAACTCGACCAAAGAACCCTTGTTCAAACGCAACAGATCCTTGATCTGATAACTCACACTCCCCAACCGCACCGATACCTCAAGCGGAACATCCATAAGGAGTTCCAAGTTCTTGGGCAAATCACCATCCGTGCTTACATCAAATGGGTTCTCCGCATGATCCATTTCATCCCTCAATTCACGGGCAAGATCACTCATACCATCGTCATCGCCCATGGCATCGGCTTCTTCTTCCAGGGCATCCAATTCGTCTTCAAAGCTACTATCCATCGCGTCCACTCCTGTGTATCACCGCGCCCGGTTATACGTCACTTTTGCGGCTGAACCGTCCGTGTAATCCGAATCGCCCGCTTACCATCCACAACCCCAGCATGACACATAAACTTGTCCATGCCACCAATCTGAACAGCCATCTCCTCGGACATATCGGTGCCCAGTATAAACTCATCACCCACTTTAAGATTTAACATCTGCTCCACCGACATCTCCACCGTACCCATCACCGGTGTCATGTCCACCCGCACCAAACTCAGCTCATTCTTAAGCGCATCCATCCAGGCCGAGGCACCCTCCACCTCCTCCTTCTGCTGGAAACCCTGCTTGAGCTGCTGCTTGAAGAGCTCCAAAATAACCGCCGGAAAACAGATGGTAATGTTACCCTCCGCATCCCCTACCTCGACCGAAAAGGTAATCAAAAATACCGTCTCGTCCAGGGGCATCACCGCCGCAAACTGCGGCTGATTCTCCCACCGCGCCAATACCAAACGGAAAGAGGGATCCAATTTTTTCCACGACAGCTCAATCTGCTCCCGCGCCACATCCATGATGCGGTCAATCACCTTCATCTCAAAAGGTGAAAAATTGCGGAATGGCCGCTCACTGTCACCAGGACCCCCAAAAAAACCTTCCAATACCGTGTACATCACATCCCCATCAATGGAGATCAATGCCATGGATTGCGAAGGCTCAACCCGCAAAATATTGATAAAGATCGGCGGCTCGACCGTATGCAGAAAACGACCAAATACCTGGTTGGTCGTGGTCTTGGGCTGCACATGCACCTCGCGCCCGACCTTTTGCGTCAGCTTAAACGATAACTGCGACGCCAAATGCTCGTTAATCAGATCCAGACCCGGTAATGCACCCACACGAATGGCCGTCTTCTGGCCAAAGGTAAAAGGCGTGGTCTTTTTTTCATCCTTGGAGGCAGATGGCATATCCTCATCGATCTCATCCAGATCAATGGTGCCCTCCTCCAACCCCATCATTAGGGCATCAATTTCATCAGTGGATAGAATTTGAGACATCGGTTTGTCCCCACTCGGCCCGGATCATTCGCGTTTCATAAGAGGCTCACCACCCCATCAGAAATACCTGCCCACCACCCGCCGCAGCATGGTCGAGCATCAGCGCGGTGTTTACTGAATCACAAAAGCGGTAAAGTAGACGCGCTTCACATTGCCGTTAACCAATACCGCATTGATGCGTGACAAAATCTCCTCACGCAAACGGAACTTACCCTCAGAATCCATAAGCTCTTTGGCACTCTTGGAACCCAACAGCGACAAAATTACGTCACGAATCTGCGGTTGACGACGCTCTACCTCAGGACGCAACTCCTCGGTATCCAACTCCAGCTCAATGGTCGCCTTAAGATAACGGTTACCACGGCCCTCATTGAGATTGACCAGAAAATCCTCCAGTGGGAAAACATCCCCCACCATGGCCCGAATATCCTCCGGCTTTTTCGTCTCCGTAGGCTCAGCCTGCTTCTGCTCCTCTACCGATTTGGACGCCAGCATGTCGCCAAGGAAATAGCCACCTCCGACGCCGATTAACAGAGCGACAACCGGGATGATGATCTTCATCAGACCACCGCCACCACCGCCTTCTTGTTCTTGAGTGCCTTCTTCAGCCATCTCTCTACCCTTCTTCCTGCGCGTCACAGTTCCATTGGCACGGCCCGTATTTCGGGACTCAACTTCAACCGTATGCGATTTCCACGCCAACTGGCAACACCAGAATAGATTCCAGTGTTGCCGGTTAACCCCTATTCACCCCTCAAGCTTGCCTAGCGCTTGAGCGCGATCAACTCTTCCAACATACCATCCGTTACCGTAATCAGCCGCGAGTTAGCCTGGAACGCCCGCTGGGTGGTAATCATGTTCACCATTTCGTTGGACATATCCACGTTGGAGTTTTCCAACGTATAGCTACGTATGGTTCCCAACGCCCCCGAGTTGGGCTCACCCTCGCGAGGAACACCCGAAAGATGCGTCTCCGCAAACAGGTTGGCACCCACCTGATCCAACGCCTGCTCATTATCAAAATCCACCAAACCAATTTGATACAGCGCCTTGGTCTCACCATTGGTATAGGTGCCGTTGATGGTGCCATCCAAACCCACCGACAGGCTCTCTAAAAAGCCCGCCGAAAAACCATTCTGCGAAGCCGACATGGTGGTAAATGAGCTCGCACGCTGCACACTACCCAGCAGACCCGTATTGGCCACCTCCGCCGTATTGGTCCCACTACCATACAAAACCGCACCATCGGCAATGCTAAAATCATTGGTGGCATCGGCAGTGATCGCATCGCCAAAATCAAACAGAATCTGCTGTGTTTCCGCCGTGCTGCTGTTGCCGGTAAACTGGAAGGTGATGGGGGTAGATCCCTCTGTATCTAAACGGCCATAGGTGTCAAAGGTCAAGACCCCTGCGGTGTAACCCGCACCCGTCGGTGCGCTCTCCATGGCACCGGTTACAGCCATCATATTGGTCAGATCACCCGTACCCGCCTGGGCCGCACTCAGATCCTCACTGGGTACAGCCACATACCAGTTCCACGTGTTGTCGGTGGTCTTTTTAAAGTGCAGCTCAACATTGTGACCCTGACCCAATGAGTCATACACCCGAATCGGCGTGGCATAATTATAACTGGCCGGATCGTTGGGATCATAGGTGCTATGGTTGGCATCGGTAATAATCGCCGCATCCGACTGTAACATCATACCCACAGAAATCGCCGTCGTCGCCTTGGGCTCTGCCGACTGATAGGTGGCCAGGTTAATGTCGGTCATGGAACCGCTGGTCTCACCCGAAGTTTGATCCACCGCGTAACCTTGCAGAATCAAACCTGCGTTGGTCACCATATAACCATCCAAATTTTGTTTAAAATCGCCTGCACGGGTGTAAAAGGTATCCATGCTTGAGGTAGCATTACCACCACCACCACCCAGTTGCGCCGAACCAGGATTGGCATCCCGAACCTTAAAGAAACCCTGACCATCAATCGCCAAATCGGTCACGGTGGAGGTGCCAGCAAACCCCCCTTGTTGCATAAGCTGGTCAATGGCCGAAACCCCTACCCCCGTACCAATCTGCGTGGAAGCACGGGTACCGCTAATACCAACCGTCTGAATGAGCACATCTTCGAAAGTGGTTCGGGAACCTTTAAACGCTGTGGTATTGGTGTTCGAGAGGTTGTTACCAATAACCGTCATGGCATTGCCATAGTTGGTCAGCGCACTGGAACCGGCATACATCGCCTGATGGATGGACATTGCTTAATCTCCTAGTCACCGCTAGAGGCTTCTCTCTGGTCGCCTCATGACGAAAACATACTAATGCTCTGGGTTGATCACTGGGGTACTACAGCCCCACGCGTTCAACTCGCAATTTGAATACGGCGTACATCGGCTAAATCAACCTGTGTACCGTTGACATCCAGTTTCACACCATTGGTATCATTCACCACCCCCGCCACCAAGCCCGTGGCCAATGTCTGCGCTGTGGTCTCACTGCCATCCCTCACAACAACACGGAACTTATAGTTACCCGCCGCAGTGGCATCCCCATACTGCGCATTGTTCAGATCCAAACTCTTAATGCCGCCGCTGTCGTAGCTTAGGGAAACACTCTTGAGCTCTTCACCCGCAGCGTTGTACATCACCACCTCAACATTGGCCGCATCGGAGAGCTCAAAGTTAATATTGGCCTTACCACTCTCGCCAATGGTTAGCGTATTGCCCTCCACCAGCACTTCCCGGCCAATGTAGGCAACCGCTTGACCAACCTGATCAGTACCGCCACTCATCAATTCCACCAGTTGCTGCAACAGTTGCGTACTGTTCTGTTGCTGGCTCAACCCCTCAAAGGTCGCAAGCTGACTGGTAAATTCGGTGTTTTCCATGGGCTCTAGTGGATCTTGGTGCTCCAATTGTGCCGTTAACATGCGTAGAAAATCCGACTGCAACTCTTTTGCATCGGTCGAAGTACTTGTATACTTGCTTGCATTAGGGTCGTAGACCGGTACGTTATTAACAATCCCCGTTGTGCTCATAATTCCCTTCTCCTCCAAACGTCGCCAGCCCTACTCGGACGAATTTTTCTTTTCTTTAGTACTTTTACATAACAATCGCCGTGCCAAGCCATTTTTCTATTCTATCTTCATGTTTTTATTATACTTAAATTTATGCCCTCGCTTCCCTCATCCCGCTCTGTCGACCATTTTTTACCGGCAACTCTTGCCTCACCCCCCCCCGTGCTGCCCTTTTTTTCCCATCCCTACTTAAAAAAGCTTGACCGGGTAAACCACCGATTATTTCCAACAAATCAACCAAACCACCCAGCACCACCAGCTTGCACAACCTCTGCTCAGCTATCCGCCACACGCTTACAACCGTTCCTCTACACCGACACGCCACCCCTTAACAAAAAAAGCGGCCACCTCGTTTTAGGTGGCCGCTTTTCCCTTTAAGCAATAACGCTTAACCCGCCCAATCCTGGGCCTCGTATCTGCCCAGATTGAATAATCTGCTCCACCAAATCCCACTCTTTTTGCCAGGGCGAGCGCTCCTCAGAACCCTCTTTACCCTGCTCAGATGCATCCTTAAAACCCGCATCGGAACGGGCATCCGCAAAGTCATGCTGACCTACTTCGACATTGACTTCCGCAAAACCCAACTCCTGTCTTGCCAATGCCTCTCGCAGTTGCGACATGTTGCGATTGATGGCCTCTTTAGCGGCTTCTGACTCGGCGGTAATGGTCAAATGCACCCTGTTATCAGCATCAATCTGCAATTTCACATCCAAGGAACCCAACTCACGAGGCTCCAAGCGCAATCGTATCTGCTCCTGCTCGCCAGGTTTGGAGATAAGCTTCATACGGCCAATGCGATTACCCAACTCATCCCCAAACTGGGGAGTTTGTGCCCGTATGGGTGATTGCGCCACCGCGCGCATCGCTTTGCTCGATCCCCCCTGCTCACCCTTGATTTGGGCAAGGCCCTCTTTGACTTGCAAATCCAGTTTTTCAACACTTTTTACTGTTTTTTCATCAGCATGGAGCTGCATCTGTTCAAGCATACGACCAAACTGTGCCTCTTGCCCGCCAACTTGCAGCTCTACACCAGGAATATTTTGCCCCAACTGCGGCTCACCATTGGGCGATACGCGGGGCATTTCCCCCTGATTGACCGGCTTACCGTCACCATTGACCGCAACCCGTTGCCCCTTCACTTCTCCCTTTTGTACCTGAGCTTTAGATTCCATCTGGGTTTGTTGAAGCGGGACTTGTTCCCCACCTTGCACGTCCTTATGCGCATCTGACCCATTTTTCCGCCTGACCGTTTCGTGTTCCTTACGCATGGCATGGGCGGAGGGCTGCTTCTCGTCCTTGGACAGGTCTTGTTTCTCTGCGTTCTCTTGGGCTTGTTGCTGCTGGCCCACTTGGTTGAGAGTATCGGCAAAGCTTTGGCCATCTTCATTGACGGCGCTGGCCTGTTCCGCTCCAGTGGGTTTTGACTCCACACCAGAGACGGGACCCAAGGAGGCGAGCTGCATGGCGAATGCGCTCATAAGCCACTCCTCTGTAAAGGGTTGTGCCAAATTAGGCTTTAATACCCTTTACAAGCGGCATGCCAAATATATCTCCTTCATATTTATAGGTATTATTACGCTTGTTTACTTATTTTACAAAAGTTACCCCATGCATAGGGTAAAAGCTGCCGTTGCTTGGGGGGGGGGTAGCAGAGGGAACAGGTAGGCTTAGTGTCAGCCTCTCCTGGGCAGGCTGCAAACCCGTGGATAAGCCGATTTTCCCCGCAAACAGCCAATATGCGACGGGTTGCGCCCCGCGCAATGACCCTTAGGGGTGCTGTTTTGTCTCAATGTGGCGACATGGGCACGCGCTGCTGGGGGGCTCCCTCCTCGTGGATATCGACCAAGCCCAACGTCAGCTCGGGACAAAACCTTGGTAAACCTGTTTCTTAACGCTATGGCGCGCCTTATTGTTTAACACGACGGGATAGCAAGGGTGCACAAACGCCACGGCCCAACACAAAGGCCACAGCGGCTGGTAGCCGCTGTGGCCTTTGTAACCCCAAACCGTTCGGAGTGGCTTGCCCGCTTGCCACCCTCGGCGTGTCAAACCAGCAGGAGAAAAATAACCATCCCCCCAACAGCCTGTATTTACCTTTTACCTCACATTTTTTTCCGCAAAAGCGGGTTTGTAGGCCATATCGCTCTTCATAATATGACCAACCAGCCAATCTTTTAGGAAATCGATAATCTCTGTGGCGACCTTTGGATCGGCACCATTTAACAAAATATCCCGCTTGCTCCCCACCGTACTGAGAAAACGCTCATGCTCCGCCTTTTGACTGGGTAGTGCGCTATAACCGATCTCTGCCATCATGCGCTCTTCGCGGGCAAAATGGGTCGTCGCGTAGTTGACCAAGCGCTCATAGACATGCTGCAAGAAGTTCTCCCGATCATCCTTAACCGCTATAGACAATTCATTGATAAGGTTGATCAATTGCTTATGATCAGCATCCAACAACTGCACACCCACTGAATATTCATTGCGCCAAGCGATGGCCGGGGCGTATGCCCCCACATCAAACGTTCCACCCATATACAATTGGTTGAGCTGAGCAAAGAAATTTTCGCGCAACTGGTTAAAATAGCGCATCGCATGCTCAACCCCTTCGGTCTCAGAGGCCCTTAACAGCTTAATCACATCCCGCGCCGAATGATGTAATTGCTCATGGGTCCCCAACACCTTTTGGTAAAGCTCTGTGCGTTTTAATGCTTCGGGGATCTCATTGGCCAGATATTTACCCACCGTACTGGCTTGTGTATCCCCAAAATCACTCACCAATGAAGCATCACCCACCGTCACCCCACGGTTTAGCTGTCCCATAATCGACAGCGTGGCCTCTTTTAATAGACGGATATTAAAGGGTTCTGGACCAATATCCACCCGGCACTGCGCGGTGTAAAGCGCATCACTAATACCACTGGCCACATCACCCACGGCCTGAAAATGCCTGACCGTTCCACTCATGGAGAGCACCACGTCCAATGAGTGCTCCACGCTCTCGCGCACTTGATAGGAGATCTGCTCCGTGTTACCCACCGCCTGTTGAATCTGCTTGGATGCCTCTAACGCGCGACTGGTGCGGCTATCCATATTTTGCGCCGCTTGACGAATCTCTTCGGTGGCATCGGCAATGGCCACGGTAGACTGGGCAGCCTCCGCAGCAGCCATCGCAACCTCGCGTACCGCCAACTGTAACACCTCCACTTTAGCCGTCACCTCATGGGCGGCACGGGAGACCGCATTGGCCGACCCAGCAATCTCGCCAATGGCGGCGTGCTGCTCATCTACAGCAGCATTGATCTCCGCATTGGCACTGCCAATCCGACCAATGGCTTGGGTAATGTCCTCGGTCAACGCCACCGCCGCTTTGGATTGATCCTGAATCTCATCAATATTGCCCCAAATCATCTGCGTGGCATCTGCCGTCTGACTGGCCAACGCCTTAACCTCATTGGCAACCACCGCAAAACCCTTGCCGGCTTCCCCTGCACCGGCAGCCTCAATGGAGGCATTAAGGGCCAGCATGTTGGTCTGCTCGGCAATATCATTGATCACATCCACAACCTTGCCAATGTTATTGGCCGTCTCAGAGAGACGCTGCATACCCAACATCGCTTCTTGGGCGCGGTGCTCGGTATACGCTGTTGCCTCAACCGCTGCCTGACACCGATTATGAACATCCCCCAACGAACGCTGCATCTCCTTAACCGAGGCGGCTACCTGATCCACCGATCTGTTGACCTGGGTAAGCTGCTCATTAACACCGGTCACATTTAGTGCCATGGTTTCGGCATTAACCGCCATGGTACCCACACTCTGGCTGGCCTCCTCGGCGGTGCGCGCAATATGATTGACCTGCTTACTCACCTGCGCCGCCGCCTCATATACCGAGCCCATATTGGTAACGGTCTCATCCATACCCGAGCGGATGGTGCCAATCTCATCGTTGAGAACCTGATTGTCCTGATCAACCTTGTGCGCGATCTCACCCAAAGCAATGTTGGTATCACTCAGTTCCGAACGCAGCGTCAAAATCTCCTGCACAAACGTGGTTATGTTTGAAGCCTGTAGATTGGTCAACCGCACATTCTCACTCAAACCACCTACCAGCAAGTTGATATGCTTTGCCACCACACCCATCTCATCCTGACGCTCGCCCAGCTCTGTACGTACCGTCAAATCCCCTTTAGATATCTCGGTCATCACACTGGATATCTGATTCAATGGCCGGGTTATGGCCCGACCAATGGAGTAACCAGTACCCACCAGAAAGATCACCGAAAAGAGGGTTAAATAGGTAATACCTTGCTTGAGACTGTTGACCCGCTGCTCAATGGTATCTAAATTCCGATTGGCCCGCGCAAGTTGTTCTTTCAAAAAGGGTTGCAGCACTTCCTGCAATGCTTCAGATTCACCATCAAAGGCGGCCATGCGTTTATTACCACCACTTGGCCCCTCTGCAATATAAGCCTCTGCCATCAGCTTACCGACACGATAAAAGCTAGTGACCCGTTTACCCAGCTCCTCCATGGACGTGGCATCTTTCAACGCACCACTGGCTTTAAAATGCACCTTGAAATCTGCAATATTGGCCATCAGGCCTTTATAGTTAACCTCAGCTTCGGCAAAGCCATCGTTAAGACCATCTAAGCCGCGCGTCGCTGAAATATCGGTCAACCACTGCTGAATTTGGATCACCTGTTTTTCCATCTGGGTGGCCAGCATGCCATACTTAAAACTGACCGTACGGGCATCAATAGAGCGCTTTTCCACCTCGCTGCTCACCATGGTGCTCCAGATGCCCAGTATAAACAGCAGTACCAAAGGAATGATAAAACCAACGGTCACCTTGACCCGCACAGACAGATTGTTGAACACAACTCCCCCCTCACTAAACAGGACAGACCAAACCGTAGACCAGCATTGCGTTGTTTTGACGAGCCATCCATGAACGTTCCATAAATAGCTACCAATTGTAGCAGTTTCTTAACCTCAACGTCTAGAAACTGGTCAACATCATTTGCATATTTGTTGAAGCCGTTCTGTAACAAAACAATATGTTACAAATCGACACAACCGACCCGTTTACCAAATTTCGGTATGCTATCCCCCCGGTTATATACCTCTATTTTGGCATCTCCCTTCGTATAAAAAAAGGGCAGATTCTCTCGTGAATCTGCCCTTTTTAGCCCCTGCACCCTAGAGAGATTAAAGTTGCGCCTCAACCCCACTGGCCAGTTCAACCACCACATCGACCACGGGCTCGATTTTGTGGATCAAGCCAATGCTCTGCCCGGCCATCACCGAGCCACCCTCAACATCCCCATCAATGGCCGCACGCTTCAGAGCACCTACCCAGAAATGCTCTAACTCCAGGATGGCCGCCTTACGATCCTTGCTGCCCGCCTTAACCTCTTGCACCAATTTGAGTTGTAGATCGTTAAAGGCCTCTGTACCCTTGTTGGCAATGGCCCGTACCGGTATGACCGGTAGCACCACATCAAACTGCGCCGTTACAACCGCATCTTTGGCTGACGCCTTGATGAATAAATTTTTAAAATTTTCGTGGGCGATACACTCATCCGTACAGACAAAGCGTGTGCCTACCTGACACCCCGCCGCCCCCATGGCCACCAGATGCGACACCATCTGCCCATTGGCAATACCCCCAGCCACAAACACTGGAACCTCATCAATGTTGGGCAGAATTTCCTGCGCCAATACAATGGTCGCTACTGGACCCACATGCCCCCCTGCTTCATGCCCTTCAATAATCAAGGCATCCGCCCCCCGTGTGATCAAACGCTTAGCCAACGGCAAATTGGGGGCAAACAGCATGATCTTAATGTCTGCCTCTTTTAACGCAGCGATGGTCGATTTATCTGGAAACCCCCCCGCCACCACCACATGGCTAACCCGCTCCTGCTGACAAATCTCTACCAGCTCTGACAACTGGGGGTTCAGGGCTATCAAATTGACCCCAAAGGGTTTGTCCGTCAACTTACGCACCCCTTGGATCTCTTGCCGTAACATCTCTGGTGGCATGTTACCCGTGGCTAATACTCCAAAACCACCCGCTTCAGAGATCGCTGCGACCAACTTGTGCTCCGATAACCAAGACATCGCCCCGCCCAAAATAGCATAACGACTCCCTAAAAATGCTTTACCGCGTTCCCAGGAGTTACGCATGGTTTCATTGCTCATACTTCACCTCTATCTTAGCGTGTGGATGCAAGCGCGCCACCCACCTCTCGACAAAAAAGCCGGGCACAAAGCCCGGCTTTTTTATATATCAACCCTACCAATTGTCAGGCCGCCTGTGCAGCAGCACTAACCAACGCTTCCCGGTTGTCACGACGCGACTCTGGTAGTAAACAAACTTCTAAACGCTCTTCTAAACGGCGCAGCGCCCACTTTGGATCAATGTTAACCAAGGAACAGATCCAATTGAATGAGCCAGGTTCCATAGAGGTGGAATGAAACCACTTTTTCAGGGTACGATAATCATAACGAAACACAGGATCATCCACAACCGCCGGATCCTTACGGTAACGCTCTAACGCCACCAAGTCGCGAACGGCACGGTCCATGACCGCCATCCACAAATGGGTATCGTTATTGTCCCCTGAAGGTTCGGCGAGAACTTCCGAAATCATAGCTGTACGCATGGTGCTTACTCCCTTGTTCTATAGCGCGACGCGGCCATCAAATAGACAGCCTTATTATTCCGATCCCTGTTTTATCCGGTGACGCCGGACCCGCTATTTTATTTTTTAGGTTGCGGAAGGAACGGTTTTATAGAATGTGTTACAGGCGTTGTTATCCTAACGACAATTTCTGAAAATTGGTACAAAAATCTACCTTGCCTACTGCAATAGCCGCATTAGTAGTAAATTACCCTTTAAAAACCATATGCTACGTAATTTTTATAAGAACACAAGGAGGAAAATCAACTTTCCATTTGCCCCGCATAAATTATTTTTCTCTATATATTTCATATGGTTTTACATACTAAGCCTTTTTGAAAAAACCCCATTTTTAGTTTGAATGCGTTGGGTCGGTTATCTGCGTTTTTGCTATTTTTATCATGATTTATCAAATATATATACACATTTCAAGCATCTTGCTCTTACGGAACATACACAACCATGCCTTGCCATGTTTTGTTGTATACCTTGCGTGTTATATACCTAAATCATTTTTACCTAAGGTTAATTACCCACGCTATTTACTAATACCTCATGCCCTGCCGGCCCAGCGACCCCACACGGAGCAAACAATATGGTGAAGTTTTTTTTTGGGTAGCCGATCATTATCCCTGTAGCCTGACATGATCGCCTATTTTTGGTGACACCACGCACCACGCTCCAGAGGATGTGGAATGCCTCTTGCCAACCTGTTTCCGTAGCGGCGCCTACCAGCGGAAACAGGGTTCCAGTTTAGAGGCTGGGGTAATTTGGGTTGTAGCGGTGCAGATTTGACGAAAAGCAGCGGTTATCTTGCCACGGGATCTTAGACTCCGTTAAGGCAAATCGCCGGGGTGTAAGATCCGTGGAGATTTAACCTGACGGATCCACTTCTGCCCACTATACGTAAGCTGCTGAAAATGATCTGTTAGGCCCAGAAATTGTATGCAGCATATTTTTATTTGTATCTTTTTTTACATATGGTTAATATCCTGTATAGAATCTGTTCGATTCTAAACCAAAACCTGATGCAAAAGCCATAACCCTGCTTGTCACCACGGCTACCAGGAGATAAAGTTGCGTTAAGACTGCATAAGTGCCTATTTGGGATTGACGAGGAAAAATAAATCCTCAACAATCTATAAGATTCCCTACGTGTCAATAAAGCGCTTTTAACAAACGCTTACCTTCAGCGAGTAGAGTTCAGCTCATGAACATGGAAACCGATGAAAATGATGAACTATTGGGCATGTTTGTCCAAGAGGCCGTGGAACACATCGAAACCATCGAGCCCGACCTTTTGACGCTGGAGGAGCAAGGCGCCGATACGGACACCGAGGTTATCAATCGCCTGTTCCGTAGCGTCCACTCAATTAAGGGCTCTGCCGGTTTCTTTGGCTTGACCGCGATTTCCAAGCTCTCACATATCATGGAGAACTTGCTTGGTAAGGTGCGTGAACGCGCCATTGTCGCCTCGCCAGCGGTCTCTGACAGTCTGCTGTCTGGCCTGGATAAACTCCAGACCATGATTAATGACGTCTCCAATAGTGAAAAGGTGGATGCCACCGAGCAGATCAATGCGATCCAGTCCATCCTGGATCATCATGAGAGTGGGGCATCCGGTCCTCCGCCCACCCCAGTAGCCGCCCCAGCAGAAGCGGCCCCTGCGCCGGAGCCCGTGCACGAAGATGCGCCCGCCGCTGAAGAAGCCTCCACAGACCCGGCGGGCCATGTTGCTGCGCGTTTTGATTTGGCATCCTATGCCGAGGATGTGGGCCATGCGATCCAGCATGGGCAGAAGTTTTTCACCCTACAGCTAGAAACCGAAGGCACGGCCAAGGATAAAAAGACCGCTTTTGACAATCTGCAATCGTTGCTCGCCTCTGTGGGTAAGGTGGTTGACACCTCACCCAAAGTGAGCAGTGGTGATTTTTCAGCCGTGGGTCACTACCTGGATATTTTTATTGCCACGGTGCTGGAAAAGGATCTGCTCCAGTCCTTAATCCAGATCCCCATGGAAAAGATAACCAATACGCCGATTCCCGATCATTTGGCGAAAAGCGCCAAGTCACAAAAGGCCTCCGCGCCAGCGGCTGAGCCCCATCACGATGAGCACCCTGCTGCGCCCCCTCCGCCGCCACCGCCCATGGCTAACCCGATGGATCTTGATATGGACATGGGTATGGCAGATATGGGCTCTAACCGTGGTAAGCCTGCCCTGCGTAAGCCGCAACAAGGCAATGCCAAAGGTAAAGGGAGCGAGAGTGCTAAAGCACAAAGTGCCAGTGGGGGTGTTCCCTCTGTCGAAGAGACCCTGCGGGTTAGTGTCTCTCTGCTGGATGAACTGATTAACAACGCCGGTGAATTGGTGCTGGCACGTAACCAGTTGGTCCGTGCCAGTGCGGATGTGGCGACTCAGTTTCCCAACTTTACCTCGTTGGTGCAGAATCTTGATTCTATTACCAGCCGTATTCAAGAACGGGTCATGCAGGCGCGTATGCAGCCTGTGAGCGTTGTGTTTAACAAGTTCCCACGTATTATTCGGGATTTGGCCCGTAAGCTGAACAAAAAAATCGATCTGGAAATTCGCGGTGGTGAGGTTGATCTGGATAAGTCGGTCATTGAACACCTCTCCGATCCTTTGACCCACATGATTCGTAACGTGGCCGACCACGGTATCGAGGAACCCGATGCGCGCGTGGCCGTGGGTAAACCCGATGCGGGTCAGGTTGAGCTGGCGGCGTACCATGAAAACGGTATGGTGAATATCTCTCTCTCCGATGATGGGGCCGGTATTGATGCGGTACGCATCAAGGCCAAGGCGATGGAGAAGGGTCTGATTACCGAACGCCAAGCGGACACCATGCCAGAGGAGGAGGCGCTGGGGCTGATCTTTGCTCCGGGCTTTTCCATGGCTAAAAAGATCTCTGATGTGTCGGGTCGTGGCGTGGGCATGGACGTGGTGCGTACCAACATTGAAAAGTTGGGGGGTACGGTACACATTGAGTCCAAGGTTGGTAAGGGCACCCGCATTATCTTAAAGCTACCGCTCACCTTGGCGATCATTCCTGCCATGATTGTCTCGGCGGGCAAACAGCGGTTTGCAATTCCTGAGATCGGCTTGGTTGAGATTGTGCGGGTGGCGGAATCTGACCGCGCCAACCAAATTGAGGTTGTGGGTAATGCCCCGGTATTGCGTTTACGCAATATGCTCTTGCCGCTGGTGGATTTAGCAGATGTACTGGGTATTCAACGTGTATGGCCACCGGAGTCTGAGTCACCAGAGCGTCGCCAAAATCTTCATGAGCGTCGTTCTGTGCGGACAGACGGGAAGAGTGAACCGGCGGCTGAGACCAAGAAGAGTGCTGCCCGTCGGGATAGCAGTGATCGTCGTGCACCTGGTGGTTTGGTGGCCTACATTATGGTGTTGAATGTGGGCGGTAACGAGTTTGGTATGGTGGTGGATGAGGTGTTGGATAGTGAAGAGATTGTGGTGAAGCCACTGCCCTCCTTCTTCAAAGACAACCCCTGTTTCTCGGCCACCACCATCCTTGGTGATGGTACGGTATCGTTGATTATTGACTATGCTGGGGTGATGGAGCAGGCCAACATCAACTTTAGCAATGTTGAGCGTGCCAGCCGCATGGACCTTGATGATGAGCGCCGTGCCGCACTGCGTGAAAAACAGAATATTATTCTGCTTGAGACGGAGACCGGTCTCTTGATGGGCATTGTGCACAGCATGGTGCGACGGGTTGAAAAAATTCCGCCCAATTTGCTGGATAATATTGGTGGCCTGCCCTACGTACGTTATGACGGTAAAACCTTCCGAGCGGTTTACCCTGACCAAGTACTGGGGTTGGAAGGAATGAGTATGTCTATGGGTTATGCCTCTGACTCCGTAGGCGGCGAAGAGGATGACAATCTCTGTATGGTGGTGCCTAACATCCCAGACATGCAGGCAGGATTGATCTTTAAACGCATCATCGATACCCGCGAAACGGCTATTGATCTGGATTGCCGCGCCATTCGTGCCGAAGGGCTATTTGGTTCTGCGCAGATTGATGATCGTGTGGTGCTGTTCCCAGATGTTAACTTGGTATTTGATATTGCGGGTATCTCTTCGCCCCATCCGCCGCCCCAAGTCAATGGCACCGGGCTGCGGGCATTGGTGGTGGATGATACCCCCTTCTTGCGGGCTTTAACGGCCAGTTATCTGACCGGTGCGGGTTTCTATGTCGACCAGGCTGAGGATGGTACATCCGCGCTAAAACGCCTTAAAGAAGAGGTTTTTGATCTGCTTGTCACCGATTTAAATATGCCGCTTATGGATGGCTTTGAACTGGCTATTGAGGTTGCGGGAACCCCCATGTCGGAGATTCCGATCATTGCGACCACATCGTCCATCTCTTCTGATCTGGAGCAACGTTGCGCCCGAGCTGGTTTTGTCAGTTGTGTGCCAACTATTGATAAGAATCGTCTCCTCTCCGTGGTTGCGACGTTGCAGACGGAAGAGCTTTATTGACACGAAACCCCCCGGCCCTCAGCGGGTCGGGGGCGTTCTCACTCCGGTTAGTTGGGGTGCGCCCCTTTCGTGATGAGAAAGAAGAGCCATGCTGGTCAGCACGTTTACACTAGGTGATCTCTATCTGGGTATTGATATTATCCTGGTTAGGGAGATTAACCGTTCTATGGAGTGTACACCGGTACCGGGAGCCCCTAATTATATACGCGGGATGCTCAATATACGCGGTCGGGTAATCACGTTGTTTGATCTTAAAAATCGTTTAAGCTGGTCCGACGATCCCCGCAGTGGTGTTTTTAATGCGGAGATCGGGAATGATGGGAAGCCAGCCAAGCAGTACAATGTCATCTTAAAAACGCGTAGTGAAGTAGCACAGATTGACCGCGATATTGCCATGAGCCGCTGCCCTTGGTCGGATCCGGTGGGGTTGGTTGTTGACCAGTTAGGTGATGTGCGAGATATTGTAGATGATACCATTTTGCCCTCTCCGGCCAACCTGCGTGGGATATCTGCCGATTTTGTGCATGGTGTGGTAGAGTTTGAACGAAACCTTCTGGTTATTCTTGATGTTGCTCAAGTTTTGGGATTTGAACAGAACGCCGCTTAGTGGTCTGTTTTCACGGTTGCTTTCCATATCAGTGCAGTGGGGGGTTACGCTAACATAAAAGAGTGAGCGTCGCAGTCGACGAGCCATCGTGGTTAGGCGGTGGATCGGTTGGTTTCCTAAGAATGGCGCGCATGGCACCTGTGCAGTGGAGAGGAAGGGGTCTCAATCGGCCATTCCTGGCCCCCTTAAGGTCCATTGTGCGTTTTTTTATGCCTGTTTGGCAGAAGCTGGGTAAGTTCTTACAGTTGTTCTTTGTTCGTGTGGCTTGCAACAATATTTACCCGCTAAGGTGATTGATTTATTCTATGCGCTTTGCCAGGGTTGCTGTTTTTTGTCTATACCTAGCGTATGGGTTAATGCCATGATGTCAGGAATTGTGCGTGAAACGAAGTGACGTAGCCGGTACAAAGGGGCCTGCACGTTGGTTTTAAGCGTGGTTTTTGCCCACCTCTTGTCGCTTCTTGGCCGTTGGTAAATTAAGGTTGGTTAGATGGTTGAACAGCAACTATATCGCGAAGTTAAACAGATTCTTAAGCATGAGATGGATGCCATGCGTACGGAGGTTTATCGCGTTCGGGATTTGGTTCAAGATGCCATCGTCAAGCTGGGTTCCAGCTTTAACGACCTACGCACGCAGACGGAAATTCAGACCCAATTGTTGCATGATTTTGTTCATGCGGGCTCAAAGGATGAGGCGTCCAAGCAATCTAAAGACGAGCCACACCACGTTAATATCATTGAATTTGTTGGTGAGACAGACACCATTTTGCACGCCTTTGTCGACCATATTTTGTTGGTAAGCCGGCAGAGTATGGAGATGGTACACCGCGTGGATGATCTGGCCGATCAAATGCACAAAATTGGCAAAATACTCGGTGATATCAATGGGATTTCTGAGCAGACCAACGTATTAGCACTCAATGCCCGAATTGTCGCTGCACGAGCCGGGGAAGCGGGCCGTGCCTTTGCGGTGGTGGCTGACCAAGTACGAACCCTATCCCGTGACTCTTCTCAATTTAGTGGGCAGATTGACTCGGTGGTATCGGAGTCACACCGCAATATCAACAAGGCCAAACAGATTATTGAAACGATGGCCTCTAAGGATATGAGCTTTGCCATCGAGTCGAAAAATCGGGTTGATGGCATGATGAAAGAGATTGCTAATCTGGATAAGCAAACGACGCAAACTCTGGAACGGGTCAGTCAACTTTCAGAGCAAATTTCCCATAGCGTCGGCATCGCTGTGATGTCGCTACAGTTTGAAGATATGGTGACACAACTATCACAAAGTCTTGAAAAAAAGCTGAATATGATGGAAAACTTTATGACTGACACGCTGAGCGTGTCGATCAGCAGTGCCGACCAAACGACCCGTCAATCAGAAATACGCAAGGTTTTAGAGCGTCATCAACAGATCTATGATACGTTAGGGCACAACCCGGTTGAACAGGAATCTATGGACGAAGGGGATATCGAACTTTTCTGATTTCG
The DNA here is from genome assembly GCF_000014865.1 of Magnetococcus marinus MC-1. Lineage (NCBI taxonomy): Bacteria > Pseudomonadati > Pseudomonadota > Magnetococcia > Magnetococcales > Magnetococcaceae > Magnetococcus > Magnetococcus marinus. The sequence continues at coordinate 4,496,740 of NC_008576.1, forward strand.
CACAGGGTTGATGTAGGATTTTGGTAGCTGCGTCTACCAGATGCAGATGGATAATTCTTGATAACTATGGGGACACACTATGTCGGGAACCATTAACGTTAATCGTGGCAACGGCGAACATATCATCGCGATTAAAGGGCGGTTTAATTTTGAGATGCACTCTCAATTTCGTACGGCCTATCAAGGTGAGATTGAAAATTGTAAAGTGGGTAAAATTCGCTTTGTGATCGATTTGGCGGGTACAGAGTATATTGACTCGTCGGCTTTGGGCATGCTGCTTTTGCTTAGAGAAGAGGCCGGATCTAACGATGCGAATATTCAAATTGTTAATGCCCGACCAGAGATACGCAAAATTCTTGAAACCGCCAATTTTCAACGTTTGTTTAAAATTGGTTGATCGGTAATTTTACCGTATGAAAATCCTTATCGTTGACGATGATCGTATCAATAGTACGATTCTCACCCGCCTTTTAGAAAAGGATGGGCATAAGGTATTCACGGCCCCCAATGGTCAACGGGGGGTTGAGTTGTTTAGCGATGAACGACCCGATTTGGTGTTGATGGATATTCGTATGCCGTTAATGAACGGTTATGAGGCTGCCCGTCGCATAAAATCGTTATCCCCCAATCGTTTTGTACCCATTATCTTTTTGACTGCGGTAACAGACGATGAAGGGTTGGCCAAGTGTATTGATGCGGGTGGGGATGATTTTTTAACCAAGCCCTTTAACCGTACCATTTTACAGGCAAAGATTGGCGCCATGGAGCGCATTGGGCAGTTGCATGGCGTGCTACGGGAACAAAAAGAGTTGCTGGAGCGCCATCAACAGACCATACGCCAAGAGTTAGAGGTTGGTAAGCACCTTTTTAGCAAGATTGTGCAGGCAGGCAATCTGCTGGATGCACCTTGTTTGCAACATTGGACAGCCCCTATGTCGCTTTTTAATGGCGACCTGCTCATGGCCAGTTATAACCCCGCCGGCGGCTTACACATTATGTTGGGGGATTTTACGGGGCATGGGCTATCGGCGGCGGTGGGGGCATTGCCCATTTCTGAAATATTTTATGGTCTAACGGCGCAGGGTTTTTCCATCAGTGATTTGGTGGATGAGATGAATGCTAAGTTGACCGAGGTTCTGCCCGCTCGTATGTTTTGTGCCGCCTGTCTGATTGAGATTGATCCACGCCAGCAGAGTTTGCTGATTTGGAATGGGGGTTTACCGGATATTTTAATTGCCGATGCCAGCGGTTCCATCGTTAGGCGTGTACGCTCTACCCATTTACCGTTGGGTGTTACACACTTTACAGCGGAAGATCGTTCGGTAGAGATGGTAGAGATATTACCCGACTATCGTGTATATCTCTATTCCGATGGTTTGACAGAGGCCATTAATCCCCAAGGTCAGATGTATGGCACGGATCACCTTGAGTCGCTTTTTAAGCCGACTGTCAGCGGTGAGGCACGGTTTCAAACCATTTTAGAGGATGTGAAGCGGTTTCGTGCGGCGGCACCCCAGAATGACGATATAAGCCTGTTAGAGATTGACTGCAACCGCGCGGCGTTACCAGCGACCTCGGAGCAGCTTTACCAGCACCATAAGCAGTTTAAGCCTGGCCGCTGGAGCACAAGGTTTAGGTTTGAGATTGAGATGCTCAAACAGCAGGACCCTTTACCAACCATGGTCAATGCGCTGATGAATATTCAGGCACCGACGGGGCATCGGGAGCGACTGTACATTATTCTTTCTGAGCTTTTTACCAATGCGTTGGACCATGGCATTTTGGGCATGCTCACGGCGACCAAGGCAACGCCAGAAGGGTTTACAAACTACTATCTCAACCGTGAAGAGCGTCTAGCCGCTCATCCTGAGGGGTATATCCAGGTCGACGTGACGCATCAATCTTTAGAGAATGGTGGTGGTTCATTTACGATACGGGTTGAGGATAGTGGTAGCGGGTTTGATGCGGCCAATGTAACCTCGTTTATACAGTCCAACTTTGGCCACGGCAGTCGTGGTATTGCCTTAGTGAGGTCATTGTGTCAGTCGTTGGAATACTCTGGTCGCGGCAATATTGCCGAGGCTGTTTATACATGGAATAATACTTAGCAAGACGGATAGGCATCCATGGCGGAAAAGTTGAAGGCAATGGTCGTCGATGACACCATTACCTACCGCATGATCATGAAAAAGGTGGCCGAATCCATCCCTGGTGTTGAGGTGGTGGCATCGGCCCCCAATGGCAAGGTGGCACTTGAGAAAATTCCTGGTGTCCAGCCTGAAGTGGTTCTGTGCGATGTTGAAATGCCCGTCATGGATGGTCTGGCCACGCTCAAGGAGATCGGTCAGCGTTTTCCTGAAGTGACCGTGGTGATGGTCAGTGGCCTGTCCCGCTCCAATGCAAACATCATTATGGAGTGCTTAAACGCAGGCGCGCTGGACTTTGTGACCAAGCCATTGGAAAGCAATGCCAATGCGGCGATGCAAGCATTGCGCTTGGATCTGGAGCCCATTTTATCTGTCATTGTCTCCAAACGTAAGCCTGCGGGCCGCGAAGCGGCCGCTGTGGTCGATGAGGTGAGTAACCCAGCGGAGCCCCCACCGGCAAGGGCCCCGTTCGGTATACCTAACCGTGCTGGGGCGGTACCTGGTGCCCGGCCTATGCCATCACCGCGACCGGGATTGGCGGCTCGGGGTCAGGCTCCGCTTCCTGTTAGACCGGGTTTGCCTGCTGCCATACGACCTGGACAACGGGCAGGTATCCCTGCGGTAGCGCGTCGGCCTATGGTTACACCAGCGGCGCGTCCCACAGCGGGGCCTCGGGTGCAGCGCCCGGATCTGCTATTAATTGGATCTTCAACGGGGGGACCTGCGGCATTAACCCGTGTATTGAGCGTTTTGGCTGGGAAAAAATTACCCATTCCCACGCTCATCGTGCAACATATGCCGCCGGTTTTTACGGCCTCTTTGGCCTCCCAGTTAAGCCGATCGTCTGGGGTTGAGGTGGTTGAGGCAGAAGCGGGCATGCTGGTAACACCGGGGGGCATTATCATCGCCCAAGGGGGCATGCACATGACCCTAAAAATGCTTGGTCGGCAACTATCGGTCGATTTAAATCAGGGACCCAAGGTTAACGAGTGTCGACCGGCTATAGATGTGTTATTTATGTCTATAGCCGCGAGTTTTAGTGGGCAGACACTCTCTGTCATTCTTACCGGTATGGGTCGTGATGGCACCAACGGTGTGGATGCCCTAAAACGTAGTTCCAAAACCTACTGTATCACCCAAGACCGCGATTCATGTGTGGTCTACGGTATGCCCCGTTCGGTAGAAGAGAAAGGGCTTTCGGATGAAGCACTTCCTTTAGAGCAAATCGGTAAGCGTATACAGGAAATATGTGGTGTATGATTTCGTGTTTGTGTAGGATCTAATAAAACTTGGATCCGTAATTTTAAAACGGTCGACATATGGCTATCACTCCCGAAGAGTTTACAAAAATCTGCCAGTTCATCCACGAGCACAGTGGGATTCTCATTGGTGCCGGTAAGGAGTATCTGGTGGAAAATCGTCTCACTGTTTTGATGGTTCAAAACGGGTGTGAAAACTTTATGCAGTTGCACGACAAACTGCTAAAGGATACGGGCATGTTGCGCACCAAGGTCATTGATGCCATGACCACCAATGAGACACTTTGGTTTCGCGACACCTCGTTTTTCACAGCACTCTCGGACTTTGTCGTTCCGGAACTGATCAAAAAAGCGAAAACACAGCCCAAGGTACGCATCTGGTCTGCGGCGGCCTCTACGGGGCAGGAGGCCTACTCGGTGACAATGCTCATCGACCAAGGCTTAAAAAAGATGGGAATTGGGGCACCTTCCCTGGATAAATTCCAGGTGGTTGGTACAGATATTTCGCCCTCTTCGATCTTCATTGCCAAGGCGGGTCGTTACAGCCAGTTGGCGATTTCACGGGGCATGAAACCGGAATTTCTCGAAACCTATTTCGAGAAAAAAGGGATGGCCTATGAAATCAAACCCGAATTGCGTAAGCTCATTGAGTTTAAGCAGTACAATCTAAAAGACAGCTACACCTCACTTGGACAGTTTGATTTTGTGCTTTGCCGCAACGTTCTTATCTATTTTTCTGACGAGTTGAAGCGGGATATTTACGGCAAAATTCACGGTGTTATGTCCCCCACAGCCTACCTTGCTATTGGCGCCTCAGAATCACCAAGGGGTTATACCAATGCCTTTGAGCAGGTGATGGTGGGGGGGGCCGCCTTGTTTAAGCCATCGGCAGGGGGTGCGGCTCGGCCGTTGCCTGGGGCACGTACTGCGGCGGTACGTCCTATGCCATCTAGTCTTCAGCAACGTTAGGGGTCACGAATGAAACTCCTCTCGATCGATGATTCCAGAACCATTCGACGCGTTATCAGTGGCGTAGGAGCCATGTTAGGCTTTGAGGTCCTTGAGGCAGAAAATGGTATGGTGGGTTTAAAAGTTTTGGAAGAGTCTAGCCATGAGGTTGGCTTGATTTTACTCGACTGGAACATGCCTGGATTGAATGGCTTGGAAGTGCTTAAAAAGGTCAAAGCAGACGAACGCTTTATGCATATTCCCGTGATGATGGTAACCACCGAGGGCGAGAAGGATAATATCATTCGCGCCATTCAAGCGGGAGCCTGTCACTATATGACCAAGCCTTTCTCTCAAGAAGAGATGGCCGGGCGTATTATGGAAGCAATCGGCATGGGCGGCATGTAATCTGGCACGTTGTGTGCTTTATGTTAATTACCCAGAAAAGGCGTCTGGTTTTTGACCCTTTTTGAGGGTTGGTTCACTCCGAAAGGATGCGATCATGGATAAGGATGCCCTCATCAATGCACTCAAAGCGACGGTTCCTGAAGTGATGGGAACCATGGCTTGGGCTGAGGTTGGGTATGCGGGTGAAGAGCACCATGATACTCTGACGTTGGATCAAGAGGTAGGGGGGTTAATCCGTCTACTGGGAGAAAACGAAGAGGGCTTGGTAGGCATTTCATGTAATAAGCGTATCGCGTCTGAGCTGGTATCACGCATTGTTGGTCTCTCTGTTGATGAGCTTTTAGCAGAAGATCTGATTGATGGCGTGGCGGAGCTTACCAATATGATCTGCGGTGGCATGAAAACCAAGGCTGAGATGAAGCACCTTGACCTTTCCCCCCCCGTAGCCATTATTGGGGGCAGCTATATTGCTCAATGGAAAACTTTGAACGGGTCAGAAGTCTTGACCTTTTTGTTAGAAGGGGAAAATTTTCATGTGCATCTTTCCCTTTAGTATCGTGGCCTAAGTGGCGTTTCGTGGGAAAATTTGAGATTTTATGCCTCGAATTTTCTCTTAGATTCCTGTATCTATGGTCAGGTTAAGCTACCTATTAAACCTGGGAGAAGTTCCATGCGTGTTTTGATCGTCGATGACTCCAGCGTCATGCGTAAAATCGTAACTCGCGGTTTGCGTCAAGCCGGATTTGCGATCGATGAGATTCTTGAGGCTGGTGATGGCATGGCAGCCTTACAAGTCCTGAAGGATAACAAAGTTGATTTGATCCTCTCTGACTGGAACATGCCGAACATGGATGGGCTGACTTTTGTAAAAGAGTTCCGCAAAATAGGTCAGACCCCCATCGTTATGGTGACCACTGAGGGTGGTGAAGGCAAAGTCAATGAGGCCGTGGCCAGTGGAGCCAATGGTCACATCAAAAAGCCCTTCACCCCAGAAACTCTTAAAGAGACCTTGGGTCAGTTCTTCAAATAGTTCCGTCTTCTAATGATCGGGTGGCTCATACCACCTGATCATTAGGGCCAGCTAGCGGAGCTAACTGGTCAGCACGGGCGCGAAGAACCGCGTTCCCGAACCAATTCGGATGGTGATAACGGGATGAGCGACGATAAAGCCTTAAAGAAGCTGAGACCTTTTGTCCTCTCTTTTTTCAATCGGCTAACCAACGACATGAACATGCTTACAGGTGCTTCTGTAAGCTGTAATCTGGTTGACTCGCAAATTTTGCGAGGCCTTGAAGAAATTGATGAAGTCTTTGAGCTCGATAAAAGTGTTGCTCGATCTGTAGAAGATGGTACCGGGGCGGGAGACGCCTATATCTGCTTCGACCTTGCTACATCCATTGCCCTCGCCGGGTACATGATGATGATGGGCGAAGGGGTCATCAAAGAGCAGGTCAAAAAACGCATCTATACCGAAGAGATCCAAGAAGGATTCCAAGAGGTCGCCAACCAGCTGGTTGGGGCTTTCAATGATTTGGTCGAAGAAAAAGCAGCTGGCGCGCATATGCTGCTCAAACTTCCTACCGAACGCATCTCCTATGGACAGCACCCTAAGGGTATGGAGGATGGACGCTCCTACGCTGTCTTCACCGCCAATATCCAAGTTGGCGACTTCGAACCTGTCCCCTCCAAATGGCTCTTTTCACGTGACCTTACCAAATTATTGGTTGGCGTTACGATGGATGCCACTGACGAAGAAAAATTGGCTGATGCCCAACAATCCAGCGGCGCTGCTGCGGCTGGGTCAGATGCGGCCGCCCCCAGCGTAGCGGCTGAAAACGCGGCACCACCAGAACCACCAGCCTCTACTGCGGATGGTTTGAGTGCGGATGGTTTGAGTGCGGGTGCGGATGATTTAGGCCTGGGCGGTGGCGATGAGAGCCTGTCATTCGATGATCATCTAAACGATGGCTTTGAGCTCGGTGCTGAAAGTGCCAATTTTAGCCCCGATGCTGGCGATGATACCTTTGCCATGCTCACCGGAGGCTCTTCCGGTCGTTCGAGTGCTCAAGTCTCTGGTGCCGCCGGTGATGCTCAGGGTTACGCTTCTGCCCGCGCAGAGGGCGCAGAGGGTTCCGAATCTCTGCCCGACTTCATGCGCGAACCCATGCCCAAGCATGGCTATAGTGAAAATGATGGCCTGCCCAACCCCACAATTCCTGGATCTGTGCAGCAGGTCATGAGTGAGGCACCCTTTACCCTGAAAGAGACCGACCGGGTTATCAAGGCCATTAATGCCATGCGCCGTGATGGCTATAAATTTATCGGTATTGATAACCGCGAAGGCAAATTAATCCGGGTGCTCTCCACCGGGGATATTCGCCATTTGATGGGCCCGTTTTTTGGCACCAAATCTTTGACCAAGCGCGACAAGGTTATCTATACCGTACCCCTGGGCAAACTCAACACCAAGCAGGATATGGTGGCCATCTCCATTGATGGCTCTGTCGCTGAAGCAGCCGATCTGGTCACCAAGTACCGCTTACGGGCTTTGCCTGTGCTCAGCCGCCAAGGTGTCTTACGCGGTTTTGTGACCACCCATAGCCTGCTGGACTTTTTCCGCCGTAAACGGCAAATGTAAAACGACTTTCCATCAAAAAAAAAAAGGCCGTCCCTGCTTGGAACGGCCTTTTTTAATGGAAAATGGGCTTACTAGGGCTTCGCCCCAGACCCCACGGGGGCTTCGCCCCTCGACCCCACCAGAGGCAGCGGCCCCTGGACCCGCATGCACTACCTTCTCTCCACCTAATCCGCTCTTTTGTGATCTTTTGGGCTTACTAGGGCTTCGCCCCAGACCCCACGGGGGCTTCGCCCCTCGACCCCACCAGAGGCAGCGGCCCCTGGACCCGCATCACCCAGCTCGCAACCTCACGCCTTTCGCTTGGGCGGTATCCTGCTGCGTACCCTCTTTTTTTGGGCCTTTTCCGCAAACGGGTTCTCACCACCCTTAAACATGATGCGAATCGGCGTGCCATCCAGCGCAAAAGCCTCTCTAAGCTGATTTTCTAAATAGCGCTTATAACTCTCTTCCATCTTTTCTGGACGATTGCAGAAAAAGACAAAGGTCGGCGGCGAACTGGATACCTGGGAACAGTAGCGAATTTTAACCGGTCGCCCAGCCGCACGAGGTGGCGCCTTCTTCTCAATCGCCTGTTCCAACCAACGGTTCAAGTTAGAGGTGGAAACACGCATTTGTGTGGCTTGACGCACCTTGCGCGCCGTCGGCAGCAGTTTTTCCACCCGCTTCCCGCTCTTAGCCGACAGAAAGATCACCGGACAATGGGTAAGCCGGGGAAAATGGATCGCCAAACCCTCTTGAAACGAACGAATGGTCTGTTGCCCAGGGGGCATGGTGTCCCATTTATTCACCGCAAAAATAAGACCGCAACCCGCATCCAATGCATAACTACCAATGCGCTTATCCTGGTCTGTCACACCCCGTTGGGCATCCAACACCAAAATGGCAACCTCCGCCCGCTCCATGCTTTTTAAGGCCGCAATCACCGCAAATTTTTCAACACGCAGCGAAACCCGACTCTTGCGCCGAATACCCGCCGTATCCACCAAGATAACCGTCTCACCGTTGGCATCCGTAATGGGTACATCAATACTGTCCCGCGTGGTGCCCGCTATCTCAGAAGCCAACAGACGCTCTTCCCCCACCAAACGGTTAACCAGCGAGCTTTTACCCGCATTCGGACAACCCACCACCGCCAACCGTAAAGGACCCTTAAAACGGGGCTCTCTTGCAACCTCGGGATTTTCCTGCTCCACCTCAAGCGGCAGCAACTGCTCTTCTGGTTGGCGGCAGAAACCCTCCATTGCATCGGTCATCTCTTCCAAGGTTTCCAGCAGATCACCAATACCCAAACCATGGGCCGATGAAATGGGAATAATAGGCTCCATGCCCAATTCATGAAACTCAATGGAGGCTGTGGCCGCCTTTTTTTCCGATTTGTTCGCCGCAATAATAACCGGTTTGCCACTGCTGCGTAGATGGCTAGCAATGGCGTAATCATCCGTAAGCGGACCGGTGGAACCATCCACCACAAAGACAATAATATCCGCCTCTTCAATGGCAAGTATGGTTTGGCCGCGAATCAAACTAACCATGGTTTCACCGGGATCGGCTTCGAAGCCGCCAGTATCCACCATGGGAAAAGGGGTATCCCCCCGTTTCATAATACCATATTGACGATCACGGGTCAGTCCGGGGGTGTCATCCACCAGGGCATCGCGGGTGCGTGTCAGTCGGTTAAAAAGGGTGGATTTACCGACATTGGGCCGACCGACCAGGGCGACCAAGGGGAGTTTGCTCATGGTTTGGTTTTTCCAGCTTTGGGGCAAAGGTTTCATTGGGCTGTTAATATAGCAGAGTTTTTAACAAACAGGGGGTTTTGTCTGTGGATAACGCAAAAACAGCGCTATCTTATGTCATGCCATGGCTTGTACCCTCTCGGACCGAGTACCAAACCCTATATGGACCATCAACCCAAACCCCTCGGCCAAGCAGATGGTGTACAAAAAAAGGAGAACCTATATTAGGTTCTCCCCTTTGCTCGATTGCTGCGTGCCACCCTCAAGGGGGGTTACTTCATCCAGAACAGATCACCCTCGTTGCTCCAGAGCGCCACACCCTCCCCCACCACGGTCATGGAGAGGATCGGCTGCCCCAGTTGATCCAGTCCCACCACCCGGCCCGTCAGAGGATCCAGACGAAATAGGCGTCCTGCATCATCCCCAACATAGAGACCATCGCCCAATTGAACCGGTTTGGTCAACACCCCATCACTGACCTGGGTTTTCCAGATCAGCGTGCCATCCTGTGGGTTTAGGGCACGGAGATAGCCCTCCAGATCCGCAACCACCAGACGCCCAGCCATCACCAAGGGAGGGCGAATGGCAGAGACATTATGGTGCCAAATATGGGAGCCATTGGACGGCAACAGCGCACGCAACTGACCCCGATGGTTGACCACATAGAGCTGTCCATTGGCGACCACCGGATCAGCATCCACATCCTGTAAATTACTCAACTCGGTACGCTGGGTTGAGATCTGCACCAAATTATCGCTCCACTTGGTCAACCCGGTCATGGCATTGACCGCCATCACCTCACCGGAAGAGTAACCAACCAGGATGGTGTCGGCATCCAACACCGTGGGGGTCGAGGCCCCTAAAAGGGTCAAGGCCTCCGGCACCGAGCTGTGGGTCCAACGCCGCTCCCCGCTGGTGACATCAAACGCATAGGTACGGTTATCCAGGGTCGTGACCATCACCAACCCGTTGTGGACCAAGGGGGCAGAAACCGCTGAACTCGAGAGGGCAGCCCGCCACGCGACCTTTCCGTCGGTTTGATAGATGGCAACCAGTTCACCCTCTGCGGTGCCTACGTAGACGTGAACCCCATCTACCGCAGGACCACCACGCAGCTCGACATCCAAATCCTGTTTCCAGACCACGTTGCCTCTGTCACGCTGAATGCGTGCAAGATCTCCCCTATAGCCCGCCGCATAGAGACTATCCCCATCAAAGGCGATGTGCCGTGGCTGCAATAGGTGGGTCTCTGGTGAACCAGTTATGGAACGGTCCCACTGTTTATGCAGGCCGCTACCCACCCCCGGTGCCGGCTCTGTGTAGAGGGAGGCACGTTGTTCAGCGACCACCTCACCCTCGTCCCCAAACCAGTTGGTCATGCTGTCCATGGTGGAACAACCACCCAAGCAGACAGCCAGTGCGATCACCGCACCCTGTCGCATCCCTACTCCGCTCATGCTCATGTCCTTTGTTTATTCGGCTTTGGCGGGTTCCACCAGTTGTGCTTTTCTCACCGCATCCATCCCACCCATACGCACCATATGTTCCATCAAACGCTGCGAGAGGGTGTTGGGCGGGTTGAACTGCATGGCCTTTTGATAGTGCGACAGCGCCAGCTTATTATCCCCAGCCGCCTGCGCCAGCACGCCGCGTAATTCATAGGCATGGGCCGAATAGGCAGAGGGATCACGCATGGCATCCAGATAAACCATCGCCCGCTGCGGTTGTTTGCTTAACAGATAGGCCGCATTGATGCGGGCCAGATCGGCCATTGCCGGTTGACCTGCCTTAGCAAGGGTAATCAACCGATCCAGACTGGCCACCGCCCCATCAAAATCCCCCTGCTTGGCCAGCATTTGCGCTTCGCTAAGATGGCTCAGCAGCCCATAACCGTGCTCGCCATGTTTGGTCTGCAAGCCTTTAAGGGCTTCCGCAGCCACTTTGAGCTGATCTTTATCCAACGCTTCCAAGGCTTGGATGTAGCGATCCGAGGCATCCTGATCCTGGGCGCGGTAGTAGTCCCTTACCCCCACAAAGATGGCCAAACCGGCAAATAGGCCGATAAAACTGCCTATAATCCATATTTTATAATTTTCCCACAGCTTGTGCAGGCGATCCTGCGCCAACTGTTCGTCAACTTCCTGAAAAACCAGATCCTGGTTATGGTCAAGGTGGGCCACGTGTTTGCTCCTGTACCAAAAGTGGCGCTAATAAAATCCAACGGTCCCATACAAGCGGTGGTAAAGCCCTAGGGCGGTGCCGCCACAGGCCCACACGCCGGACCTACCCACACAGGCTTTAAGCACGGATGCGGTGCAGCGCCTCATCCCAGCTTAGGGTGGCTTGCGCCCCCTCCTGCATATCTTTTAACACCACCTGCTGATTTTGTGCCTCGGTCTGGCCGATGATGGCGCACCAGCGGGCATTGGAGCGGCCAGCCTTTTTCATTTGGCTCTTCATGGAGCCACCTTGCAGATTGACCTCCACCGCCAAACCCGCCCCACGCACCTGTTCGGCAAAACCAAAGGCGGCTGTGTCGGCCTCCAGCGAAACCACATACAGCGCAGGCAGTGGTGGGGCAATGGCGCTCTCATCCATCAACAGCGCCAACCGCTCCAGACCCATGGCAAAACCGATGGCCGGGGTAGCCTTGCCCCCCATTTCGGTGACCAAACCATCATAGCGACCACCCGCCGCCACGGCGTTTTGCGCGCCCAGCGCGTTGGTGGTCACCTCAAAGGCGGTGCGGGTATAATAGTCCAGTCCCCGCACCATCATGGGATTGATCACATAGGGCAGTTGCAGGGCATCCAGATGGGCTGTTAATCCGGCAAAGTGGTGGTCACACCCTGCACACAGATGATCCCGCATTTTCGGGGCCTCTTTGGCAATGGCCTTACAGCTCTCCACTTTGCAGTCCAGCACCCGCAGGGGATTACGTTCCAAACGGTTTTGACAGTTGCCGCAGAGCGCCCCGTGGTGGCTTTGCAGATAGTCGGTCAACTGCGCCCGATAGGCGGGGCGGCACGCGGGACACCCCAGCGAGTTGATCTCCAGTTGCAGTTGCCCCGCGATGCCAATCTCTTGCAGGGAACGCAGCACCATCGCCATGATCTCGGCATCGGCCAGGGGTCCCTCGGCACCAAACAGCTCAGCCCCCGCCTGATGAAATTGCCGATAGCGTCCCTTTTGAGGACGTTCATAACGAAACATGGGGCCGATATAGTACGCTTTCCACGGCAGTTGCCGGTCTAACCCATTGTTGATAAAGCTCCGCACCACCGAAGCGGTACCCTCTGGACGCAAGGCCAGGGACTCCCCCCCCCGATCTTCAAAGGTGTACATCTCTTTTTCTACAATATCCGTGGTTTCGCCCACCGCGCGGGCAAACAGTTCGGTCTTTTCAAACAGGGGGATGCGTATCTCACCAAAGCCATATTGGCCAAACACGCGGCGCAGGGTCGATTCAATAAACTGCCAGCGGACACTCTCATCGGGCATAATATCCCGGACGCCGCGAACGGGTTGGATCATCATATTCTATTCCGCTTCTGCTTTCTCTTTGGCTGCCCGCATCTGTTGGGCGATGGCTTCTACCTGCTCCACCACCGTTTCCACCAGCTCGGCATCACCACGCTTACCGATGGTTTGGCCGTGTTGGTAGAGCAGGTTTTCGCCCTGTCCCCCCACCACACCCACCATGGTCTCTTTGGCCTCACCGGGGCCATTGACCACACAGCCGATGATTGACAATGTCACCGGTTCACGAATATGGGCCAGACGGCGCTCCAATTCGGCCACCACATCAATAACCTTAAATTCTTGTCGGGCACAGGTGGGGCAGGCGATAATATTGACACCCAAACTGCGCAACCCCAAGGATTTAAGGATATCGAAGCCAACCTTAATCTCCTCCACCGGATCTGCTGACAGGGAGACCCGCAGGGTATCGCCGATTCCCTCCGCAAGCAACAGCCCAAGACCAATGGCCGATTTTACCGAGCCACTGCGCATGCCCCCGGCCTCGGTTATCCCCAGGTGCAGTGGGTAGTTAACCTTGCTCGCCAGTTGGCGATAGGCCATTACCGTCATACCCACATCGCTGGCCTTTAGGCTAACCTTGATTTCGGGGTAATTTAGATCTTCTAAAATATGAATATGGTGCAGAGCCGACTCCACCATGGCTTCGGCACAGGGCTCGCCATATTTTTCCAGCAGTTGCTTTTCTAAAGAGCCCGCATTGACCCCAATACGAATGGGCACACAACGTTCTCGCGCGGCGGCCACCACCTCTTGCACCCGTGCGGTACTGCCAATATTACCGGGGTTAATACGTAGACAATGAATGCCACACGCCAACGCCTTTAATGCCAACCGATGATCAAAATGGATATCCGCAATCAGGGGCACCGGTGCCTGCGCCACCAACGCCTTTACCGCTTCTGCCGAGGCCATATCGGGGCAGGAAACCCGCACCAAATCGGCCCCAGCTTGGGCAATGGCATGGATCTGTGCCAGGGTCGCCGGCAGATCTCGGGTGTCGGTATTGGTCATGGATTGCACAGAGATGGGGGCATCCCCACCCACCTGTACCGAACCCACCTGCACAGGCCGAGTTTGACGACGAGGGGCCACCAAGGAGACGGTATGGGCCATATGCTCTACCAACCTTATCGTTTATAAGCCCTGTTGCGCTTGGGCGTAGCGGGCCATGAGCACATCGGGCTGGAGTTCAAGTTTACGGATCAGCGTACCACGACGCCCTAACGGGGGAATATGCTTACCCTTAACGGTAAAGCTGATACTACCTGCGTCGCCAATACGCACATAATAGGGTCCGCCCTCATTGGGAATCTCATATTGACTACCGGCATTGATAAACAGTTCACGCTTAAAGCCATGGTCATTATAGATGCGTACCCATACCCGGTTGGCCGCATGGATAATCACATCATAATCACTGCGCTCTGTGCTTAACGTGGTGCTCACCCGTTTGGGGGCCTGTTCTGGCTCCGGCTCCACCGCTTGCACAAGCTGTCTGCTGGGTTTGTTGGGGGTAAACACACCATCCAACGGATTGTAGGCTTCCTGTTGGAACAGATCGGTTAAACCGGCCACTGCTGTGCCACTGCTCCCCTTGGGCTTGAAAATGAGATCGTTGGGTAAGGCTTGCTCAGCCGCGCGGGCCTGGGCCGCGGCACGGGCCTGTTCGGCGCGGGCTTCGGCCACACGGGCTTGCTCAGCCACACGGGCCTGGGCCGCGGCACGGGCCTGTTCGGCGCGAGCTTCGGCCACACGGGCTTGCTCAGCCGCGCGGGCCTGGGCCGCGGCACGGGCCTGTTCGGCACGGGCTTCAGCCACACGGGCTTGCTCAGCCGCGCGGGCCTGGGCCGCGGTACGGGCCTGTTCGGCGCGGGCCTGTTCGGTACGGGCTTGTTCAGCGCGAGCCTGTTCAGTGCTACGGCGAGCCTCTTCTGCGAGGTTTTGCTCCACACGGCGGGCTTCATCCACACGGCGGGCTTCATCGAGGGTATCGGCGAGGGTACGCCGCACCGCAGGCACCGGCTTGGGCCGATCTTTGGTAACCACCGGGGCCGGACGCAACAGATTCTCGGTCACGGGAGGTGTTACCATAACCGAGCGCTCCCCCACCAAAATGGGGGGAGGTATTGATTTTACCTCATCCTTGCTCGCTTCAGCAGTGCCACCTGCGAGCTCTTCTGGTTCCCCTAGGCCATTTTGCACATCTGGATCGTTACGCTCCTGGGTGCTCTCCGTGCCATCTAGGGGGGGGGCACCTGGGCTGATGTCACCTTCTCCATTGATGGGTTGTACCTCACTTTGATCCAAGGCTTCGGTACGATCCAACTGGGCTTCATCACTCTCTTGCTCTGACAGGCGCGATGAGACTGGCGCCGGTACCGCCACCGGAGGATCTTGAGGGGGACGATTGATCCACTCATAACCCCCAAACAGTATGGCCAACACCACCACGCTGATAACGATCAACCAGCCACCGGGCCGGGTTCGGCTGGTTTCGGTGGGGGGTGCAAAAAATTCGGTATCCAAACTGACCCGTCGGTAGCTCATCGCGGCGCTAAAACGGTCAATCAAGCGGGCCTCATCCAACCCCAAAAAGCGAATGTAGATGCGCATAAAACCAACGGCAAAGGTCTGTCCTGGCAGCAACTCTGCCGTGCCCTGCTCCAAGGCTTGCAAATGGCCTTCCCGAATTCGGGTGGCTCGATGCACCTGCTCAATGGTTAATCCACGGGCCTCACGGGCCTGTTTTAACTCCGCCCCCAACTGTTGCAGAGGATGACTCGCCGTATGACCGCTCTCTCCCGCACCATCCTTGGACTTGGTTTCCTGCTCCATCTAACGTACTCCACTTAACACTCTTTTGATGATGCTTAAACCGCTGCAACGCTATTACCTAAGAGCTCACCCTAAAAGGTACCCGAATCTTGTACCTCCCTTGTAACCCCTTAATACCCCTTTACTTAGCGAACCTTAAAACCGTTGGTCAAAGGATAGCGCCGCGCTTTGCCAAAATTACGATCAACAATGCGCACTCCAGGCGGCGCTTGGCGGCGTTTATACTCGTTGCGGTCCACCATGGCGATCACCCGCACCGCCTCGGCCCGCTCTATCCCTGCGGCCACAATCTCATCGAGCCCCTCTTCCAGCTCCACATAATGATGCAGGATTGTGTCCAAAATATCGTAGGGGGGGAGTGAATCGGTATCTTTCTGGTCGTGACGCAGCTCCGCCGTGGGGGGTTTGTCGATAATGTTTTGCGGAATCGGCAGCGGCTTGCCCTCTTTACGCGCCTGTTCATTGCGCCATTCGCATAGCTCAAATACCGTGGTTTTGAGCAGATCCTTCAATACCGAATAGCCCCCCGCCATATCGCCATACAGGGTCGCATAACCCACGCTCATCTCACTCTTATTACCTGTGGTGAGCAGTAGGGTGCCCTTTTTATTGGAAAGCGCCATGAGCAGGGTCCCCCGAATGCGGGGCTGAAGATTCTCTTCGGTCACATCCTCGGGCAGTCCGGCAAACTCCTCGGCCAGGGTCTGTTTAAACAGCTCAAACAGCGGGCCGATGGTCAGATTACCCAACTTAATCCCTAAATTGGCTGCGCAAAGCTCGGCATCACTCAGGGACTCCCCACTGGTGAATGCAGAGGGCATCATCACACTTTCCACCTTATCGGCCCCTAGGGCATCCACCGCCACCGCTGCCGTTAAGGCCGAATCCACCCCACCCGATAGACCCAATACCACACCCTGAAATCCATTTTTACGCACATAATCGTGCAGGCCGATTTTCATGGCGGTATAGATCTCATGCAAAGGCTCCATGGGGGGTTCGACATCCTCACCATGGGCACGGGGGGCGCGCCAATCGCCGCCCTCCATGGGGGCCACCAGCCGCACCGGGCCATTGTCAATACCGTGTACCGGCACCCACACCACGGGGTTTTGACCATCCCATTTAACCCGCATCAGCCGCAGCTCTTCACTGAAAAAGCGGCAACGTTCCACCAGTTTACCGGTGTGGTCCATGGCAAATGAGCCGCCATCAAACACCAGTTCATCCTGCCCCCCCACCAAGTTTACGTAGATCACCGGCAGGCCGGTCTCCTGCACCCGGGCGCGGATAATCTCTTCGCGATCCTGCCACTTACCCACCCGATAGGGTGAGGCGTTCAGGTTAATAATCAGTTTGGCCCCTTGCCTAGCCAGTTGGGCGGCGGCCCCCTTGGCTTGCCAAATATCTTCACAAATATTGATCCCCATGGGGATCTCTTGATAGTTAAAGCTGTGGGTCTCGCCACCGGGCTCAAAATAGCGGCGCTCGTCAAACACCCCATAGTTGGGCAGTGCCTGTTTGATGCAGAGCTGGCTCTCGATACCTTGTTCGATCAAGGCTGCGGCGTTCCATAGGGTGCCCGCTGCATTGCGCCGTGGCACGCCGTAGATGGCATCCACACCAATCTCTCTTAGCGCATCCCGCAGCTCCAGCTCTTCTTGCTCGACCCGGCGTAGAAACGAAGGTTTATGCAGCAGATCTTCCGGTGGATAGCCCGTTAGGGCCAGCTCTGGAAAAAGCACCAGTTTGGCCCCCATGCGGCGTGCATGTTTGGCGGCTGACACCATGGCCAGTCGATTTTTTTCCAATGCGCCCACATGGGCGTTGATCTGTGCAATCGCTAAGGTAAATTCCATGGTACCACTCCAGTAACTCAATGAAACCGGGCCGTAGCAGGGCTTAACCCACCACCAACGGCCTCATGAGCATAAACCTCTCACTTGTCATCGGGGTCGACAGACCCTAAACTTACCTATTTTAACCCCTGGACTACTGTTTTCCAACGGTACACGACAGGATATAGCCAATCAGGCAAAGAAATGGATCATGATATGAGCGTACAGCAGTGGGTGCGTCCTGAAATTTTGGCTATGGCGGGCTATACACCGGGTGAACAACCCAAACCCGGTGAGCAGGTCATTAAGCTCAATACCAATGAAAACCCCTATGGCCCCCCCGAAGCCGTCAAGCAGGCCATGCATGCCGCCATTCATGATAACCTGCGTCGCTACCCCAGTCCCGATGGCTATGGGGTGCGTGAAGCCGCCGCGCGGGTGTTGGGGCATGGACTCACCCCCGAGCAGATTATTTTGGGCAATGGTTCGGACGATCTGTTAACCATGCTGCTACGTACCTTTATCGACCCAGGTCAGGTGGTTGCCAGCATGGAGCCCACTTACACCCTCTATGAGGCGTTAGTGACCATACAGGGTGGCTGCTATCGGAGTGTGCCCTGGCAACCGGATGGGGGGCTACCCCTAGAGGGGCTGGTGGCCCTGCAACCCAAGCTTATTTTTGTTACCCGGCCCAATGCCCCCACTGGCCATGTGGTACCCCTGGAGCAGGTAGCGGCCCTTTGCCAAGCGGTTGCACAGAGCGCGGTGGTGGTGCTGGATGAAGCCTATGGGGATTTTGCCGAGGATCATGGTTTGCCGCTGTTGGCCGCCCACCCCAATTTAATCATCACCCGCAGTGCCTCCAAATCTCTGTCATTGGCGGGCATGCGGATTGGCATCGGTTTTATGCATGCCGATGTGGCGTTGCAGATGCACAAGGTGCGCGACTCCTACAACGTGGACCGGGTGGCCCAGGCGGCGCTGTTGGCGGCCTATGAAAACTGGTCGGATTATGCCCCGCTGATAGCGCGTATCAAGCAGCAACGCCAATGGACCACCACCCAGTTACGCAAGCGTGGGTTTGAAGTTAAGGATAGCTACGGCAACTTTGTCTTGGCCCGCGTTCCCCAGGGGGGGCTGGATGGCTTGCAGTGGCTGGAGTCCTTAAAAAAACGCGGGATCTTAATTCGCTACTTTGGCAGCATTCCGCAACTGTCAGAATTTTTGCGCATCACCATCGGCACCGAAGAGGAGATGGCTCTGTTGATGACCGCCATTGATGAGATTATGAAGGTGGCCTGAACCGGTCATGGGATTGCTGAAAACAAAGGCCGGTGCTGCGCTGCATTGGCCTTTGTTTTGAATCTTTGCTCACAAAAGACAACCTTATGGACAGTTTACCGAATCAACCTTTTTGAGCATGTTATACATATCTAAAAAGGGGGAATTAGAACGGCCCGTGCCACTGTGAACCACCCAGTCGTCATACTGGCCCTGCTCACCTTCCCGTGCCTGTTCGGATGTCTCAAAATCAAGCACACTGGGATTATCTCCATTTAGGCCATCATAGAGATCCCCGTCGCCATCTCGGTCATAGATACCACTATGTACAATAATGAAGGGAATCCCCACCGTTGTTCCTACGCCGTTGTCTGTATATATATATGCATTGCTATTATCACCGATCAATAAAGTCAGTGAATCGCATAAATTCTTAAGATTGGGTGGCTTTGTCGTCGCACCATCCCCCGATGTTAAATCGGTCTGGTCTGGACTGGTCGCTGAATCAACGGTGGCTCCATTTGAATGAACCGCATATTTCGGTACATTTTTCCCGTAGAACCCAGAACTTGACAACAAACCTAAAGTTCGCCACGGCAGATAACCCGTCATGACCGTATTCGCAGCGTCATCCTTGCAATCTTCCACACCCAGCAGGTCTGAGGCCGGACAGGGCAAGCGGTAGTTGATGGCGGCAAAGCCTTCGACCGTGTCGCGGGCCAGTAGCAGATATTGGCCGTGCTCACGCACCGTGTTGGTGCGCCCCTCCATCTGGGTGCGGCTCACCCAGCGGATAATCACGCTGGTGGTCAGGCTGGTGAAGAGCAAGATAATGGCAAAATAGAAGATAAAACCCCCCTCTTCACTGCGCCACCGGCTTATCCCGCTGCGGGAATGGCAAGCCATGATTCGCCCTCCCCTACGGTGTCAAACAGGCTTTGGCGTAGAGCGAGGTAAAACCCATCACCTCCACCACGTCATCATAACTGGTGGCGGGAACCGCCGTGGTGGTATCCACATTCGGCAAAAACCACACACGCTCTGGAGTGTCGAAACAGCTATCTGCCAACACATCTTCATTGTTGCCGTCAAAGCGTTTGGTGTAGGTGGTGGCCCCATCCCCGTTGGCGTTGGCATCCGTTGGACCCTTGCTGATCAAGATCAACGCCACGGCCATACTGTCAGCATCCACACAGCTAAAATTGATGCTGGGGTTGGCACCAAGATCCTGGGTAATCATTTTACTGATGCGCACACCACTATTGAGATCGTTAATCAGATCTAATTTTGAAAGCTTCACCAGCTCTGAAGTATCCAAGCACATATTCACACTGTTGTCCGTTAAATCCCCTTGTGCATTGGCATCGTGAATGCCGTAGACCACATGCCCACCCCAGGCATCTACCCCATTACCTAAGCCCAAGGTTCGATAGGGGAAAAAACCCACGGCACCATCACACACAGCACCCGTTCGATCTTCCGTGCCATCTGGTGTGGCATTCATATCTGGGCAGGGTAAATGACCATTCGCTGCCGCGTAGCCCACTAAGGCGGCCTTCATCTCTTTGAGGATGCTCTTGGTCTCTTTTAATTCCAGGGATTGCTGGGTGCCGGGCAGCAGACTGATGCTGGCTGCAATCAACAGCCCCACAACCACCAATACCATCGAGAGCTCAATCATGGTAAAACCGTGTTGAGCCTGTAACTTAACAAAACGGCCTGACATAGGTCAGCTCCCGTTAAAAGGGTTATTTAAAGGGATCGCGCCGTGACCAACCCGGTCTACGCCCTACTATTCTCGCTTTTAGCGAGGTTGACCACAACCCCTATTCGCCAAAGCCGCTTGTTGCCCTTGGCTTTTTAGTCGTATCATAACTGTGTGGCCATGGATCTAAATCCGGTGGCATGCCCGTTTAAAAAAAACACCCCTGCTGGAGACTTTTTCATGGCTGAAACCCCTGCACCAAGCCCCACAGCCCCAAGCCAACCTGTGGCGCCTCAACCGGCGGTCCCCGCTGCCACAGCCGCCACCGGGGCACCCGTTCCACCCGCAGGGGCACCCACAGCACCCCTTACCGCCGTGCAGGAACAGGTGGCCAAAGATCCCGCTCTGGCCAAAGCCCATGCCTACCATGAGGCGCGCCGTAAAAAAACCAGCACCCTCTATGTGGGGGATAAAAACCGCCGTAAGGGCATGGATGTTATCCTAAAAAGCATTGTCGCGCTGTATGTGATCGGCTGGCTGCTGTTTGTCGCTATGTTGATCTTTATCCACCTGGGGCTGCCCAATTTTGCCACCTTTTTTACCCAGGCTTACAATATATCCAACACCCCCAAGTATGATACCACCATGATGGGTTATGCCACCATGCTGGCTCCTTTTGTCATCCTTAGCGCCGCGACCGGTCTGACCCTCAAAACCAAGCGCCGCCGCCGCAGTACCGACGGCTGGGAACTGGGCATGATCGTGCAACTCGCCATCAGTGTTATCCTGTTCTTCTACCTGTTGATTGCCTTTTAATGCACCACGGAGACCCCACCATGGGCGCATCGCAACATCTGGCACTGCTGCGCATCTACCTAAACGAGGATGACCACACCGGCCTAGGTGGTCCATCCCTCTCTGGTGTGCTGATGGAGCGCCTCAAAGAGGCTGGTGTGCCTGGAGCAACCCTCT
This sequence comes from Magnetococcus marinus MC-1, assembly GCF_000014865.1. NCBI lineage: Bacteria > Pseudomonadati > Pseudomonadota > Magnetococcia > Magnetococcales > Magnetococcaceae > Magnetococcus > Magnetococcus marinus. The sequence goes on from NC_008576.1 coordinate 4,518,050, forward strand.
ATCGTGGGGTCATGGGCTATGGCAGCCATCAGCAGATGCATGCCACCTCCCTGCTGCGTCTCTCCGAGCATCTACCCCTCATGCTCGAAGCGATCCATGATGAAAGCCAGCTACGTCAACTGGCCCTGGATCTACAACCCCTGCTCGAAGGCTGTCTGGTGCTGCTGCAACCGGTGGAGATTATTCACCAACCCCTCAACCAAGATTAAGGCATCCCTCGCCTCGCGGTGTGCCCGCCGGGTGATGGATGCGCCTTCATGCTATCCCACCGATTAAGCAATACGCTTTTGCCTCTGCCCCTACGACCAAACGCTTATCCCCCCCCTTTGCAAATTTCAAGAGCGGCTTTGCATTTTGCAATGAAAAGCGCATGACCCTACCTTTATCAATAAACAAAATCATTTCATTTTCATATATATATAGCATGGCATGGCCCTTGAGATAGATAAAGCAAGGAGCCGGGCATGGTGCAGACTCCGACCCCAAACAACGCAAGGGAGTTTGTCATGCAAATCAAAACCTCACTGAGCCTATTTGCCTTGGCCATGGTGACAGCCACCAGCGCTTGGGCCCAACACGAACCTGACACCACCTTGCAATTTGGCATTGTCCCCCAGCAATCCGCCCTTAAATTGGCGCAAAATTGGATTCCGATGCTGCACTATTTAAGCGAAAAAACCGGTTATACCTTACGCTTTCGCACCGCCCCCAACATACCCGAGTTTGAAAAACGGGTGGGCGAAGCGCGCTATGATATCGCCTACATGAACCCCTATCACTACACCGTATTTGGCCAAACGCCCGGTTACCGAGCCTTTGCCAAACAACAGGATAAGCGGATTAAAGGGCTTATGGTGGTGCGTAAGGATAGCCCCATCACCGCTTTACAAGAGCTCTCTGGCAAGGCACTGGCCTTTCCCGCACCCGCCGCTTTTGCCGCCAGTGTGTTACCCCGTAGCCAGCTGGCTCAACAGGGTATCCGCTTCGACGCCCACTATGTGTCGTCCCATGATTCGGTTTATCGCTCGGTGGCTAAAGGACTCTTTACCGCAGGCGGGGGGATACAACGCACCCTGGGTAATGTGGATCCCCAAATACGCGCCCAGCTTAAAGTGCTCTGGACCACCGAAGGTTATACCCCCCATGCCTTTGCCGCCAGACCGGGGTTAGATTCCGTCATGGTGCAAAAACTCCAACAGGCCATGCTCAACATGGCGCAGGATAGTGCGGCTCAACCACTGCTCAAGGCCCTTAACTTTAAGGGGTTGGTCGTCGCTCACCATGAAGATTGGGACGATGTGCGACAGCTCCATGTGGAGGAACGTCTGGGGCGTTTAATCGGGCAGTAAGGGGCGCACAGGCCCTGACAAAGCGAAGGTCGCCTCGAAGCGACGTTTGACAAGAACCTGCTTGCCCTTGAGAACCTTGACCCTATGGCTTCCCTGGATTTGGGTGGCAATCGAAGCTATGATCCTTTGCATAGGCCACCATGAAGTTCAGACGGGTTCTCGAGATTGGTTCTTCCCCTCTTCCAGTAGCGTGGCGGAACACCCTTCAACGTGAAAAGATCATCATGCGAGCCACAGGCAAACCTTATCTTCCGATCCGCATGCTCCACAACCACCTACCATGAACATTTTGGTCATCGACGACGAACTCAACATCCGCAAGACCATCGCCTACTGCCTGGAAGGGGCCGGACATCGGGTGGCGGCCGTCGGCAACGCTCGAGATGCCCGGGACGTTACTCAGCGGCAAGGGTTCGACTTGGCGTTCCTGGATCTGCGCCTGGGCACCGACGATGGCCTGGATCTGATTCCCGAATTGCTGAACAACGCGCCAGGTATCCAAGTGGCGGTCATCACCGCCTACGCCACCATCTCCACCGCCGTAGAGGCCATGCGCCGGGGTGCGGTGGATTATCTGCCAAAGCCGTTCACCCCCGAACAGATCCTACTCATGGTGCAACGAGCGGAAACGGTCTGCCGACTGCAACGGCAGGTAGAAGGATTACGCGCCGATCTGGCCCGTACCGAACCCGCAGCGCATCTGCACTCCCGACATCCAGAGATGGTGCGGGCCATCCATTTAGCGCGGCAGGTGGCACCCACCCCCTCCACCGTCCTGTTGCTGGGGGCGAGCGGAACCGGCAAGGGGGTATTGGCCCGTTCCATTCACAACTGGGGCGACCGCTGGGACAAACCCTTCGGCGTTGTCTCCTGCCCCTCTCTCTCCCATGATCTGTTGGAAAGTGAACTGTTCGGCCATATTCGGGGGGCCTTCACCCATGCCGTGCGGGACGCGCCAGGGCGTATTGCCGCCTGCGAAGGAGGTACCCTATTTCTGGACGAAATCGCCGACCTGCCCCTTGCGGTACAGCCCAAACTGTTGCGCTTTCTCCAGGACCGGGAATATGAACGGGTGGGGGAATCCCACACCCGCCATGCCGATGTACGCATCATCGCCGCCACCAACGCTGATCTAGAGCGGGCGGTGCGGGAGGGTCGGTTCCGCGAAGATCTGTACTTCCGCCTAGCGGTGTTCGAAATCCGCATGCCTTCCCTGGCGGAGCGTCCAGATGATGTGGAGGCGTTGGCGGCCGCTCTGCTGCCCTTCTTCGCCGCCCAGTGTCACAAAAACTTGCAGGGATTCACTGACGCCGCACTGCGTGCGCTGCGGGAACACGCTTGGCCTGGCAACGTCCGGGAATTGCGCAACGCTCTGGAGCGGGCAGCCATCCTTTGCACCAGCGACCGCATTGACCTGCCCGACTTACCACCCTCCCTCACCCCCCAAAACAACCCGGTCATGTTGGGCGATCCCGTCTCCCTGGAGGCCGTAGAGGAGCGCCACATCCGGCTGGTGCTCGGCAATACCCGTACCTTTCAAGATGCGGCGGAGATCCTGGGGGTGGACCAAGCCACCCTGTGGCGCAAACGACGTCAGTACAGCATCTGACCCTGACCGCGCGGCGCTCACCTGCGCGACTGCTTTTCCCACAACCTTGCAAAATGCAAGACCATGCTCTGAAATCCTTGAGGTTTGCAAGGTGATTTCTCCTTATTATATGCATAACATATTGATATTTAAAGATCATATCCATGGCCCTCGTCTTGCTTAGGGAGTGGCAGCAGAATCGTGTCCTTGATCATGGTATCGGGAGAGCCAAATGTACGGAATCCGGTCAAAAATTCTGGCCGTGTGGGTGGTCATGCTGGCCACCGTGGCGGGGTCTGGGCTGGTGATCCTGGCCCATCTCACCGAACTCGGCGAGGCGGTGGATGTCATTCTGCGGGAGAACTACCGCAGTGTCATCGCCAGCCAAGAGATGAAGGAGGCGCTGGAACGTATGGACAGCGGCGTGCTGTTCCATTTTGCCGGACGTGGGCATGAAGGTGCCGCTATCCTCGACGCAGGCATTGCCGACTTCCGCAAGGCCCTGGATGTGGAGATGGGCAACATCACCCTGCCAGGTGAACAGGAGACAGCCGAACGGCTCTCCCGAGCGTTCGACGCGTTTATTGAAACCATTCCCACCGTGGTTGATCCCGCTCGGGAGGAGGCGTCCCGCCGGACCGACTATTTTGCCCGCCTGTTGCCGCGTTTTCAGGAGATCAAATCCCTGGCCAATGCGCTGTTGGAGATGAACCAGAGTAACATGTCCGAGGCCAATGATCGTGCCCGCGCCAAGGCAGCTCTGACCGCTCGGGTGATCCTGTGGTCACTGCTCGCTTGCGGCTTGACAACCATACTCTTTGGTCATCTGATCCAGCTCTGGATTCTGCACCCAATACGCCATTTGACCCGTTCGGTGGAGGAGATTCGGGGCGGCAACTTCGATCTGGTGCTCTCCGTTGGCGGGCGCGATGAGTTTGCCCGTTTGGCCAGCGGGTTTAATGCCATGGCTGCCACGATCCGCGAACTGCGCCGCCGCGACCAACGGGACGTGGCACGCAACCGGCAAGCTATGGGCGAGGTGTTCCAGGCACTGCCGGTGACGGTGGCAATCGTGGATGCAGAGGGCCGCATAGAAGAGGCCTCCACTTTAGCAGAGCATTGGTTCGGATTGAAATCTGGATTGCCACTGCGTGAATCTGGCTTGGAGATGATCCAGGAATTGGCTGAAAAAGCGCTGTTGGAGGCCACGCCCCAAGAACCCCCTAATCCAGACGACCTGATCCAGCGATTCGTGGATGGCGAGGAACGGTTTTTTCGTCCACTGGCCACTCCCATCCACTCCCTGACAGAGAACCAGACCGGCACCGCCACCGAACCTGTTGGTGTGGCCATCATCCTCAAGGACTTCACCCAAGTCAGAGAACAGCGGGAGCTGAAGCGTAGTGTGGTAGGCACGGTCTCCCATCAGTTAAAGACGCCGCTAACGGCCTTGCGTATGTCCTTGCATCTGCTGCTACAGGAGGCGTCGGAACCACTGACGGCGCGTCAGGAGGATCTACTGCAAACAGCCCGGGACGAAAGTGAACGCATGGTGAAGATCCTCGATGACCTGCTGGACATTCACCGAGCCGAGGCCGGATTCAGAAGGCTCAACCGAGAGGCGGTCCGTCCCCAGTGGTTGGCGGAAGAGGCCACGCGCATCCATCAAGAGGACGCCAACCGGCGCGGAATCGCGCTGAATGTTCGGGTTCCTGCCGATCTTCCAGAGGTGTTGGCGGATTCCCCGCGCCTGGCGCATGTCTTCGACAACCTATTGGCCAACGCGCTGCGCCATACCCCACCCAGAGGCGCGGTGACGGTCTCCGCCATTTCCGAAGTAGGCATGGTCCGGTTCTTGGTGACAGACAGCGGTTGCGGCGTCGCCGTGGAGGATCGGACGCAGGTCTTTGAACCCTTCTGGCGTGGCACGGGCCAGTGCCCCGACAGCGGAGTAGGCCTAGGCCTGACCATCGTGCGGGAGATTGTCCGTGCTCATAATGGCGAGGTCGGCGTAGCAGGCGCTCCAGGCGGCGGAGCCGTCTTCACCTTTACCCTGCCCGCAGTGGAGCGTCCGCCAGCACGGCCAGACACCACGCTAGGAGCCTGCCCATGAGCAGCCCTCGTCAGGGGGAACGGCTACCTTGGCCCATCGACTTTTGCAACCACCGGACGCGTAGAGGGTGGTCGTCCTGTGCTCTTCGACGCGGAACAAGAGGTGAACCGTGGCTGTGTTGATACGTAACGAAGTGGACGGCGTCCGCTTGGTGGTCCAATCCTTTGCGATGGTCATCATCATCGGTGCGCTGCTGCTGTTTACCCCCTGGTCGGCAGCCGATCCCGCTGGCCATCCGGTTTCCTGGCTGGATGCCCTGTTTACCTCCACTTCTGCCGTCTGCGTGACCGGGCTGGTCACTCTGGATACCGGGCAGGATTTTTCCTTTCTGGGTCAAGCTGTCATTCTGGCGCTGATCCAGGTCGGTGGATTGGGTTTCCTGACCTTTACCAACTTTTTTATCGCCATTCAGGGGGGACGGCTCGATTTCATGCGCAGGGCCATGTTGGCCACCACCCACGGTACACTCCCTGGGGAGGTCCATCCCGGTGCCCTGCTGCGGCACATCGTGCTCTTCACTTTTGCCCTGGAGGGCGTTGGCGCGGTGCTACTGACCGGGCGTTTCGCCTTGGAGATGCCCTTTACCGAGGCGCTCTGGATGGGAATTTTCTACTCCATCTCCGCCTTCTGCAACGCGGGTTTTGGCCTGCTCTCGGACAGCCTGATGCCCTACCGGGACGATCCGCTGGTCAACCTGACCATTATGGGATTGATCGTCACCGGCGGATTGGGATTTGTTGTCTTCACCGACCTCTCTCATCGTCTGGTGCTCTGGCGGCGGGGACAACCGGGGCGGCTCTCCCTACACAGCCGGATGGTCCTGATCATGACCGGTATTCTGGTTCCGCTTGGCACGGTGCTGTTCTTCCTGCTGGAGCAGGGTGGCACAGCGGCCGGGGAGAACGGGGTCTCGTCGGCGTTGTCGGCGCTGTTCCTCTCGATCACCTCCCGCACCGCTGGTTTCAATACCATCGACACCGCCCGCTTGACCGCGCCTACCCTCTACCTGGTGATCCTGTTCATGGCGGTGGGCGGCTCGCCGGGCTCCACGGCGGGGGGTATGAAAACCACCACGGTGGGAATTATGGCGGCCATGCTGATGTCGCGGCTGCGCAACCGTGAGGGGGTTGAATTTCTAGACCGAACAATCCCCGCTCAGGCGGTACTCACCGCCATGCTGACCTTCGCGGCTTTCGCGGTACTGGCGGTGGCTGGATTTCTTGCCCTGTTGATCAGCGAAACGGGGTTGCAGGCTTACGACCCCGCCCACGACCGAAGTCTGGCGTTGCTGTTCGAGACGGTCTCCGCCTTGGCGACCGTGGGATTGTCCACCGGGGTGACAGCGGGGCTCTCTGCCATCGGCAAAGTAATCATCATTGTGTTGATGTTTGTGGGTCGCCTGGGTCCTCTGGTATTGGGGCTAACGCTGATGGGACGACGGCCCCGGGAGCGCTACAAACTGCCTGACGAGTCCGTCAACGTTGGATAGTGGATAGGAAAAGGATAACACATGAACGAGCGGTTTCTAGTCGCTGGGTTGGGTGCTTTCGGGCGGCAGGCGGCGTTGGCGTTGGCCAACGGCGGCGGCGTGGTTCTAGCGGTTGACATCGATGACCGCGCGGTGGATGCGGTGAAGGACCACGTCGCCCGGGCCATCTGCTGCGATGCCACCGACGAACATGCCATGGAGGCCGTGGGGGCCTACGACGTGGATGTGGCGGTCATCGCCATCCGACGTGCCTTTGATATCGCGGTGCTGACGACCCATTCTTTGCAAATGCGGAGGATTCCAAAGATCCTGGTGCAGGTGGATTCGGAGCGACAAGGCGATGCCATTTTGGCCGTGGGAGCCACAGAGGTGATCATTCCCCACCGCGACATCGCCATCCGTACCGCCAACC